>JACPJV010000032.1 GCA_016187395.1 Candidatus Aenigmatarchaeota archaeon
GGTTGCCTACGAGGAAATCCAGCGCAGCCAGAAATATCCCACAGGCTACGCCCTGCGCTTCCCGCGTCTGTTAAGGATACGCACAGATGAAAAGAAGCCCGAAGACGCGAATACTGTCAAAGATATAGAAAAATTGTTCAGCCAGCAGAAGAGATTTAAAAGATAAAATATATTTTTGGTCAACGAATGAAAACTGACGTTTGCAAAGCAAACGTCCATTCGTCTTCGCTACCAAAAAGTTTGGCAGAAGCGGTTCAGGAGGTGATATGATGAAATTTGACTATACAGAGCATGTCGAAGAGATTATAACAGAAAGAAAGTTGAGCAAGCAAATAGTCGAAGATATCATAAAGAACCCTGACAAAGTTATAGATTCAAGGCTCGGCAGAAAGATTGCCCAGAAAGTTATCGGGAATAAGCTGCTGAGAGTTATTTATGAAGAGCAAAGTAACGCTTATATCATTATCACTGCATACTCTACAAAGCCTGAAAGGTACAGGTGAAAAAATATGAAAATCACATATGATCCCAGAGCAGATGCCATGAATATTAAATTTCAGGATGGCGAATATGACATCAGCAAAGAGGTAGCCGAAGGCATAATAATAGATTATACTAAGGAAGGTAAGGTAATCAGAATAGAGATTCTGGATGCATCTAAAAGGATGCCCAAAGGGAGCATAAAAGATATAACCGTGGGGATTCCGGTCGGTGCGCGATAAAGTTTTTTAAGCAGATTTAAATGATTGATAACTTAATTTTTACATGCACGAACAGCTCTTTCATGTCGGCGTTAAGGCATTGATACTAGACGACAAAAAGAATATCCTTCTTCTCAGGGTGAATCCGAAGAATCTGAAGTTTCCTGACAAGGCGTTCTGGGATATTCCTGGAGGAAGAGTTAGAGAAAAACAATTGGAAGAAACCTTGCTGGAAGAATTGAAGGAAGAGACGGCTTTGGATAAAAAGGATATAAATTTAGGAAAGGTTTTCAGTATAACAATCTCGCATAAGAAAAATCCTACAGACATTAAAGGTGTGAAGCTTGCACTGGTCGTATTTCTTTGCAAGCTAAGGAACAAAGATAAAAAAATTAAACTGAGCATTGAGCATACAGAATGCAAATGGGTGCCTATTGGGGAAGCAAAGAGGCTTCTCGCATACAAATATCCAAAAAGCTTTACAGATAGCTTGGGTGAACTGGGGTGATAAGGTGAGAGCAATAAAGGTCTACATAGCAGGAAAGGTTTCAGCGAATTCGATTTTCAAGACAAGTTTCTGGCGCGATGAATTCTGCAAGGAACTTGAAAAGAAAGCTGGGGTTAAATTCACAAATCTGGACCCAACTTCAAGAAAGGAGATGCCTTTCGACCCTGTAATGGTCTTTGGAAGGGATGCGTTTCTGATAAAATCCTCTGACCTTGTTATAGTGAATCTGACCGATGATATAAGCGTTGGTGGGTCGCAGGAGATGCTGATTGCGAAATATTTCAATAAACCTCTTTTGGGAATTGCCAGAAAAGGCGGGAAATTCGCCGACCCCGATCATAACGACTTCGGACGCATCATAGATTTTATCCATCCGTTCGTAAAGGTGCCCTGCGATGCCATAGTTCATGACATCGAAGGAGCCGCAGAGTGGATAAAAAATAGCCTGAAAAAAATAAAGAAGCCAAAGGGCATAGATTGTATAGATGATTCCCTTCGCTACTATCTGAAAAATTTCTTTGCTAAAGACGAGTTTGCAAAAAAGGTTTCGAAAAACTAATTCACTTCACTGTCACGCTCTTTGCTAAATTTCTCGGCTTGTCTATCGGCAGTCCGCGCTCTTTCGCTATATAGTAGGAAAGCAGATGCCCTATCATGGAAGCTCCCAGAGCGAAGGAAGCCTCGCTGCCGACAGGAAGCTGCATGCCCCCGAACTCCGTGGGGCAGTCGCTGATAGAAATGACCTCAGCGCCCCTCGCCTCAACCTCCTTCATGTTCGAGATTATCTCCTCGTTGTCCACGAGCCCTATGACCGGCGTACCTTCTTCGATAAGCGCAATAGTCCCGTGCTTGAGTTCGCCGCCCATCATGCCTTCTGCGTGCACATAGCTTATCTCCTTAAGCTTTAATGCTATTTCACGTGAAACAGGATATGACATTCCCCTGCCGATTATGTAGATGTCCTTGCTGTCGGCAAGCTTTCGCGCAAGTTTTTTCACCTCGTCCTCAAAATCAAACAGCCTTTGAAGTTCTTCCGGTATTTTATCGTAATCCTGCCTATAGCCAAGCTCTGCCGCCAGCGCTATCAGCAGCATGACCTGGTTTATAAAGCTCTTCGTCGCAGCCACACATATCTCCTGTCCTGCGAGTATTTGTATTGAAAGCTCGCTCATTCTTTGAACAGTAGAATAAGGCACGTTCACGATGCTTGCTATGCGCGCCCCCCTTTGTTTTGCAGTTTTTAATGCTTCTATCACGTCCATCGTCTCGCCGCTCTGGCTTATCGCCAGGATCAATGTGTCTTCATCCACAAACGTGTAATCCCTGAATTCGCTTGCAATTATCGTCTGCACGTCAATTCCTGCCTTATGAAGGAAGAATGTTCCGAGCAACGATGCATGATAGCTCGACCCTACCGCAACAAATATTATCTTTCCCGCCTTTCTTACCATGCCTGCCAGCTGTTCTAATTGCATTTTCTGCTCCCTTTGCAGCGACACCAGCAGCCTCTTGGCAACATCAGGTACCTCATGAATCTCCTTGTTCATGTAGTGATCATAATAGTGTCCCTGCGTTTCCTCCTTCCATTCGAATGTCCTTGCGTCTCTGTTCACATGCTTTCCATCAGAATCGAAGATCCGGAAGCCGCTGCTGTTGATTACAGCGTATTCGTCATTTTCGAACCATACTGCCCTGTTCGTTTTGTCGCTAAAGGCGTAGATGTCGCTGGCTATGGCATAGCCTCCGTCAAGAATGCCCAGCACAAGCGGAGAATCGCGCTTTGCTGCGTATACATTATTATCCCCTTTTCTTACCGCCAGCACGGCAAAGGTGCCCCTGGAATTTTTCATGAATTCCTGCAACGCTTCATCCGGGCTTTTGCTTTCATTCAGCTTCTCCTCGATAAAATGCGCGATAACCTCGGTGTCTGTTTCCGACAAGAATTTGTGCCCCTTTTGCGTGAGCAAATCTTTCATCTCCAGATAATTTTCTATTATCCCGTTGTGGACTACGAACAAATTTCCTGTGCAATCTGAGTGCGGATGCGCGTTTGCCTGCGTCACGCCACCATGGGTGGCCCAGCGTGTGTGAGATATTGCAACTTTTGCATTCCCGTCACCAAGATTGGAGTTCACGGGTATTTCTCCGACCTTCTTTTCCATGATATCGTCGTTTGTGGCAATGCCCCATGAGTCATACCCTCTGTACTCCAGCCTCTTCAGAGAATTTATCACGTCTGACAGCAAAAATTTATTTTTGTTCGCAATCCCGAAAATCCCGCACATAGCTTTCCTTTAGTTCAGGGGCTTAAATAGCTTTATGAAAAATATTATGATAGTACTAAAAATATTTTTGTAGTGATGCGTATGTACGTGGCTAAAGAGCTGAATGGAAAGATGCACGTTTTGCCTGCCATTGAAATTGAATATACAGGAGCACCTCTTGCAGGCAAAATACTTCATATTCTTTCAAAGAACCCCGCATATCCAAAAGAGCTTGCAAGAGTGCTGAAAGAAAACGAACAGAAGATATACTACCATATACGGAATCTGGAAAAGCAGAAATTGATCAGAGTTGTCAAAAAAGAGGAGCGGGGAGGGGCCTTAGCAAAGTTTTATTCGTTATCCAAGCCTGCGTTTGTCTTGCGCTTTGACGAGCTAAAAGAAGCTAAGAAAATTCCGAAAAATGAATTTGAACCTTTCATAGAAGAAGGCAAAATGAATGCAAAAATAGTGATAGGCAGTCCTGATCCTCACGGTCCTGAGCGTGCGCGCTCAAGAGACGCGCATTACGCAATAGACCTGGGCCTTTTCTTCGGCACTTTTCTTGTTGAGTCAAGGCCTTCCGTTCATTTAGACACTGAAATGAAGGGAGAAGATTTTAAGGACAATCTAATAGTAGTTGGAGGCCCTGTCATAAACAAAATCACCGCTATGATAAACGAAAAAATGCCTGTAAGATTTGACAAGAAAAAGAACATATTTTCATCAAGGACAAGGCGCACGTACAGATCCGACGACACCGGATTTGTCCTGAATATGAAAAACCCGTTTGATAATAAGAAAAAGCTGCTCCTTGTTGCAGGCAAGCGCTATTCAGGAACCCGTGCAGCGATAATCGCGCTGATGAAAAATTTCGAAGTCCTGAAAGGCAAAAAAAGTATTGTTGTTCAGGGCATTGATAAAGATTATGATGGAATCGTAGACGATGCGGAGATATTAGAATGATCATTAAGATCTGGAATGCTATCCCTGCAGCGATTCCCTTAATTCCTTCTCTTCCTTTGATATTTCCGGTTTTTCTTCCTTAGGCTTGGATTTTCCTAAGCTCAATTTTATCTTTTTCGTTCTTCCTTTCGGCGTCACCTCAACAATCCCGCGTGATTCCAGCTCCTTTAGGACTCGCGATACCTTTGCCTTGCTGAAGTCTGTAGCACGCACAATGTCCCGCTGATCTATTGTCTTGTTTTTCATCAGGATTTCTACAACCGCACGCTCTGCTGCATTGAGAATAGGCAGTATGTTCTCGGTGCGCAGGCGCAAACGCCAGAATATCCCGAAAACCATCAATATCGCTATAGCGATAAGTCCTATCAGTGCGATTTCAGACAAAGAGCTGTCTATAACACCCACCAGAGGCTCGTAGATTATACGCGCGCTTACAGCCTCCCCCAGCTTCGGGTTCACCAGTTCCCACGTCACAAATATCAGGCGTCCGTCGCTTCCTTCCCTTCCAAAACTCGGCTCAAATGGTCTTAGGTTAGTTCCTGAAAGCTTTGCTTTGTCTGCAAGCACTGCCCCTAAGGGAAGCTTTATAACGAGTGAGAACTTTTCCGCAAATTTTGTTATTGAAAATGTATAGGAAACCGTATTGAATTTTTCATTCATTTTTTCGACAAAATCCATGGCATCAAAAGAATAACGTATGTGCCTTCCGTTGATATTGTTGCACGATATAAGTGTGCCCAGTTCTGGTTGTGATATAATGCATTTGATAGGAACATCATCTACTGCTATATCTACGTTCCTGATCTCGGAGAAAACCCAGTATTCGTCCTTGCTTACCGTCTCTCTGTAAATCACATCAACGGTCCATCTGGCTGTGCCATCGTCACGAAGCGCTACGTTAACACTCCATTCCTCTATTACAGCGCTGGTGGTGTTTTCTGCCGTCGATCCAGCAGGCGCAATAAGCAGAAAGATTAGCGCCGCAGCCAAATATAGTTGCTTTCCTCGACCGACGCCCATAGAAAAATATCGCTCTATAAAGGATTTAAACCATAGAACCAGAATCCTTAACTTTCATTGCCATGTTCAGAATCTTTCTGCCTTCTGGCGTAATGACGCGACCCTTTCTGGGCTTGCTTGTTTTTGCTATCATTCCCTGCTTTTCCAAATCCGCAAGAATAGTTCTTATTATCTTTCCGCCTGCTTTTTTGAAATGTGCCGGTGAGTGCGTATGTCTCTTCCTTCCCCCGTAGTAAGTCCTGAGTCTTTGAACACCAACAGGGCCTTCTTCATCGACCTTTCTAAGAATGCTTGCCGCCCTCATCCACCACCAGTCTCTCTGCTGGGGCGGGCGCTCGCGCGAAACGCCTGTCTTTACAAACAAAGCCCATTCCGGCTCCTGCATCTTCTCTTTCAGCTGTGCCGCCACAGCCCTCACAAGCATTGTCTGGTCGACATCCTTTGATGTTGGCATTATTACCAGACAAAATGATGAGAACCAATCCTTTTATACTTTCATTGCGCGCGAGCGCTCCGCGCTCGCCAAACCGCTTGCGCGTGCTCCGCACGCGCCTTTCACTTACTGCGAGGACGGGCGCCGACGTAGACAGTCCTGCGGCCAAGACCGCCGTCGAGAACGGCGCTCAACGGGCCGTACTCATGGTCCCAGAAGTCCCGCCGCACGGCACTCACTCCAGAATTAGGAGACGGGCTGTATTGCCATGAGGTTTCTGTAATTGCCATCTTCCTTGGCAGGTCTGCATTTCCGAAGAGCCTTTCAAACTTTTCTTTTTCCAGTGCGCTTCTCCAGAGCTCAAGAGTGCTTTCTATCATATCCCAGCCTGCAAATTCGCTTTCGTGTCTTCTGATGTAGGCTTCCATTGCATCTACTGCAACGCTTCTGTCAAGGACAGTCGCCACGGCAGCGCCTGTGTGCGGGTGGCGCAAGTATCCCATGAACCTACCTGACGTTGCAGGAACTGCCCAGCCTGAAGGCGGGCATTCGTACAAAATTATTTCTCCGTCTATTTCTATTTCATATCGCTTTTCTTCGGCCTTCTTCTCTTCTGTTTTTCCTGTTATCAGGTTTTCTTTTCTTGAACCGCCCTTTTCAATCAGGTATATTCCGCTTGGCCTTCTGAACCATTTGTATACAGGAAGGCCGCTTTCTGATTGTCCTGGATTATCTGTAAGAATAACTTCAGGGCACCATATCCCCTTCCCGAAATCGGCGTGAACGCTCTGCCTGATGCCTGTCTTCGGGTCTGCGTA
>JACPJV010000003.1 GCA_016187395.1 Candidatus Aenigmatarchaeota archaeon
TATTCTCCAGGCCATGGCAGCAGAAACAGGCGGCATTAGCGGAACGTACTTGTCCTGCACCATATCATAGCAGAATGACAAAGGGTGCAAGCTATGGAAAGGCAAACTGCTTTGAAAAATGCTTACAAAGCGGTTGTTTTAATTTTGTTCTTTATCATTCCTTTTAGCGGATTGGTGAATGCACAGGCGGAAATCTTGCTAAATGCAAGCATAGAAATACCACCTGACTATAAAGCTGTTCGAGCGGGCGATCCTGTGCAGTATAATATCCAGATCACAGATTTGTCGGGCTCAGGAAAACTGTCAGGCGTTCTTATATCAACCTCGCTTATCAACTCAGAAACAGGAAAGAAAGAAGCGTTTGCGCAAAAAACAGTGACAGTGGAGACGCTGCTTTCACTTTCAGATATATTGCTTGCACCGAGGGATCTGAAGGCAGGAGCTTATAAACTGCAGGTGGCTGTAGAATACAGCAGCCAAGTTGTTGCAGACGAGGATACGCTTTATCTGATAGACCCGGATGCGCAAGAGGACTCTCCGCAGATTTACACAGGCTATCTAACCATTGTGCTGCTGCTCTTGGCAGTAATTCTGGTCATGATGGTACTCCTAGAGCTAAAGCATAGGTAATGCTCCCAGGGGGAATTTCATCCAATCCCAATCGTATTATCGGAGCGAAGCTCCGATAGTTTTCTTTGGCGTTCTCCAAGACCTTTCTTTTTCAAAAGAAAGGGATTGGAATTTGAACCCCCGTTTCAGCCTTTCTTTGAAGGAGAGAAAACCAAGGTTTTCCTCCTTTCAACCTCTTTTCCTTTTCAGTTGATGCGCAACTGAGATTATTTTTATCATAGGGATAATTTCTTATCCCTCAAACCTTTCGGTTCAAAATATTATCGGAACGGAGTTCCGAATGTTCTTTTGGGGTTCGCCAAGACCTTTTCTTTCAAGAAAAGGGATTGGCATCGAAAGGGCTGCATCCATAGCCGCTGTGACGCTTTGACCGGGCTAGACGATGGGAGCAATTTCATTGCTCCATCTTATAGAACTGAAAACTATATCCTTCTCAGTTCCATACGATGGGAGCAACTTTGCTGCTTGAGTATAGTCATGGAAAGGCATAAATAAATCAGAATAATAGATTCTGAGGTCCTTTCATCTTCTACTTACCAAACCTTTATTTACTGCTTTTGGGTAATTCTTTCATGCAAGCGAAAAAATGCCCCCTCTTCTGCAAAAGCTCGTTGAGGAATACGGTGTAAGCGGATCAGAGGCGCCTGTAAGAAAGATGATTGAAGGCGAATTAAAAAACCATGTAGACAAACTCTATGCAGATAAGCTGGGAAATCTCATAGCTGTCCATGAGGGAGGAAAGCCCAAGGCAATGCTGGCAGCGCATATGGATGAGATAGGGCTTATTGTAAAGAACATAGACGTATCCGGAAGGGTATATTTCTATACAGTAGGCTCTATAGAGCCTGTATACCTTCTTGGGGACAGAACTCATGTTCTAGGCAGACCCGAGTTGCGCGGAATAATCAGCACTTTGGAAATGACTGATGGAAGAGAGATAGAAAAGCTGCCAAAACTGGAAAACATGTTTATAGATATGGGGCTTACGAAGGAACAGCTCAAGAAGAAGGGAGTTGACGTCGGGACGTTCATTGTTCTAGAGCAAGAATTCGGCTATCTTGCAAACCAGGAATTCATATACGGAAAGGGCCTTGATGACCGCATAGGATGCTATATACTTTCAGAGGTTGCCAGATTATCAAAGGCAGCAAAGGTCAAGGAGATGGTTAATTTCGTATTTACAGTGCAGGAAGAAATAGGATTATACGGGGCTAAAACCTCTGCCTATGAGCTATCGCCGGACTGGGGCATTGTAGTAGATGTTTCCAGCACGTCAGAGGAGAATTCCCTGAGGCTTCCTGGAAGCGGTCCGACGATCACTATAATGGACAGCGCAACCATAGGAAACAGGTGCATGAACGAGCATATAGAGAACATAGCCAGAAAGAAGAAAATACCCCTTCAGATGGATGTAAGCGACGTAGGCACTACGGATGCTTTGAGCATTTCAATATCAAAAGGAGGGGTGCCGGCAACTGCAATAGGAGTGCCTGTCAAGAACCTGCATACAACGGTGGGGATAGCAAGCCTTGATGATATACAGAACAGCATCAAGCTTATTTTAGAAGTACTGAAGAACCCGCCGAAACATTGTTTGAAGTGATTCCTTTACTTAAGAATTTTTGCCTTCAAAGAAAACTATGTCAGATGAAAGAGGGTGCCTTTCCTGCTGCGCCGGATGCGGCTGCATGATGGCTGTGTGCATGCTTGCCATGTCCGCACTAACAATAGGGCCGCACCTGGACAGGGACGCCTATGTTGGAACGGTGACAGAAAAGCGCATTGAAAGGAGGATAGGCCCTGACAGATACAAGGTATCCGTGCGTCTGGAAGACGGCTCTGTGAGGGTTCTTGAAAACAGGAGCTCTGTTCTTGAGCTGAAATTCGGCTCATACCGCACGCAGAAAAGGCTTGTCGAGGGCAGGAAATACAGGATAGAAACTTACGGCTGGAACGTCCCTCTACTCTCCTGGCACGATAATATTTTGGGTGCCGAGGAAGTGCCATAGAAACGAAGTCAAACCATATAGCGAACCGGGTTTCAAGACTGCATTTTTAATGTGGTTCACTATAAAAGCGACGCGATAAGGAGCATGCCGGCAATAACATAAATTATCTGCAACTTTCTATAGCTTTTCTTTACACCTTCTCTTTTCATCCTGCGATATTCAAATACAGCAAAAGCACCGGCAATAACTGACA
>JACPJV010000031.1 GCA_016187395.1 Candidatus Aenigmatarchaeota archaeon
GCCTCAAAGAGGAAGGGAGGTTCTGGTGAAGGCTCACCCTACAAGAGAGAATGAAGGCGAGCTTAGAGCGGTATGTTCGGGCTTTGGAGAGGGTTTTGTTGTAGTCAAGAAATATGACCCAAGGCGGGCTTTCATGGCATCAGATCTTGTTTTGACTCCATTTTCCACTGTCGCAACAGAGGCATTGTATTGCGGGAAGCCTGTTATAAGTGTCCAACCAGGATTGGTTGGAGAGGACTTTCTTATAACCAATAAGCTGGGAGTAAATCCGGTTGTGTACAGAAAAGAGGATCTGAAACCGGCTCTTGAAAGGGCTATGAACGATCCCGCCTATCAGGAGGAGATGGCAAGAATGCGGGAAGGGTTTGTTCCGGAGGGCAGGGCAACAGAGCGCGTCACAAGGCTTGCTTACGAAATGCTCAATGCCTGATGAATTCGAAATTCTTCAGCCGGCCGTTTTCCACAACAAACCTGCCTATGAAACCCTGGTTTGTTGCGCATTCAGACATTTCTTTATGCAGAATTTCTGAGAGGACTATCCTCGTCGGACCTTCATGCGTAACAATGAGCACAGGACCTGTTTCTTTTCTTTCAAGCTCCGTTATAAACGACAGTGCTCTATCCCTGATTTGATGAAGATTTTCGCCGCCTTGTGGAGCTTTATTTAGATCCCAAAAATCACCCAAGGCTTTTTCCACTTCAGCAGCAGGCCTGCCGTTGCATACCCCGAAGTTTCTTTCTCTAAGTTTGCTGATATAAGAAACAGGCAAATGGAGAAAACTGTTTATTATTTCGGCTGTCTGGGAAGCGCGTCCTAAATCGCTGCTGTAAATTATTTTTATGCCGCGATTTTGTAGAATCTTTCCTTTCTCTTCCGCGTCCTCCTTTCCCTTATCTGTCAGGGGAGAATCCATATGTCCTTGGTGTATTTTCTTCAGGTTCCACTCAGTTTCGCCGTGGCGCACAAGGTAGCAGATAAGCATGGAAAATTATGGGACGAATAAGTTAATAAGTTCAAATAATTTTTCAACGCTCATTAGATGATGGCGGTGATTGGTTTCAGATTCGCATTATACATAAAAACGGACATGGTGCCTTACAGACATCTAAGGAATGTCATCTATTTTCTTTTTCCGGATATTAGTGAAGAAAGAGCTCTTTTCAGAAGGAAAAGGCTGGCTGAAAGGTATGGCCTGCCCGAAGAACGCATAGAGGGGCACATAGAGATTTACAGCAGGTCGCGGTTTGATTCTGCCCAGAAGCGCGAAGGCAACGGGAGTAACTTATTTAAGCGCGGCTAAATGGATCGGCAATAAATAGATTTATTACAAGTAATAGACGATCGAATGGGTTACAGTTCAAATCTTCATGATCCCCGGGAATATCTGAGCCTTGCCAGAAGTGAAATAAGCGCTGCAGTTGTAGCAGGACTTTACACGGCAGGCTTTGGAATCGCAGCATATGGAGGATTCAGATCAAATCAACCAGCAGGCGCCTCTCTAGCCATGGTTTGTGCGTTGCCATTTGCTGCCATATCCTTATCCGCCCTTGGAGAGGCGTGCTGCCACGTCGGAAGTTTTGTAAGAGCGTACAGGTCCAGAGGTGTTTGAAATGGATGAAGTTCCTTCTTATAGGGAAGAGGATTATGCACAGATGACGTACGCCGATGAGGAAAAATCATCGGTAGAATCCCAGATAGCGGAGATAAAAGAAGATATGGGAAAAAACCTTGAGGCACCGAAGGAAGAAAAGAAACGCATAAAGGTTGCAGTTGGAAGCAGGAATCCGACTAAGGTTCAGGCGTGCCAGACTGTTTTTGGCCGCGCACTTGGAGATGCAGAGGTTATTTCTGTTGAAGTTGATAACAAAGTTTCACGCCAGCCGATGAGCGAAGCTGAGGCGGTTGAGGGGGCGATAAACCGTGCGAAAAATGCACAAAGGCAGACAGGCGCGGATTACGGCGTCGGGATGGAAGGGTGCATATACGAGACGACGAAAGGATATTTCCTTACAGGGTGGTGCGCTGTTGTGGGTAGAAAAGGCAATCTAGGTCTCGGAAGCGGCGGGCATATAGAAGTTCCGCTCAATGCTGTGGATATGATAATGCTGAAGAGAAAAGAACTCGGAGAGGCAATGGACGAGATTACAGGCGAGAAAAACATCAAGCAGCGCATGGGGACGATAGGCATATTAACAAAGCAGCACGACGACCGCGAGAGCTCGTGGGAGACGGCGCTCCTCTACGCGCTGGCGAAGATAATAAATCCGGAGATGTACGAGGTGGTTGTATGAGCAACGAAAGATTAATTGTAGAAGGTGTAAGGGCTAAATGGCGCCGTATAGGCGAATACATTGGACAAGTGTTTGATATGGGTACTGATCTCTGTAATTTATACAGAGACTACATAATAGGAACTAGAGAAAGAGATTGGGATAATCACAGAAGAAGGGCAGATACCCATAACTTCTGGAGAGAAGTCCAATCCATTTTGCCCCCTTACCTTCATTTTACAGAAGAAGAGATGAATCTGGTTGAAGGCGATGTTGCTGCAGCAGACCAGATGGCTATCGCATTGGGACGTTATCACCCTGAATTTTCAAGACTTGGCACTGAATTTCATGTGAGGAAATAGAATGATAAGCGATTGATGTGAAATAAATCATTTCTTCTTCCTGTCCCTTATCAGAAACTTTTCCGGGGTTTCGTCAAGGTCGGCAAACAGATCAGCCGCCTCCTTCAGCTTCGCAGACGTGCTTTTGCCAAAGGCAACCACTTCTACGCGGCAGCCGACAGCCCGCTTCAGGTGATCAACCAATGGCACGTAATCACCGTCGCCGCTCACGATGACGACGACATCAAGCTTAGGTCCAAGCTCAATTGCATCCACTGCCAGGCCGACATCCCAGTCGCCTTTCTTCTGGCCACCCGGGAATATCTGCAAGTCCTTTGACTTCACTTCCCAGTTTGCACTCCTCAATGCCTCGAAAAATTTCTCTTCGCCGAGCTCATCCGCTTTCACTACATATGCAATGGCACGGATAAGCTTGCGGCTGTTAAGAGATCTTTTCATAAGCTCAAAATAATTCACCTTTGCCTTGTACAGATGCTTTGCTGAATAGTATAAGTTCTGCACGTCTACAAAGATTCCGACACGCTGGTTTTCGTAAGCCTGCTGCATGCAGATAAATAGAATTCCATGTATAAAAGCGGTTTGGAATCTTAACCGATTGCGTTTACTTAAGGTATGGTAAATAGGAAGCCTCTGTGAAATCAGTGGGGCTTGAGAATAGGCTGTTTCAATCCATGAAAGTTCCTTCTATCAAAGGAAACAGCCATTTCCTGAGGCGACATTTACAACATGCCTCCCTACTTTCTTGCTCGGTTAAATCATACGTTAAGTTAATAAAACCATCTTAACTTGTTTCATCGTGGGTCCTGAATTCCGACCAGCCTACTTTCTTGTCGAGGACAGCCTTTTTTATTTCATTCTGGTTTTTTGTAAGATGCGAAGATCCGGACTTTACTTCGCAGAATACTATTTTGTTTATTTTGCCTGCGCTATTGCCATCGAATATAACAAGATCTACCGGATCGCCTATCCATCTTACATCATGAGGATCGTAAGGAAATTTATCCAGAAAAGGAACGAGCTTTTCAAGTGTCTTGCCTGACAGAACGCGCCCACTCCGCGCAGCTGCATCAGTGCGTATGCGCACTTCTTCTTTCTCAAGAAATTCCTTTACACGCTGTTCAAAGCTTCTTTGCAGTAAACGATTCTGAAACCAGAAATAAACGGCAACGAAAATAAATATAATTGCAAATATTCCAAAGACAATCTCGAGCACCATGATAATGAATATGCAATTACTTATTTATTCCTTGCAGCACTATAATTATAAATAGCCTGTAAAGGCAAATTGATTACGATGAGGCGAATTTTTGCGAGCAAGGACTCGTTTGCGCCTGCTGCCGGTGTTATATTTCTACTTCTCATAGCAGTGCTGTTTGCCGTATACGCTGATACTTCTTTAAATCCGTCGGGGCTGCTTCATGGCGGAAGCAGTGCTCCAGAATGCAGTGATCACGTGGATAATGACGATGATGGTTATACAGACTACAATTCAGATCCCGGATGCTCAAGCGCGACAGATGCAAGCGAGTATGGAAATAAATGTGACAACGGCATAAACGACGACAGGGACGGGCTTATAGACTATCCTGACGATCCTGGCTGCTCAAGCATCAAAGACCTGAACGAATATGCATCTCCTCTTGTGCACTGCGATAATGGAGTAGATGACGACAAGGACGGAAAGATGGACTGGCCTGCAGATGAGCAATGTGAGAATGCAGAAGACAAGACAGAGGCAGACGATTCTTGCACAGACTCAGACCGAGGTAAAAGTTACAAAATCAAAGGGGCAATATACGGAATAAACAATGATACAAAATTCAACAGGACGGATTATTGCACAAATGCAACCCATTTGCAGGAATTCTTCTGCAGCGGAATGAAAACAAACCAGATAACCAGCAGGTGCAGATACGGATGCCTAAGCGGAGGATGCAAGACATCACGGTAGACTATTTGTACGCATCTCTCTTCTTTTCATCACGCTTTGATGTGTAAACGCCTGCTTTACCAGCGTAGGCTTCGCCTGCATGGAATCCTGCATAAGCAGATCGCGAGAAGGCTGAGTAATCGCCGATACCAACGGCTTTTCCTTCATAACCACCTTTTTTGCCTTGTTCTTGCATAGCTGCACCGGTCTCAGGCTTCCACTGCAAGTTAAGATATTTTTGCCTGAACATTTCAAATTCATCAATCCATTTTATGAATTTTGGAGCAGACGGCGGCATGCCTGTCATGAATTTCCACAGGAGTTTAGGGTTTTTAGGGTCGCTGATGTCAAAGGCGTACATATGAGCGTCCCATGAGCCGACATAAAGGATATTCTCGGAAACAACAGGCGGCGATAAGACAGGACCTGCTGTCTGGAAGCGCCAGATGAGCGACCCATCCGCAGTATTCAGGGCATAGATGTTGCCGTCGTTGGAGCCTGTGTATAGAATGCCTTTATGAACAAACGGAGTGTCGTAAAGTATCCTGTCACCTGTCGCATATCTCCACATTTGTGTCGCATCTTTCATGGAAAATGAATATACATTGGAGTCGAAGGATGTTGCGAATATTTTTCCATTTTCTATCGTCGGGGAACTTAATTTTGCCCCTACATCTTCTTTCCAAATGGTTTTTCCCTCGTCATTCACCAAATAAAGCCTGTTGTTCCAAGAACCGAAAGTTAATACGAAGTCACTGCACTCCACACCTTTGCGGCTTCTTACGTCTGCGATAAATCTGCCGTCAGGGCTTGCGAATGCTCCATTCGTTGGCCAATGCTCCATGTTTACTTTCCATAAAACTTTGCCATCAGGCGCTATGCACTGATAGTTTCTTTCAACCCACGATCCTACAAAAACGTTGCCATTCACCACGTCAGGCGAGATGATGATGGGCTTGCCCATATAATGTTTCCACTTCAATGTTCCGCCGGAATCGAGGCAGTAAAGGTATCCGTCCATGGACGTCACAAATATTTTGTCCTCAAAGGCTGCCGGAGAGGTAAAGATAATATCATTTGTCCTGAATTCCCAGAGAAGGCTTCCTGTTTTTGCTTCCAGGGCGTAGACAAAACCGTCTGTCGAACATGCATAGAGAACGCCCTTGTCAACAACAGGAGAGGACAACCCAACCATACCCCGAGTGCGGAATTTCCAGTTTAGTTTTCCATTATTCTTGTTCAAGGAATATACATGGAAATCAGAGGAGCCGAAGCAGATGTCGTTGCCGTCAACAAAGGCGTAAGAGACAATACTTCCGCCAGGTTCAATTCCTTCCAGAAGCCTGAAAGGGTCTGGCTCTGCGATTTCGGAGATGTCAGCCATAAAATAAAATGGCAAGAGCGGATTTAAGATTGAGCCTCTATATTGCTGATCATATGGCAAGAGCGATTCCAGGGCTTTTGATGGTAGACAGTTTTGATGTTACACCTGAAGTGACTTATGGCGCAGATGGGCGCGCAAGAATACTTCAAACGTATTGCGTCTTTAATGGTGTATGCAGAATGGCTTCAGTTTATGAGATTCGAGACGACGGAACAATTACAGAATGGCACCAGGATCCTGAGCACGGCGACTGGCCAGAACCGGTGCCAATGAGCAGAGAGAGATTAAGCGATTTGAGAAGGTACAATTCAGGCACTGTGCATGTCGATGATGTGTTGGGTCGTTCCAAAGAAGAGGTCGAAAGAGTTTTTGCTAGAAAAAAGAGACCAGTCAAGCATATCGATTCACCAATGCCTGTAGAAGAGGAAAATCCGATAGAAGCGGCATTGTATTTGACGCATATCGGAGGCGAATGGGCAATACTTTCTCATCGACCAGAAAGGCCAAAAACATTCTATAAAGAATATAGATTTCCTGATCTTAGATACAGAGAAGCTGTTGGCCTTGCATTAACATTAGCTATGTCGCTGAAAGGTAAAGATCCCGACGAAGTCGACTTGCCAGAAAAATTACCATTCGACCCAGAGCAATAATTACATTCTCCCGCGTTCACAAAGCTTATATAGTTTATTAAGGGTATACAATGGTTCGCAGGGTAGAGTATTTCTATGATCCTGCTGGCCTGTAAGCGAAGCTTATGGGTGAATTTTTGTGATGCCTAAATGCGCGAGCTATGGGTATCTATCGAGAGCTCTTCGGAGCGATGAAGGCCGTAGCAACCGGCGTGACTAGAAGTATAAGCCTTCGGCTTGCTATGATCAGTCGCGTGACCAGCTACGGCCAAATATGAGCGCCTTATCTCATGATAAGGCATGATAGAGGTATGAGTGACGAATCGCAGGGACAATAATTAAACCAATAGTGCATAAACCCGCAAATTCTGGTTGATCCTGCCGGAGGTCACTGCTATCAGGGTTCGGCTTAGCCATGCGAGTCATTGTTGCAAGACAAGGCGTACTGCTCAGTAACACGTAGCTAACATGCCGTTTCGAGGGGGATAATCCCGGGAAACTGGGAATAATACACCATAGGCGAGGGATGCTGGAACTGCGCCCTTGCTGAAAGCCAGAGATGAATGGAGCGATGCAAAGCATCGCTCAAGTCGATTCTGGCACGAAACGATTGGGCTGCGGCGGATTAGGCTGTTGTTGAGGTAAAAGCCCAACAAACCGATAATCCGTACGGGTCATGAGAGTGATAGCCCGGAGATGGCTTCTGAGACATGAAGCCAGGCCTTACGAGGCGCAACAGGCGCGAAACCTTCCCAATGCGCGAAAGCGTGAGGAGGGAACCCTGAGTGATGCAGGTTTTCCTGCATCTTTTGCTTACTGCAAAATGCATTCCGGTGCTTCGCACCGGAGGTTTGTTTAGGTAGGCGAATAAGGGGTGGGCAAGACGGGTGCCAGCCGCCACGGTAATACCCGCGCCCCAAGTGGTGACCACGATTATTTGGCCTAAAGCACGCGTAGCCGGGCCGGCGGGTCTCTGGTGAAATCTGGCAGCGAACTGTCAGAATGGCCAGGGAAACTACCGGCCTAGGGACCGGGAGAGGTCTGGGGTACGTTGGAGGTAGGGGTAAAACGAGCCTCTTTCTTTTATAAAAAGAAAGACCCTCGGGAGAAAGAAAACTTTGCGAGCTTTGCCCGCATGTTATTAATAGAACGGAAAGAAGGCTCTTACATTCCTTTAATCTCCAACGGACCACCTGTGGCGAAGGCGCCAGACTAGAACGGATCCGACGGTGAGGCGTGAAAGCTAGGGGAGCGATTGGGATTAGATAAGCTTTTTCTTTTAAGGGCGAATGGACGTTTTCCTGCAGGAAAACGTCAGTTTGTTCGCGAAAAACCTTGGAATAAGAAATATTGTATAAAGAAAAAGTTCTAAACACCCCAGTAGTCCTAGCTGTAAACGATGCCCGCTCGGTGTTGCAAGACCTTAGGGGTTCTGTAGCGCCTCAGCGAAGGCGTTAAGCGGGCCGCCTGGGGAGAGAGAAGTCGCAGCGATAAGCTTTATACACTTCACTGTGTAAACCATGTTGTGGCATTTCCCCGAATACGATCGCAAGGTTGAAATCAGTGGTTTGAATGGATCAATTAGAATTGAAGAAACTAACCGCGGCTATGAACAAAGCAATTAAGAAACAAAAGGTTGAGCGATTTATTGCTATGAAACCCGAGGCCGTACTTATCATAAGACTCTCTCTTGGATTGAGTCAACGTGAATTTGTTAAGCTACTAAACGGCAAACTTTCGCAAGTTACACTTGTCAAGTATGAGAAAGGAAATGCAAATAAAATACAAGCACATATAGCCAAGAATGTAGCTTCTATTGCTCCTAAAAGATTAAAGGTAGATGCTGTTTTGCGAAATTATAAAAGATTTTCAATGATGCACAGAGGCTATATGCCTAGGGGAAGAGCCAGAAAATTGCAAGAACTTTCCCTTAAGAAAACAACTAAAATGCAAAGAAAGCTTTGGGGGCGTTTGGGAGCAATGAAGGCTAATGCAAAACAAAGGCCAACAGAGCAGGAAATGCAAATACAAAATCTTCTGGAGAAATTGAAGATTTCATATACTACACACGAATTGATAGAATCTTCCGGTTTGAAATTTAACATAGATTTTGTAATTCGAAAGGGAAATCGCATTTGTTTTCTTGAAGTAAGCAAACGAAAACACGATATCTCAATACTTGCCCAAGCTTATGGATATAGATCCAGAGTTCTACGAGAGACCTATCCCAGAGCGAAATTTGTAGCAATTTTTGATGAAATACCTTTAGGGCCTTCAGAAATACTTAATAAGGAATTTGATTTGATTTCAGATTCAAATTCTCTCAAAGTCGTGGAAGAGTTTCTTCTTTCTTTTTGATTCTCGAACTTCTGACAACTAACTTAAAGGAATTGGCGGGGGAGCACTACCAGGGGTGGAGGCTGTGGTTCAATTGGATTCAACGCCGGGAACCTCACCAGGGACTTGAAGAGAAATGGAATTTCTCTTAATTTTCCAACTCTTCGAGCTGGAAAAGACAGCAGAATGAGGGTCAGCCTGAAGGGCTTACCTGACAAGCTGAGAGGAGCTGCATGGCCGTCGTCAGCTCGTGGTGTGAACTGTCGTGTTAAGTCACGAAACGAGCGAGACCCACACTGCTATTTGCTACGTTTCTCTCCGGAGAAACAGCACTATAGCGGGACCGCTGGTGCTAAGGCGTATGAAGTTGCGAAGCAACTTTTTCGCAGCAAGACCAGAGGAAGGAGTGGTCGACGGCAGATGGAAGAAGTTTTTCTTCCAGCCGAAGTCTGTATGGCCCGAATTTCCTTGGGCTACACACGGCCTACAATGCGCAGGACAATGGGATGCAACACCGTAAGGTGAAGCCAACCTCTTAAACCTGCGCCTAGTTCGGATTGGGGGCTGCAACTCGCCCCCATGAAGCCGGAATCCCTAGTAAGCGAGGGTCATCATAACAGCAAGTTGAATGATTGCTGGGCCAGTGCAAAAACAAACAGATGATGAAATATTAATGGCTTGACCAAGATGTTTGCAAGTGAATGGACGTTGCAGAGCAACGTCAGTTCGCGCTTTGCATATAGCAGCTCTATGATGGGCTTGCTGTTTGTGAAATCTCTCGCTGAATACGTCCCTGCTCCTTAAGCTGCCAGTTGCGTGCTGGCTGCTGGAGAAGCACACACCGCCCGTCAAGCCAATCGAGCGGGGTCTAGGTGAGGCTTGCGCTGAGCAAGTCGAGCCTGAACTCTGTAAGAGGGGCTAAGAGTGCGTTAGCAAAAGCTAGCGCTCTAGCAATCGTAACAAGGTAACCGTACGGGAACGTGCGGTTGGATCACCTCTTTTTTTATCTTCGGATAAAAATTGAAGGGGCGATTTGATTTCGCTATCTAAGCGAAGATGATAGAAATCGCCGTGTGTAAAACGCAAGACTGCGTTAAAACTCATACCTCTGTTTTATTTTTTATTGACTCAGCACTAAGATCGCAAATTCAGGGCTCTATTATTCCAAGACTGATTTTTATTGCCTCGTCTACCTCCTTCATTTTCTTTCTAGACAGCCTGCCGATTTTTCTGACGAGTCTTTTCGTGTCAACGGTTCTTATCTGGTTCAGCAAAATCGTGGAATCTTCGCTCAATCCGGATTCTTCCTTGGGAACAAAGACATTTGTTGGGAATTCCTTTTCGAAAATCCTGGAAGTCATTGCGGCAACTATTGTAACAGGACTGTATCTGTTCCCTATATCATTCTGTATAACAACAGCTGGCCTCGTCTTTCCCTGCTCAGAGCCGATTACAGGGTCCAGATTCACCAGAAATATATCGCCCCTCCTGATTTCCATCAAAACGCCTGTTAACTGCGGTTTTCCAAATCAACAATTTCCCATTCCTTGGCTATTTCCACAGATTCCTTTGCCATTGCTATATAGCCCTCTTCCAATAGTTTTGAAATGTTCCTTCGGCCATTTGTCCGGGAGCCCCCGAGCATTTCAAACTCTTCCTTCGACAGCAGCACGTACTCGCCCTTTTCTTTTATATGCAGTATTTCCGACATGTTATCACAATTATCATAGCTCCCATCAATTATTAAAAGGCACAGTAGGCTTCTCAATGAAATATCATCTGAAAGGAAATAGAGATATTTGTCTTGGCGAAAGATGACAGAACGCCCGTGTGTAAAGCGCAAGACTGCGTTAAAACTCATGCCTCTATCTGATTTTACTTATGAATTACTATATCCCATAGCGATCTACAAATCCCTATTTAAACATAGTGCAGAAATAATCAGGGTCTTTATGAAAGGGATACTAGGTTTTGCGGGAACATTCGCCTTTTCGGTATCAATCGCACTTGGTAATAATTGTATCCCAGCATATGAAAGCCGCCCAGCGCCATATTGCGGCGTGGAAGGCAGTCTTGCATGGCGGCCCAGCACGGGTGTTGACCCAGAGCTTCTTCTCTTCATTAACCAGACAGAAAATGAAGAAGATATAGTATGGCTGAGAACAGACGGCGCGGAGTACGATCGCTGTTGCCCACCAGACATCAGGGTGGTTGATGCTGTATATAACGATGGTGAAATTAATTGCAACTCCGATACCTTTTTCTTGCTTGCCCGATCTGGTTACAATACCGGCAAAGATCACATTTACGAAATCCGTTTACCGGCAGCGGATCCGCCCATCACTAGTAGTCTCTACTGCAACCCTTGCGGCGGAACGGGTGAGGAAGAAGTTGCCTGCGACCTTGGCAAAAACTGTCCGGTCTTGAGAAAATTCACTTTTGGCTTCACCAACGATGCAGTTGGCATTACTATAGCACGACCATCCTTTGCAGACAGGCCCTTACTTGTCGTATCTCGCGGGTTAGGGCTTTACTTCCTTGATCCGACTCAGTCTTCCTGTGATGCAGAAGAAATAGAGCCTCTGGGTAAATGCGGCAGACTCGAGTATGATGGAAAGATACTCGTTCCTTCTTCGCTAATCTGGCTCGGCGATGACAATCTCCTTGGAATAACACAAGACCGCGAAGCAATAGAAATTGCGCTTGGAGAAGGATACTCCTGCACAATTACGTCTTACTGTGCGGATATAATTCCTTCCGGATGGACAAATATGGCAACCCTAAATGGAGATGGAAATATTTTATTTGGGTCAACAGACTTTAATTATTATAATATGAGTCGAGCACAGGCTATCTACAACCTGCCTAGTCCATTTCCCCAGCCATCAGATGTTGGAAATGCCCTGAGGGTCACTCGAAGAGAGGGGGATGTGGTTCTTGACTGGTCGCGTACGACATGTTGTGGCCCTGACCAGCGTTTTATAGTCGGGCGGTGGAGTGCCCTCGCCAGAGATGAAAATGATATACAATCCCTTCGTCAAAGCTTCCGACAAAACCCAACAGGAACAGAGATAATATGGGGTCCAGAGGCAGGGCTACAGGCAAACGATGCCGGTGCAGCGGAGGACGGCTCATATCTCCGGTGTTATAGAATTTTTCCCTGCCCTTGAAAATGAAGATTTGTCAGCAGCTTGCAAGTTCTCTTTCAATGGATTTTTTCAATTTAGAAACACTTTCATCAATCCAGTCAGCAGTCCGTTCCGCCTGGACATTGAACCATATTCTTCTTTGCTCTTTCCATAAAGTTATTTCAAGGGTCCCGCGCTGCCTGCCTTTCTTGAAATGCCAGTGGATGCATTCTGGATATTTAGAAACGGTGCCTTTCATTTTCATTGATAAGCCTTCATGCTTGCAACAAATCTCGATAATTTTCTGCTTTTGAAATGTCAGCATTATTTGCTACATCCACATCAATCTCAATCACAAGGGAACTTCACATTTTCAATTTAAATTCTTTCAGCTTCAAACTTGTGCTATGAAACTCTCCTTCATCGGCTGCGGGAACATGGGCGGCGCGCTTGCGAGGCGCCTTGCAGGGGCAGGGCATGAAGTCATGGTTTCTGCGCGGCATGAAGACAAGGCAAAAGCGAAAGCAGAAGAATGCGGGAAGAATTCGAAGGCTGGCTCGGTGCCTGAGGCTGTGGCTTTTGGAGATGTAATTTTTCTCGCCGTTCCATACGGCGAAATATCATCTGCGATAAAAAGCGCGGGCGATTTGAAAGGCAAGGTGCTTGTGGACATAACAAATGCCCTGACTCCTGATTTTTCAGGCCTTGCTATAGGATTCACAGACAGCGCTGCAGAGCAGGTGGCTCGGCTTGCGCCTGTGGCGAAGGTGGTGAAGGCTTTCAATACGGTGTTTGCGCAGGTTGTTGCTAACCCGAAATTTGCAGAAGGAAAACCCTCGGCTTTTGTGGCTTCTGACCATGCTGATGCGAAAGAAAAGGTGATGCGGCTTGCGTCCGATATAGGCTTTGAGTCGCTAGATGCAGGCCCGCTCAAGAATGCGCGACTGCTTGAGCCGCTCGGTATGATGAACATATTTTTAGGATATGTGCAGGGACTGGGTGCGGATAAAATTGCATTCAGGGTGATGAGGAGATAGCGATTTTCCTTTTTCTCATGAATGCAAATTTGGCGACCACCCACCCGAACACAAACCCGCCGATGTGAGCGAAAAATGCAATGCCGCTGCCTATGCCGCCAGCAAGGCTGGCGAAGCCAAAGATGAGCTGAAGCAGAAACCAGAAGCCTATCACCATCTTCGCGTTGACCGTGCCATGATAATAATATGATGCCACCCGAATGCGCACGTCCGGGAAGAACGCAAGATAAGCGCCCAGCACGCCTGAAATGGCGCCTGAAGCGCCAATTGCAGGAATTTCTGAACCGAGGTTGGTCACGAGATGCGTGGCTGTTGCCGCAATGCCTGATAAAAGATAAAACAAAATGTATTTGATTTTGCCCAGCTTGTCTTCCACATTGTCGCCAAAGAGCCAGAGGTACCACATGTTCCCGAAGATGTGGTCGAAACCGCCATGCAGGAACATGCTGGTGAATATGGTCAAAAATGATATTTCGGCAGGGACGAAGCCGTATTTCAAAATAATATTGTCAAAGTCCGTGAGGCTCCAGATGAAGATTATGACATTGATTGCTATTAGCGCGTAAGTGATGTAGGGCTTTGTCTTTGAAACATTCTCGTCCTTGTAGGGGAAGAATTGGCCTTTCATAATGGACCGAGTGGGACTCGAACCCACAACCTCCTGCTTGCAAAGCAGATGATCTTTCTTGCCAAGCAATGCCTTCCGCGCTCGCTGCGTTCGCAGCGGTCGCAAGCTCCCTTGCTCACTTTGCTCGCTTGGATCCAATTGATCTATCGGCCCTTGAGAGATGATAATTAAGAAAGCGATTTAAATAAGCGCACATGGCTATAAAACAGAAAAACTAAAAAACCAATCTAATCCACCAGAATCGTATTCGTGCCTTTCTTCTCTTCGAGCCTTGACGCCATCTCCTGCAGGGCGTTGTATGTGGTTTCGGCTGCACGCCCTTTGAGACCGATGTCCCTCAGCACGCCCATTACGTAGCTTTTTGGAAGTTCTCCGCGTATCTCCCATGTTACGTAGGTTCTCTTGCATTCGCGCTGCTCTGCTATGATGTCTCGCAGCTCCTCAGCCATCTCGGGGTGTATCCTGGAGAACTCCTCTACGCCGAGTTTGTATCCTCTTGCGGTTGCACCAGTCTCCCAGTCAAGCTGCGCGTACACATGCCCTTCGTTTGTTTGCTGTCCGTCTGCAAGCCTTTCGTAGAGCTCTCTGGCTGCAGGCTTAAGCTTCCTGCTGGCGCGCAGGTGGTACGAATTCAAGGGCCTGTTTACGGATGCAATGGATGCCACCCTCAAGGCAGCTTCCTCGACTTTCCTAAGTTCTGTCATTTTTCTCACCTCTTCCAAGTGCCCGACAAATCGTAAGAAAAAGTGTGGTGCAGAGATTCACCACAGTAGAAAACGTTATAAGCAGCGAAAACAGGTATTCATTATGGAAAAAACCGACCTTATGGAAGCTCTCATCCAGACAGGTCTGACTTCAACTGAGGCAAAGGTATACCTTGTTATGCTGAAGGGCGGACCTTCGCTTGCCAGCGAGATAACGAAAAAAGCAGGGCTGCACAGGCGGACTGTTTATGACGTCATGCCAAGGCTCCTTGAAAAGGGAATCATTAGCACGATGCTGAAGAACAACCGCAACGTGTACGAAGCAGCGTCGCCGCAGAAGATGATGGAATTGCTAAAACAAAAAGAAAGCGCATTAGAAGAATCCCTTACAGAACTCACGCGGATTTATAGTGCCCAGCTCAAGAAAGAAAAAACGAGATTTTTCCAGGGCAGAAATGGACTAAAAACTGTGCTTGAGGAGCAGATAAGCGAAGGCAAGCCTGTGCATGTGCTTCTCGCATATCCGGGTGCGGATGAGATTCTAAAGTATCATTTCAAGTGGTACAACAGGGAAAGAAAAAGAGCAAAAATACCAATGCGGCTGATATTCGATTCTTCTGCGCGAGGGAGGCACGAGAAAATACCTCTGGCGCAGGTGAGATACATATCAGGCTACGAGTCAAGCCCTGCCGCCACCAATATCTATGGCGATAAGGTTGCTATCATACTTTGGAGCGCCGAGAACCCGTTTGCGATTGTGATAGAGAACAAGGATATCGCAGATAACTACAGGAAGTTCTTTGAAATACTCTGGAAGAAGGCTAGGAAATAGAGAATAGAAGTGTAGAAAATCTACAAGCCTATCCAAAGAACTACCGGTTTCTTTTTACAAGCCTTAAATAGTTCACTTTCTATAAAAACGGTAGTATAACTTCAATTGAAATTAAAATTGCTGCCCTTTGCATAAGGGTGCAGTTAAATTATTCTGCCTGTTCCGAACCGGGATGGGCGCGATAGGTTAGGGCGAATGGAACGTTGCAAGGCAACGTTCAGTTTGTCTGGGCAAAACTAAAGCTGGTCAGAGTCGGCTTTGCATTGTGGCAGATGCAGGTTGCAGCGGAGGTTGGTGTCTGTCTCTAGACACTACACTATGCGGAACTGATTTCTGGCTGTTTGACAATAAGTAAAGACGGAAGAAAAGAAGGGTTGTGGAAATTCAACTTGATGCAAAACACTGCAAGAAAAATAAAAAGACACCCTTCTAATTTTCGCCTTAAAAAAGCTCTGATCACGGTCGCACGCGAAAGAGCAATCTCAGCCGGTAAGCTTCTGCTTACTAATGCGGAATTTTCCGCAAGGTGTTGTGCAAAGCTTCTGCATGCTTCCCAGCAGCAGCGGCGATGAAACTATCACAGGTCCGGAGGAAGATAGCTAGCTCCCAAGCTGTCTGGTGGATGGCTTGGCTCGGTAAGGCGATGAAGGTCCTGGCAAGCTGGGATATGCCGCGGCAAGACGCATGCAGTCTTTGACCCGCGGATCGCCGAATGGGACATCCCATACATTCCCGATAGGAGAGGTCCTGTTGGGAAGGCGAACGCCCTGAATTGAAGCATCTTAGTAGGGGCAGGAAACACGGTTGGGGCTTAGCAGGTCTTGGCTCGGCGCCACTTATTCTCCTTTTCGGTCTGCGGACACGAAAAGTAGATAAGGGCGCCTCGCCTAAGTAACAAACATGAAATCAAAAGATTTCATTGATAAATTCAGCAAAGCTGAATTAGAGAAATTCAAGGAAATAAAAGATAGAGCAATATTCAAAAAAGGAGAACAGAAGCGCTTCCTAAAAGAAGCCAAAGTTAAGCTTGGAATAAAATGGACTGAATTTGAAGATCTGGTTTTGAAAGCCGGATATTCTGATGGAAGTCTCAGAAATTGGAGGTCTGAAACTTGTTCAATTCCACTATCAATTGTCCATCTGATTTCTTCAATTTCAGAAGTTAAAATGCCTGAAGCCGAGATTAGGCATGAGCAATGGGGGAGAATTAAGGGCGGCAAAGGTGCTTTAGAAAAGCTTGGCCTTAACGAACTTAGAAAACGAGCACAGAAAGGAAGAAAAGTAACTTTGGAAAAACACGGCTTGGATGCATTTCAGAAATTTGCTTCTTCAGGAGGTTCAAAAGCAAGTAAAATGAAATTAGGAATTTTTGCGGATGCCAATAAAGAAAACGCCAAAGAATGGCGAAAGATTCCTTTCAAGGAGAAAATTGGCATATTCGATAAGAAATACGACGGAGATAGAAATTCTTGGAGATTCAAAGGGTTTCTAAATAGCCCTAAAAGGAATGTACCAACGAAACTTGGAATAAAAGTTCGCTCTAAAGATGAAAAGAGAATCTTGGAGTTTCTCAGTGATAGTGGCTTTCAAGTGAATTACGAAAAATGCCAAGTGTTTGCAAAGGACAATCATATCGTACCTGATTTTGGATTTGCGGATAGACCGAAATTATTTGTCGAATATCTTGGCAGAAGCGATGATGCCTACTGGAAATATAAAATCCCACGTTGGCGTAATGTTTTGAAGAATTGCAATGCGAAATTTATTATCATATCTTATGATTTAGAAAAGGCAAAGGCTGAATTTGACAAACTTTCAAATGTTATTGGAATTTTAAAATTCGGTCAATGGCGAGAGCTAAAAGACCTGCTTTCCAACTATGCCTGAGAAGAAAGCAATCGCGATGCGGCTAGTAAGGGCGACTGAAAACCGCGTAGGACAAACCGAATCCTTTTGCGATGAGCAAGAGGAGATGTGGAGTTTGGACCAGGGTTCTGTCTAGTTTTCCTATCCGAAGTCTGCTGGAAAGCAGCGCGACAAAGGGTGATAGCCCCGTAGGGAAAAGGAAAGAAGTCAGATACCTGGTATCCAGAGTAGGGCTCCCTGAATAGGGAGTCTGAATACGGGGGTATCTACCTCTAATCCTAAACACTCACCGAGTCCGATAGCGGATTAGTACCGCGAGAGAAAGCTGAAAAGTAGGGTTAACACCCGGTGAAAAGAATCTGAAACCAGGCAGCTATAGATAGCCGGCGAATGCCACGCGCAAGCGTGGAGTAAACCGGTGTCCGTTTTGAAAAACGGGGCAGGGAGTATATCTTCGTGGCGAGGCGAAAGCCGTAGCGAAAGGCGGAACTGGGAATGCAAAATTTCACGGAAAACAGGCAAGATAATCCAAAACTTGTACAGACATTATAGTGTACTCACAGCGACAAGGTTAGGTTTATATGACCTGCTTTCCATGAAAAGAGAAAGGTGAAGTGATGGAAGAAGTCGGACACAACTTAACTAGAAACCTGAGACTAAGACCTTTGGACGCAAGACACGGAAATTTGGTTCCACTGGAGGGTTTGGATGAACTGAATGGAGGTTTTTTGTTTGCAGACCCCAATGGAATTGTCTATACACATAGAGGGGAAGGCTATACACCCATCGGAAAACTTCGTGAAGGACCTTATCCTTTACTCAGCTAGCCAGCTTTCTTTATTTTTCATTCTATTAATTATCCTAATTCTGCCCGCTAGAGCGAGTGTGAAAGCGCGTTAGTCACGGGGATATGACCCGAAACTGGGTGATCTAGGCCTGGGCAGGGTGAAGCGCCGCGAAAGCGGCGTGGAGGCCCGTTACCCATTATGGGACGACCCTTTGGGGTGACCTGGGTCTAGGGGTGAAATTCGGGGAGGAGAAAAGAATACATGGGGATAAATAGATTTAGACAAATAATCTTTAGGGATTAATATGTCAGTAGCTGAACTTGCGTATGGAATAATTCCTTTTGCAGCAGGATTCGGCGGCATGGTATATGAATCCCGCCGAAGAGAAGAACTAGGGCTACGTTTCAGAGACATGGTTCCAATCTTTGGATTTGGAACATGGACTCAACGCAATTTGGGCGAAATGAGATATCCATTTCGACGACTCCTTACTGAAATGAGTCTCTTAATTCCATATAATATTGCGGTTCTTTACGAAATTGATAAAATTTTTTAATCTTCTCCCTGAACACCAAAAGCCAATCGAACCCAGTGATAGCTGGTTCCTTCCGAAATGCATCTAAGTGCAGCCTTGCCTTTGGCTGCTGATGGGGTAGAGTTACTGATCAGAAGGCCAAGAGGGGAAACCCTCAGTTTTCTTGTCAAACTCCGAATCCATCAGCGCGCAGGCAGGAGTGAGGGCATCTGGAGTAATTTCGATGTCCGAAAGGGGAAAAACCCAGACTATGGTTAAGGTCCCGAAATGCTGGCTAAGTGTGATTGAAAGGAGTTTGGAATCTCAGACAGTGGGGATGTAGGCTTAGAAGCAGCCACCATCTAAGCAACGCGTAACAGCGGACCCATCGAGATTCTGGGCCCTGAAAATGGACGGGGCTAAGCCAGCTGCCGATACCATAGATTTGCTGCAAATGCAGTAAGTGGTAGGAAGGCGTGCCGCGGGGGCAGAAGCATCCTTTTGAGAGGGTGTGGACCCTGCGGCAATGAGAATCCTGCTGGGAGTAGCATAGAGTAGGGCGAGAAATGGTAGAAGAAGGAATAAAAGGATTGCGATGAAGTATCAATATGGATAGAGGAACGACATCCGGTCTCATTGTAGGAGGGATAGGGTTATTTGCTGGTTTAGTCACGGTAAACAAAATGTCCTATGATTGGACACGTGATGAAATTGTAGCAAGAAGAAACAAAGGGCAAAGTGATGAAGATATAAGGGGGTTATTCGGTAAAAATCCAAGGTTTTCTCTTTTTATAACGTATCCAGGATACAAACTCGCAAGATATGTTTATGGTATCTAATCTTCTTCTTCCACTCAATTCCCTACCACCTGAAAGAGCTTAGTCTAGGCTAGGCTCTGGGGATGGGGCAAGGGTTTCCACTTAAAGTTTATCTGAGTGGAGTTAGCCGGTCCTAACTGCAACTCTAACTGGGCTTGCGGGAAAGGGAAGCAGGTTAATATTCCTGTGCCAGTCTGCATTCGTCGAAGCTGTGCAAAACACCGCGGGATAGCCTGAGCGCGGCCGTCGCTGCGTTCAAGCGTTGAAGCAGGGGGAGCGCCGTCATGGCGAGAACCTTGCGAATGCGTGAGTAGGCTGCCGTATGGTAGCTTCAGGCAAATCCTGGGGTCCGTGAAAATTGTGCAGTGGAGGATGCAGATTGTCCGTACCAATAACCGACAGTCAGGTTGGTGAAAGGAATTTAAGGATTTCGGGCAAATAAATGTTGTGATAAAATGTCTGTAGAGAAAGTGCGATTTGTTTTGCTTGAAGAAGACCTACATGGAGCAAGTATTGTGGGCACTGGAATGGAAGGGAGAGCAATACGATATCGCGGCCCGCGAGGTCAAGTAAGGCAAGTCTATGCTAACGACATAGAAGGCGCAGGATATTCGACAGTTCCAAAAACAATCAAGTTGGTAACAGATGTTGCCCAAAATCCAAACAGAAAGCCTGTAAGAGATTGGGCTTAATTAATTCTATCACCAGCCCGGCCGGGAAACAGGTGCCCCTCGCCGAGAAGGCGAAGGTGTTCGGGATAATCCAGCCTAGGGAAATCGGCAAGAGCTCCTTTTCTTTGTAAAGAAAAGTAGCTCGCAGTCAAAAGAAACATTGCGGACTTCGTTCGCATGTCATTTTGTATTTGCGAAAAGGAGTTCCCGAAAAACTAGCGGCGTATCTTCGGTACAAGCCGTGCCTGCTCAGCGATGAGCAGGTCGCAGTGACAAGGGAGATCGGACTGTTTAACAAACGGAGAGACGGGCTTTTGATTTTGGAAAGCGCGCAAGTCCGACGTTTTCATCATCTCATCTCTTCGGTTGAGAAACACAGCCGAGTGCTAAGTGAAAACGCTTTGTATACTCGGTGAGTCGTGGCCACTAGCGGTGTGTGAAAGCTCATTTCAATGGGCCTATGCCCCGCTGTAGGCCGGCGGTAACTCTGACCGTCTTAATCGAGATGGTCGTAACAGTCAGCAGAAAAATGGTCACCTCGAAGACAGAGGTAGCGTAATCCCTTGCCAGTTAAATAAGCCTTTTTTTCTTGTAAGGGCGAATGGACGTTTTCCGCAGGAAAACGTCAGTTTGTCCGCAAAAAGACCCTTGGGAGAAAAAGAACTATGCGCCCTTCGGTCGCATAATATCAAGAAGAGGCTGTAACAGCTGGCCTGCATGATAGACTAACTAGATCTTCGCTGTCCCGGGCTGGAACCCGGCGAAACTATCTTTCCAGTGATTAGTCTGGAGACCTCCGGTGGGAAGAGTAGACCCCGTGGATGAGGGCAAGCAATATGCTTCCCTCAGCGGTTAGCTTTACTACAGCCTGTTGTTGTGGTGTGAATGGGACTGTAAAGTGTAGGCAGGAGGCGTCGAAGCTGCGGCGCAAGCTGCAGCTGAGCCACCAAGGACGCGACACATCTTCGATGCGTCGGTCGGTGACTGTGACACTGCCCTGTTTTGTTCACACTGCTTACGCCCTGGCAACAGGGTGGACAGCATCAGGTGGGTAGTTTGGCTGGGAGTCTATAGAGGAGCTAACTTGAGAGAGATTTCAGAGGGATAAAACCAACGAGATCCAGAAAGCGTTTGACACAGCTCCTTCCAGAAACGAAAACAGCTTTGTCAGAACTCCTGCTAGGTATTTCTAGAAGTTCCAGACATTGTGAAATCTGTTTCCTTAGCAAAGGATGATAGCATGTCAATTCGACTCGTATTATGCCATATCTTTTGCTTTGGTAGAGTGAGCCATCACCAGAAGCGTAACCCTTAAGAAAGGAGGCTGCAAAGTCTTTGTTGCCTAGAATTTTTTCAGGAACCCTACAGGCAGGAAATTTCTTGGATTTCCAAATAAAATGCTCGTGCCAACGGCATTCGGTACTTTTTGGAAAGTTATCGCATGCTTTGGTTCTGAATGAAGGAGAATAAGAGTGCAAGATTTCTGCAATTCGCAATGAAAAGGTTCGTATGGAGAACGCATTTTTGCATTTGACTTTATGAAATCTCACGTCTCCAAAACATTCGGTCATCAACTCTTTAAAGAGGTCGAGCAAGATTTCATTTTTGTTCGTGAATTGAACACAATACGTTCTTTTGGAACGATCAAAATAAACGGATCCATCTGAAATAAGGAGACCGAGTAACAAAGATAATTTTTCGTCCATAATCATTTATGGAATCTCTCAATGAAAAGGTTTATCCTCTTGGACCAGCAAGCGGTACTCCCCTGAAATGATATTGAGCGCGGCTCAGTATATCGTTTCGCTACGCTCAACGATATATCAGGGGACCTCAAAGTCCGGCTCCGAGCGGTCAGAAACTGCAGAAGGAATTTAAGATTTAATAGCCAGTAAAAAGAATGAGCAGAGAATCAGCTGCGCCGATAACAGCGGAAACGGAAAGGCTTCTGTCTACATACCCTGAACATTCCAGGTACATCAAAAGAATGTACAATCTTGATTCGAGAGAAGGGAGTGTAGACTTTGTTTTTTCTGTGCCTAGAAAAGGCCGCGGAGAATACGTGTCAAGTGAAAAATTCCTTACGTGTTCAAATCAAGCAGCGTATGCCCTCACCGAGTTGCTAATAAGGAATGGCCATCCAATAACAACCCTCCTTACCCTGGAACTCTATGAAAAGGCCAAGGAAGCATTGGAACTAAGTTTTCACAAGGCAGTTCTCTGGGAAATAAGGAGGCATACAAAATGGGATGAAGAATTTGCCATCTCTGCGAGATTGAAGCGGTTTAGGCGCAGGGGAGACAAGGGAGTCATTTGGATAGAATTTGACGGCGATTGCAGAGGCTCTATATTCTACTATGTTGCATTTCCTTCCAGCAGCTGAACATCGCTCTAAGAGTGTAAGCGCAAAAGCCGGATTGATTGGATTCCGCTCAGCGTGGAATCCAAAGGTGAAAGCCTGAGCTAGCGATACACAGGTACCTCTAGATGGGGGCCTGTGACCTGAGAAAATCGGAATGTTCCACGGGGTTCAGCAAAACTTTAAATTCCAAAGAATACAACTAACAGTATGTTGAAAAACAAGTTACTCCAGAGATTAAGAAGAGACGGGACAATGCGGGTAGAGCTTGCAGACAGCGCTGTAAATAAAATTACAGCGAACACAAACAACCTAAGAAAATGGAAGAGATTAAATTCATTTCCATTGCAGTTTATTTACAAAGAATACAAAGAACTTCTGCCCTCTATAACACATGTAAAATCAGGAACTGGTAGAAGCTTTTCAAGAGTGAAGATTCCAGAAAACTTGACGGAAGAGCTTGCATACATTCTTGGTGCAATGAGAGACGGTTCTTTGATAAATGTCAGCAGAAAACATTGGGTGCGTTTGTATGATTCTGCAGAGTCAAAATGGATTGAAAACGTATTACCATTGTTTCAGAAAACATTTGAGGTGAAACTACATTTAAGGTATCAGAAACAAATAAGCGAGAAGTATCTGGACATTTCATCGAAGCCTTTGTTTTCAATGATAACTTTACTTGTAGATGGAAAACTTCACAAGGATGTCCCATCAATAATAAAGAAAGCAAATACAAAAATCAAAATTGCCTATATAGCTGGGTTTTTTGATGCAGAAGGCTCTGTTCCATCACCTAACGTCAAAAATAAGCGATTTAGAATATCGTTCAGCCAAAAAAACAGTGCATCATTGAACTTCATCAGATCAACATTAGAATCTCTTGGAATAAGACCATCAAAGGTATCTCATTATTCCTTTGACATCTATGGTCAAGAAAAGATAAGAAAGTTTCATACTAATTTTAATTTGCTGAACCCTAAGAAGTCCGCGCGTCTTGGACTTCTTTTAAAATGAATATTCCGGTCTCAAGAAGCTACCCCGGGGATAGTTCTGCTAGCGTTGAGTAGCGGAACCTCTAAAATGGTGTCGTGGCGGGTGAGAGTTCATTGAGCTTTTTCTTTTCAAAAAGAAAAACCTCGGAAAAAGAAAACCTTATAATTTGAAAGAACTCGAACAAATCGACCCCGCGCGTTGCGGCGTCGCTGTCGGCTGGTCTTCACCTGGCTGTGCAGTAAGCTGCGGACATGACATCCGGGTAAATGGGTCCTCTTCCTACCTTTTCCTACGGTGACGATTCCCGTCCCAGATTGATGCGAAGGCAAAAAACATTGCTACGCAATGTCATACGCCTCTGCAGATGACAAGATTGGGTAGCTTCCGAGTAGGTTATTCTTCAGTCGCTGGATAATGCGAAGCAAACATTTGCTTCAAATATAGTGCACAAGAAAAAATCATTACAATCCTTTCTTGTTAGCACTATATTGCTATCTTGCTCTGTTTAGCACAAGGTAGGTGTGAGACTCGAACTGGATTTTGATCAAACCTTTCAAGAGGTTTGAGATGAGAAGCAACTTGTCCGTTGCCTGAATGCAGCCAAGGGTACTGGGGTCTACAGGTTAAAAAGGCACCTTAGCTGGGTTCAGAACGGCGTGAGCCAGTTTGGTCTATATCTGCCGGAGGTGCTTCGGCCTGAGAGGAAGGAGGGGTAAGTACGAAATGTGCTTACGCTTTGTAAACACACGTAAAAGGAACATCCCTTCGTGGCCTCTGGTGTACCGGTTGTCTGACAAACGTATGAGGAGAATGCAAAAACCTCTTTGCGGTCAATGGCATTGCCGGGCAGCTACGCCATAGCGGATAAGCCCTGAAGGCATCTAAGGGCAAAGCCATCCTCGAAAATAGGCCGCTGGCACGTGCAAGACGACGCGTTCATGAAAGCGGGGTGTAAGATTCGAGCTTCGGCGAGAATTTCAGCCTGCGCTTTCCACGCCTATGCTAGCCTTCAATATGCAAAAGTTGCGACTTTTGCTTCCGCGCAAGCGGCTCCGGACCTGGGATAGTTATTTTTTCTACAATATTTATTCATACGAAACAATAATCGAGCATGAGGATAATTTATACCGATCATGCCAGAGAGAGGTTAGAAGGAAGAATAATCAGGAAAGAATGGGTTGAAGAAACTCTGAAGAATCCAGACAGATTAATCGATGCAGAATATGGCAGAAAACAAGCCATCAAAAGAATAAACGGCCAGGAAATAAGCGTTATATATGTTATGGAGAATGATAATATCATCGTTATAACGGTATTTTGGGGTGAATGAAATGGAAATTAAGTTGGATTTAAAGGCTGATGCATTATACATCAAGTTCCAGGAAGGAAAGTTTGCTAAAAATAAAAGAATTGATAAAGACACGGTTATAGATATGGATGCTAAAGATCGAGATGCTTAACGTGACCAAAAAAGTTCCTATAGAAGACCTGTCAGATGTGAGTGTAAAATTGCCTTTGAAGGCGTCTTCGTAAGGAGTTCTGGGTGTTTCAGCCTGCGCTTTCCACGCCTATGCTAGCCTTCAATACGTAAAAGCTGCGGCTTTTACGTCTCCGAAAGGAGCTCCGGACCTGCGGAAATTCGAAGGGTAAAAATATACCCAAACTATTTAAAGTTTTGGGTATAGAATATACCCATGAGCTCGATAGCTGACCACAAAAGGCGGATAAAGGAGCATCTGGAAGAGCTGCAGGATGCCCTGAATGTAGGACTGGAGAAAAGGCCTGCGTCCGTAGGGTTTCATGCCTCTGCCTGTGCATGCGAGATTCTCGAGATGTACATGCATCTGGCTAATCTCATTTCCACGGGGAAGAAGGTCAACCACATATGGTTCAAGCGACCCAAGGAAGAGCAGAAGATAGAGCCACTCATCGAAAGGAAAATGCCTGTCAGCTTTCCAGGCAAGGAGGACGTCTATGAGCTTATCTACACTATAGAGGACCACAGGGACAACCTCATATACGGCAAGCCTGCGAAGGGCGAGGTGGAGATTGTTTTCAGGGCATTCCAGAGGCTGAAGGCAATTCTTGAAAGCAAAATTGCGGAAAGGGGTGATAGCATTGAATAGGAACCTTATGCTCTCCTACACCCAGGCGTTTGCGAGCTTCCTGTTCAGAACTCCCGGCATAAAGGCAGATAAAATAAAATCCATATTTGTCTTCGGCTCTGTTGCACGCGGAGATTTTGACAAGGAAAGCGATGTGGATATCTTTATTCATACAGAAAAGGCAAATGAAAAGGAAATAACGAAGCACGCGAAAATTGCTCTTGCAAAATTTTACCGCTCTGATGAGTACGAGAAATTCCGCATACTCGGCATAATAAACCCCATAAGCATAAAATGCGGCGATGTGGGAAAATGGCAGCTGTTTAATTCGATAAAACATGAAGGAATTGTCATCTATTCATCTTCAATATCGCCATTTTTCAGCAAGCATTTCCTTGTGGAAGTAAAGCCGATAAGTGATATAGCCAAAAGAAACAAAATAATCAGAAAGCTTGCCGGGAGAAAAGAGAAAGGCAGAAAGGAAAGAGGCGCGATAGAGCTTATGGGCGGCTCTGTTCTTGATTCGAGGCACTACATCATTCCTGCAGAAAGGCTGACTGAAATAACGAAAATCTTCTCCAAGGAAAAGGTATTCTACGAACTCAGGGAGGTGTGGATGTGAAATCCGAACCTGCGGGAGAATTCATTCTATAAAGGGTATCCCAGCTGAGTCAAAGGTTTCCTTTGCTTTTCTTTCGAATTCATCAGGAATATAACCCCAAGATTTCTTCAGCAGTCTTTTCTTTTCCCCCTCATCTCTAAGTTCCGCATCAAGAGGAAGGATACTTTCCCTGTCTAATTTAGTTCTATATTCATTTCCAAGCCTTATGGCTTCTCTTGCGGCTTCGCTGTCAACTTCTACGCTTCTCCATCCTGTCCCTTCTGCATCTCATTCTGCCAGCCACCTTACTGATTCATGGCCTGTGGCGTCTTTTGCGTGAAGGCCGTAGGCGAACCTGCCATCTCTATAGACGACCATGGAATCTTCTTCGAGGAAAAGCAGCAGATGCATTTCCTTTCTTTCCTTGCGGTAGGCTTGCATGACATCACCTTTCCCTAATTACTCTCGGTCTGAGCGCCTGAGCAGCTGCATAGACTGATAGAGGTATGCAGTTTACTCCATCGTCTTGAATTCTACCCATTTTTTCAAGGAAGAACGTGCCTTTTTCGTATCTGGATTCCACAAGATAGTCTGGTAGAGAATATCCCTGTGGCTTCTTTGTTCGTTGTTTCATCCATGCATGTAAAATATCTCGCGTGACTGTCATGCCATGTGGGTCGTCTGCAATATAACCGAAAGGATAATGTTGAATTCCTTCTCTCATAGGATCGTAAATCCCTACATCATTTCTGTCAACATGCGTTAAAAATGTCTGGTGCCAGCCACTTACAAAGAAAGCGCTGTTTCTTATTCCTAATGTGTTGCACATAAATGTCAGATCTTCGGTGCTAAGCCATGCATTCGTTGGATCATCTAAGAATCCTTGCAAGCCCGTTATTTTTTCAAGATGAAGGTCTCCTTCTACAGATGTCAGCAGATACTGCCGCATCCATCGTGCAAATTCGTATGGCTCCATTTTCCAGACATCGCTCAGCTGATGAGCAACCCTGATTCTCCGACCTTTCTTCACGGATGGCATGATAATTCACCTTTCCAAATCTTCCCCCAAGACAGCCAAAGCTCCTTCGAATTGCTCCTGAGAAATAAAATCATACTCCCGCAATAAACCAAGCTTTTGCCTGTACCGCGCGTCTTCGGGATCGGCTTTCCTGAAATTGCCGAAGTCCGGAGCGTAGATTTCTTCGACATATGTGGCAACGTCCTCGTGCCATATCCCACAATAGCGCTTGGTTCCGTATCCTCTTACAAAACCATGACGAGGCTCTTCCCATTCCTCGCCGAACATTTCTTCAAACATTTCTTCATATAAGCCTGACGGACGGGGCATTTCTCCGACTATCCCTGCCCATCTATCAGTAAATTCATGATTTCCCTGAAATTGTTTGGCATGAGCCATTTCATGCGGCAAATTAGAAAAGACATATTGATATTCGTCTGTTATCGGAACAACTCTACGGCGTTCTTCATCAATTTCATAACGAGCTCCGCGTCCAATTAGTATTGTTTCTACATCCTTTGGATCAAAAAGTCCCTCACCCAGAACTAATTGGTCCGTGAAAACAATTGTTCTGGTCGGCAATAACAGCGGAGGATAAACTCTTCCGAGATCATTCATCACAGCTTCGGCTGCCTCGTCATCTACCATGCCTTCTATAGAGACACCATATCTATCCTTTATTTCAGAGCGAACGCGGGCTGCTTTAAGGACAGATAACATAACAGGGTCGTTCGACAATCCTTCATGATTCTGCAATGACACCGCTTCCATGCGAAACACCATCTATTACTATCTCTAAGTAGCGAAATCTTTAAATACTTTACGGTCTATTATTAGTAACCATAAAGTGGTGATAAGAATGACAGAAAGAAAAATGGAAATAAGAGAACCTTACAGAGCCGCTGTTCAGAGTCCAAAGGCTCCGGATCTGATGGCTCTGGATGATCCATTTGCTGGCGCTGATTTTCAGGAGTTTTTAGGAGAGGTAGCAGATGCGTTGCCCCTATACAAGGGAGCTCGGCGCGGATGCTATCCAAAGGAGTAGTTTCGTTTTGTGGGGTGTGTAACTATGAAAAGAAAAGAATGGATGTCAGGAAGGCATTCCTGTGGTGGAGGCTTCAGGGGACATCAGGTCACGAGCCAGAACAAGGGCATAACCTTCTGCAACCTGTGCGGGAAGGAGAGACGGCTCTAAATAAAGCGCATCGGATGAAAACGTTGGGGTGCTATCTATGGATGCAATACAAAGATTTACGCTTGCTCTTTTAGAAGAGCCAAGAGCAGTCAGACATGTTGATGTTGCAACAGCAACCTCGCATTATCGATGCCTTTTAGGCGGCGATTCTAGTGCGTTAGAGTCTCTCGGGCCTCCTGTTTATGATTTGGATGCTTCCAGTATTAGCCGGGCAGAAAGACTTGAGCCTGGGACAGCGGCTTATCTTCTGCTTTCAGGTTTGTGAGGGTGTTGGTATGGGTATGAAAGGGTTTCTGAGCGGAGCTTTGATTGCAGCGCTGGCAGGAGGCTTTGTAGCTGAACAGCTTCCAGGATACAGAGGCCATCATGCAAAATGGCTTCAAAACAGGGCGGGGATTGTAAAGGAAGCTGCGAAAGAGGTTTTAGGCGTAGCTGAAACTGGCGGGATTAGCACGGATGAAAGAGCCATTCTTGATAATCTGAAGGGACGCGCGAGTTCTTACGACAGGAGAGCGCAAGCAACGGAAAACAGCTATCTAAGAATGGTATTGGATCATATAGCGCATCCTGTGCAGGGTTTTGACAGCGTTACAGACTATAGACCGACTATTTTTCCTTCTGACTCTGGCGAGAGAAAGGCTGCTGGATGGGGCGCTGCGCTGGGCGCAGGCTTGTATGCTGTTGGATTTGCAAGAAGAAGACTAAGGTCTTGAAATATTTGCATCGAGCAAAGGGGTGTTATAAATGAATGATTTTGGTGCTAATAGTGACTCTATGCCTGTAGATAACAGTGCTTCCAGCAGTCTGGACAGGTACGCAAGGCTGAGAAGGAAGGTAGACGAGATGGCAGTATATTTAGTTGAGGGAACGGAAGAAGATCTCCCGCCCAATTACAGGCGTGAGGAGTTGGAGGAATCGGGCATATCAGAAGAATTATATATGGACTTGGTGGGGAGAAAGGTTGCGGCTGGGGCTCATTTGAAGGCAGTGGTGAATACCCTTAAAGTTTCGACGGAAGACCTTAATAACAAATATATGAATGGCGAGATAACAGGCGATGACCGCGCAGATGAAATTGCAATGGATATGGCTGGCGAGCTCCACAGAATACTTTTTGATGCGGCAAAAAGTTTTGCAGAGATAGAGGAAAGATACGTGGATAACGTGCTGAGGCGGATATGCGGCGTGGCTGAAAGCTAGGAGAATAAGAGGTGTCTTTATGGCTGGCAAAGTTGTAAGGTGCCTGACTACTGACGAGCACGGAAAGGTTTATGAGTGCTGGATAACTCCCGATGGAGTTGAAGGCTTCTGGGAGTTTGCTGAAGATGCTAGCTACAGACCTCACGGAGTAATATATGCAGATATCCCAGAAGTAAAAAGGGCATCGCCAGCAGACATGGCGCAGAGATTCGTTTCTGAGTTGGTCAGAGGCACGGCCTGGAAAAATACCAGGCGCCTGCGCTACAGGGTATGATTCCTTTCTATATCAGACTTCAGATAAGAAGCTTTTGCATACATTATCGTCCTACCAGGGGCTCTGGCTGGCGAGAGTTTCCCAGTTCATATTGACATCATAATATCAAAACTATTCAAAGTTTTGTTATCCGGATATCAGATTTTTCTACATAAGCTCCCCGCTGCCTGAGAGGATGAGGCATGCGGCGATATATATTTATATACTTATTCTACTTAGTATACAAAGTGGTAAAATGTACAAGACAGTGAAGTTGGATGAGAAAACCTATAAAAAATTGAACAGGGTTGCAGGGCTTCTGCGCTCGAAGGAGCATAAGCCTGTGTCGCTGAATGAGGCCATGAGCATAGTCCTGTCCAGATCCGAGGAGCTTGACATGGAAGACTTTGCCGGAAGCTGGGACATGACAGACGAGGAAGCGGCTGAAATGGAAAAGGATATAACGAGGCACTGGAGAACATGGAAACCAAAGTAGTTCTGGACACGAATGTAATCGTGGATTTTCTAAGAAACAAATCTGAAATAATCAGGAGAATCCATGAAATGAGGCTGGATGGAGTTACGTTTGGTACAACCCATATAAACGTTTTCGAACTTTTTCATGGAGCATACAAAAGCAGCCATACCGAAAAGAATCTGTCTGCAGTAAAGGGATTTCTGAAATCAGTATTCCTTCTTGGAACAACCCCCGAGAGCATGGAGATTGCAGCCAAGATGCTGGCTGAGCTGGAAAGGAAGGGCTTGCCCATAGAAATGAGGGACATCCTCATCGCATCTATATGTCTTGTGAGTTCATTTGCAATTATGACAAAAAACGTCTCTCATTTCGAAAGAATACCGGGATTAGAAATTATAAAATTATGATTACTGACATTACATAAGCTCCCCGCTGCCTGAGCGGGTAAGCCAGATGGTGCAGTCTAGTTCTGCTGTGGTCATGCCTAACGCCTTAGCCAGGCCTGCGAATTTTGCCTCTGCCTGCAAATATGCATTCTTTGAGAGGCCGCCGTTTGCCTGATTCATGATTCCAAGTTCCTGCATCTCGCGGAGGATGTGGACATCTAATATTGCCAATTCGTCGCCCAGGCCGATGTTGCGCAAAAAGTGAGAGGCTTCCTTGAAGCCAAAGCCCATGACATTCTCAGCCAGCCATTCCCTCAATTCTCGCGGCTGACGCTGAAGCTCAAGGATTTTCCGGTAGATTTCATCAAAGTGCTCCCTGGCCATTATTATATAGTCGCTTTTCTTGTCATTGAACCGCACTGGTTGCATGTAGTTCAATAACTGCTGCTTTGTGCCGATCCAGAGCAAGCCATCATCTTTCATTCTTAATACGGCATCCCTGCAGTATACGGCTTTAGACTGCGGCGTGCACAGGCAAAAAACAAGCTCGAAGAAGACCTTTTCCAGGTCCAGGTGCAAATCACGCACGCGCTGGAAGAAATCATCGATAAGATAGCGGTGCTTGGACAGATTCTCTTTCAGCTTTTGATGCTGCTCTGTTTCGATGAATTCTGCGATGGCGGAGTCCATGACAGCTAATATGCAAGGAAGGGATTAAAAGAAATCAGGCATTTTCCCACGCTTCGTCTTCCTTACTATCCCAAAGCTCTTTCATTTTTGGCTTTTGCGCCACGCGAAGGAATTTATTGAACATGACGATCCCAAAAGTCTTAATAATAAGTAATACAAAAGTATAAATATCTAGTTATACTATTATGCAAGGTGATTGGATGGTGAAAATAACGGAAGAGATGAAGATAGGCCCGAAAGGACAGGTTGTTATACCGAAGATTTTCAGGAAGGCGATGGGGTTTCATCCCGGCTCTACAGTGGTCTTCGAACTGGAGGACCATAAGCTTCTGATTGAGAAGCCTGCTGTTGAGGCAGATAAAATCTTTGAGAGCATAGCCAAGTCCATTAATTTTAAGGGAAAAATTGACCCTCATGAGGCTTACGAAGAGGAGATGGAACACAGATGGAAAAAAGCCGAGAGGGGTAAGAAATGATTTATCTGGATTCCAATGTGTTTATAACAGCGACCATAAAATCCGATGAAAGGGGACAGAAGTGCAGGGAACTGATCAGGGATATAGCAACAGGAGAAACAAAGGCAGCCAGCTCGGCCCTGACTTTTGACGAGATTTTCTGGAGGGTCAAAAAGGAAGGCGGGTTTGACATGGCTCTTATTGCTGCCAGAACATTTCTGGAGATGCCGAATCTCGTCATAATCGAAACCAACGAAACTATTCTTCTGGAGGCATACAACCTGATAAAGAATTACAAGTTAGATCCGCGGGATGCTATTCACGCCGCTTCTGCCATAGTCCATGGGATTTTTACTATAATTTCAGACGACCCTGATTTTGACAGGATAAAGGAAATGAACAGGAAGAGGATATGATTTGGGAGGGGATTAAAGAGAAAATATGCTTTTCTCCTGCTCTAACTCTAAACTTTATCTCTCTGCATTAAATAGCAAGGCAGCTTCAATACCAGGTAGTCCCCTTATCAAATAAGTTCTAGTGAGTACCGAACCATTTTCATAAGCTTCCACAAAATTTCTTCTTATGGAATCCTTGGAATAACCGGTTTCTATGATCTTGTCGGTAACGTAGTATCCTGCTATGCTTGGAGGTCCGAAAAAGACGCTACCAACCAGCGCAAGAACACCAACAACTTGCCTTGCTCTACAGTCCATATCAATCACTCCACTCCCTCTTCCACAGCCTTCTTCTCGACTTCATCTTCGATTTCGAGGGCTTCGGCGATTTCCTTGTATCTGTTGCGGATGGTGACTTCTGTGACGCCGACTACGTCAGCCACTTCGCGCTGCGTCTTTCTTTCGCCTTCCAGCACGCTGGCTATGTAGATAGCCGCAGCTGCGCAGCCTGTTGGTCCTTTGCCACTAATCACATCTTTGTCCTTTGCCTGCTTGAGAATCCTGATGGCGCGCATCTGGATTTTGTCGCTTAGCTTCAACATGCTTGAGAAGCGCGGGATGTACGTCTCTGCGCGCGCCGGCAGAATTCTGAGCTCAAGTTTTCTGCTTATGTATCTGTATGTGCGGCCAAGCTCACGCTTGCCGATACCAGATGCCTGCGAGATTTCAGTAAGTGTTCTCGGTGACTCGTATTCTCTTGCCAGAGAGTATACCAATGCAGCAATTATGCTTTCAATACTTCTCCCCCTTACGAGTCCTTTCTGCAATGCTTCCTCGTAGAGCTTTGCAACCTCCTCGTGCAGCGTCTTTGGAAGGCCAAGATATGAGACAAGACGCTGAAGCTCGCTTAACGCGAAAGACATGTTGCGGTCCTTGCTGGTGAGAAGGCGCTTTTGCCATCTCCTTATCCTGAAAAATTGAGAGCGTTTCTTTGCAGGCACTTTGAATAGCTCTGTGGAGCCTTTGCCTATCTCCGTACTCAAGCCTTTGTCATGCCTTTTATGGGTCAGGGGTGCGCCTGTTCTTGCACGCTTCATTTTCTGGTCATGGTCGAAGGCACGCCACTCCTGACCAAGATCAACCATAGATTCCTCCACAACTGTGCCGCATTTAGCACAAATACGCTCCGCGCGGTCAGGGTCGTGGAAGAAATGAGTAGAACCACATTCAGGACACTTGAAAGAACCTGTTCCAAAGTCTGCGTCTGCCTGCGGCTTTGCCTTTGCCACGTGCTTTGCGTGCTTTGCACGCTTTTTTGCGGCTTTGGAAATCTTTTTCTTTTTAGCTGCCATCACACCCACCTTTATAATGCAAATTAACTCCCTATGAGTAATTGTTAATTTAGCAACTTATCTGTTGTAGAAAAAGTATTTAAAGCTTTCGTTTTTACTTTTAGTATTTAAATGGATATATTCACCTTATAGTAGTGGAAAAGCTTTTAAAGGTTTCCCGCATACTAAATCGCATGATTAAAAGCAGAAGGCTGATGGCGCCGCTTGGACTGGCGGCAGCCTTGCTAAGCGGCTGCGCACAGCGGTCAACTGAAGCAATATCAGAGGCGGAAGAGCCTGCACAGCCTGCGCCGCAGACGGCGACAGGTGAAGAGAAGGTCGGCTATAAACAAACTGAGCATTGCGAGGGCAACATACCGACCAATTATGCAATGTGCAAATTTCCAGAAGAAGGAAAGGAATATGGTGTTTTGTTTGGAATCGATCTTAGTGGGAACGGTTCCTATTATCTTGAGGTGAAAAGAAAAAACGAGAACAGACAAGGAGAACCATCTCAATTTAACGCTCATTACACCATGGGTACAGAAGGAAGATATTTAGGATGGCACAGTTTTGGAGCGTATAATGCAAAGGGCAAGACCATATGCCGGGATGAACTCGAACCATACGAGCCATGCACTGATGGTATGAAAGAAAGGCTGAAGCCGGAGCTGCTCAGGGGCAAAGAGCTGTTTGAGCAGGAATGGAATGCGCCCCAGGACTAAGAGATTTTTCTCATCTCTATTTAAGTATTTTTCAAAGTAGAACATATTTCTATGCAAGGAGTTATACTGGCAGCAGGGAACGGCACGCGCCTGAAGCCTTTGACTATCGCCAGATCCAAGGCCATGATTACTGTCGCAAACAAGCCGTGCGTGGAGTGGATTTACGAGGCGATGAAAAGGCACGCCAAGGAGGTATTCTTTGTTGTGAGGCAAGACCAGCAAGATATAATAAAGCATTTTGAAGGCAGGGCGCAATTCATTTTTCAGGATAAACCTCTAGGCACAGGCGACGCTGTTCTGAGATGCAAAGACAGGGTAGGGGGCAGATTTATTGTCTCAAACGGTGACATACTTGTCACAAGGGATGATATGAGGAAAATCGCGAAAAGCAAGGAACCTGCTGTTTCTGCGTTCAGGGCGGAAAACCCGCAGGAATACGGAATCTTCGAAGAAAGCGGCGGAAGTGCCATAGGCATCGAAGAAAAGCCGAAAAAGCCGAGGGGCGATCTTGCAAATGCAGGCATTTACGTCTTTGATGATGATATTTTCGAAAGGCTGGAAAAAAACAAAAAAAGCCAGAGGGGCGAGAGAGAGCTTACGGATGCGATAAAGTTTCCTGCAAAGATGCATGTAATCGAAAAGCGATGTGAAATCACGTTCCCATGGGAAATCCTTGATGCGAACAAGTTCATTTTGGAAGAGCATGGTTCGCAGATTCATCCCAGCGCAGAGATACGGGAGGGCGCTTTTATAGAGAAGAACGTGGCTATAGGCGCAAAGGCTGTGATTGGACCGAACTGCTTTATACGCGGCTATTCCTCTGTTGGCGAAAACTGCAAGGTCGGGAACGCTGTGGAGGTCAAGAATTCGGTCATAATGGAGAATTCTTTTATCTCGCACCTGAGCTACGTGGGTGATTCTGTCATAGGAAGCAACTGCAACGTAGCAGGGGGGACTATATTCGCAAACCTGCGCCTGGACCAGAAAAACATCGGGATGAAGATAAACGGCAAATATGTCGACAGCGGCAGGAAAAAACTGGGCGCGATTGTCGCGGATGGCGTGCAGTTTGGAGTCAATTGCACAGTAATGCCCGGGAAGCGCATCTGGCCTAATCTGCTCATACCGCCGTGCACGATTATTGCGAAGGACATAGAAAAACAGCCTTCACTGAAGGTGTGGAAGAGGGTGCTGGATTGAAGACACTTAAACTTTTCGGTGATAACATTTAGTGATAATCATGGCATTGGAAGCAGTTGAAGAAAGAGGGTATGTTGCCATACCGAGAGGCGAAGCCAGAGGCACGCCACGAAGGCGCGTGCTGCCAGCCTACTCTCTGGCAAAAGAAATGGAAGGGTTTGGAACCGTATACGGAGATATAGCACCAAAATCGCCCCTGCCCATCCAGCTAAGGCACGCGTATCTCAGCTCGCCTGAAATCAGGCAGAGCATTCTCGAGGGATGGAAGGGCGAAACTTTCCGTATCGCCATAGGGCCTGCGGACAGAAAGCCAAAAAGTATGATTCTCCGGGAGGGTGAGACTGCTGTGACTATTGTGTCGCCTGTTGAGAAATTTGTCAGGGCCGAAAGCGGCTTGTGGCAGGCAGAAGGAAAGAGAAAGATAGCAAAGCTGCCAGCAGGAGACAGATGGCAAGGCCCTGATGGAAACATATTCTGGGACGAGCATGGATTTCCTGCCAGAAGTTACTCCAGCAGGCCGGAGGCAATAGCAGCATGGGAGAAGGCAGAATTCTCTCCTGAAGAGGCAAAGAACCTTGCATCATATTTCTGGCGCAGAAGTGAATACAAAGATTTCGCGGCCGTGTACCGTTTTTCGTACCCTGTTTACGGTCCTTGGAGCCTGTCTGCCGACTGGAGCCCGGACGACGGGTACGGGCGCGTGGGCTTCCGCGCCGTAAGCGGTTTGCCGAGCGCGGAGCGCTCGGCGGGACTTGGATAGGGGCGTAATCATAAAAATCAACTAAATAAAAACAAAAACGAATGCTTATCAAAACGAGGAATTAAAACTTCCTTCTCTTTGCATAGCAATCTCTGCAATAAACAGGCTTACCTTCTGTAGGCTTGAATGGAACTTCACATTCACTACCACATTCGGCGCAAACTGCTTTATGCATCTCGCGAGGTCCGCGGTCGAAACCTCCACCTCCTCTTCTGAAATCTCCCATTGTTTCACTTTATAGTGGATGGAACGAAAACTTTTTAAAGGGTATATTTTCGGGATTTTACGGCTGTACGCAGCGCAGGGCGAATCATCCGTATTTTATAGTGCTGCAAGGAATACAATGAGGAACTCCGTTCCTCATGTACAGCAGAAGCTTTGCTTCTGCTTGTAAATCAGGATTAGTCAGATATAATAATTCCTTGCGCACTATATGTGAAACAAGAATTATCATATCCGACACTGTCGGTATTAATTCCTTGTTTCACTATATTCCCAACACCGAAAATGCCAGCACGCGCTTTATCATCTCTGCGGCTAAAAATCCTGACTTGCTTGGAAGTTCTGTATCTGCGATTTCGACGACGTCCATGCTTGAGAATCTTATGCTGCTGAGTATCGGATGTACGTCCTCCGGTCGCAGCGTACCCTCGAAATACCCTGTCTTGCCGATAAACGAAGGGCTGAAGCAGTCTATATCAAGGCTTAGATGCACAGGCCTCTTGAGAGTCAGGCTAGGCAGGTCCTCTATTTTCAGCTGATGGAGCTTTCTGTCCTCTTCCTCTTCTTTCCCCCATGTCCGCGTTCCGAAGAAGTATATCTCTGCGTTTCTCTTTGCGTGGCGTGCCCACGTAGCATGACTGTGTTCAACTTCCATCTTATTAAGATCGTCGTGCGCATCCAGGACTACAACGGTTTTTGCCTTGAGACCCTGAACGATAGGCAGGGTCACAGAGTGATCGCCGCCGATGAAGATCCAGAAACGCGGCTTAGCCTCCTCTTTGACATGCCTTATAGTTTGTTTTATACGCCGGGACGTGACGTCAAAGGATCCGTGCACGCAATTCACGTCGCCTATGTCGCATATCCTAAGCTTTTCAAACAGATGCATGTTTTTCTGCGATATGTAATCTTCTGCAACAGCAAGCGAGCTTCTCACCATCACAGGTCCGTACGGCGCTGCGTAGTTTGTTGCAGTGGACACGAAGGGCACGCCTGCAAATATGACCTGCGCCTCCTTCAGCGGCCAATTATAGTCCAGAAAGGTTGTTCGCGTGTGAAGCATGGATTAGATTCGATGGAAGGATTTAAATGCTATTGCTAATTTTCTTTCATGATGCACAAAGAACTTCGCAAACTCCTCACTTTAGACACCATGTAGAACTCTTTCTTTAACAAAGCCCATAAATGATCTGGTGATACGATGGAAACAGTATTTGTAGGTCTGGACGTGCACAGGCAGAGCATCTCTGCGTGTGCGATGAGCGAGGACGGGGAAATCCTC
>JACPJV010000035.1 GCA_016187395.1 Candidatus Aenigmatarchaeota archaeon
GCGCATAATAAGGATTTAAAACAGCTGTTTGAGCTGGCTGAAGAAAACATACGCAATGCTCACCATCTACTTGAGGATGTAGGTCTGCGCGTACGCAAGAAACCCGTGATGAACTGCTGGATAGATGTTGAAGATCTAAGAACCCAAGGGCTTTTTGCATATTGCCTTCAGGGTGGCGGAAATGTTGTATATATTGCTACGCTCAAAGAGCAGCTAATGCATGTGCAGAGAGAGCTTCAGGTAAAAGGCTGGCAATCACAGATATTCAAGGTCGCCAGCGGGCCTAAAATTATAGGGAGTGAGTGATATGGGTTTCAGACAAAGATCTTTGCTGTTGTCAACAGGGTTGCCTATAGAAGAAATAGCAGAAATCATGAATGAAGTTAGATCTGGAAAGAGCTTAGAGGGATCTTTGCAAGTAAGAGGGGAGAAATATTTACATCGGTATGATATTTTCAAGAAATATAAGGAGCTAACTTTCTCGGAAGATTTGAAAGCACCTATTGTTGTTGTTTTAGGTGCAATGCCTTGTGCTGGAAAAACTACCATGGCTTTGGAACTTTCAACTGCTTTTGGTTTTGGAAATGTACTTGGGGATTCTTTCCGTGCTGCTCTTCGTGAATTTATACCTACAGAGCTTAATCCAGCCTTTTTTACTTCTGTCTATGAATCGTGGAAGTTTTTTGGTGATGCCGAAACTAAAGACGCCATCATTAGGGCATACGAAACTCAGGCTCGCATAGTGAACAAAGGAGTTCATAGAGTTGTGGCGGACAGGGGTTTAAGAGATGGTGAAAGTATGATTTGTGAATACCTTCATTTTTTGCCGTCGTATTTTTCAGAAGATGTATTACACCATCCAAGTCTTGTTCCTATAATTTTGCGTCTAGACTCGGAGGATGAGTATCGCCGAAGAATAGGTCTCCGTAATAAACTGACGCACCTGAAAGGAAATTCTATTAGGTTGTTCGACGCAATTCCAAAATACTTGGTAATGCAGGAATACCAATGCCAAGACGCCTTAAAGAAAGATGTTCCAATAGTTTCTGCTGATGATTGGGAGGTTGCGTTTGATAAAGTTATGAATATTATTTTCGAGCGTATAGAGAGATTAATTCATTATAGGAATTTACCTGAACCGGAAATTGTTAAACGCCTTGTTGCGGAGAGGCGAAGGCTTCAAAGTAGCGGGTAGTGATTTTATGAAAGCCACTGCAATAGCGCATCCAAACGTTGCCGTAGTCAAATACTGGGGGAAGCGCGATAATGTAAACTTTTTGCCGATGAACAATAGCATTTCCTTGACCGTGGATTCTTTGTACTGCAAGGTTACGGTGGAATTTTCTGAAAATTATGACAAGGATTTTGCTACTGTAAATGGAGGCGCACCTGAGCAGAAAGTGATGGAGCGCGTGCTGCCGCATCTGAACCGCATACGCAAACTTGCAGGCATAGATTTGTGTGCACGGGGCGCGGTGGAGACGAATTTTCCAATAGGCGTAGGTCTGGCTTCATCATCTGCGGGTTTTGCTGCGCTGACAGCTGCCGCGTGTGCTGCTGCTGGCTTGAAACTAAACGCAAAAGAACTTTCCATAATTTCGCGCCAAGGCTCTGGCTCATCTTGCCGTTCTATTTATGGTGGATGGGCTGAATGGCTGGCAGGCACGCACAGCGAAGATTCATATGCAGTGCAGCTGGCTCGTGAAAATCATTGGGACATACGCCTTATTACAGCTGTAGTCTCAAAGGCTGCGCGCAAGGTTGACACACGCGGCGGAATGGAAATAGCAAAAAATACTTCACCACTCTATGAAGCCAGACTTAAGGCGGTTGAAAGGGATTTGCCTTTAGTTAGAAAGGCAATTAAGGATAAGGATTTTGATGCCCTTGGGAAGATCGCTGAGCACGAAGCCATGTTATTGCATGCTACGGCTATTACTTCAACTCCTCCATTAGTATATTGGGTACCAGAAACTGTACGCATAATGCAGGAGGTTCTTGCATTGCGTAGCGGGGGGTTAGAAACTTATTTTACCTTTGATACCGGTGCAAATATTCATTTGATATGCCTGCCTGAGAACGAGAAAGAAATCACGCTCAGGCTGAAAGAGATGCCTGGCGTTTTGCAGATACACATCAATAAGCCCGGTGAAGGCGTAAAGTTGGTCAAAGAACATCTGTTTTAGGTGATTTGATGGTACATGCATCTGCCCCTGCGAAGATAATTTTGTTTGGCGAACACGTATCCAGATACGGAAGGCCTGCGTTGATTATGGCTGTTGACCAGAGGCTTCATGCCTATATAGAGAAGCGCAGTGGTGGAAAAATCATTCTTAATTGCCCTGATGTTGGCTTTGAGGATGAAGAGTATCCGTCAGAAAACCTAAAATTCGTTTCTACCTCGATAAAGAAATTCTTTGAGAAGACAGGAAAAGAAGGTTCATTTGCTCTTTCAACAAAATCAGAAATGATGGAAGGTATAGGAAGTAGCGCTGCTGCCGTGGTTGCAACGATTGGAGCGCTGGATGCTCATTTTGGAACGAAGTTGAGTAAAAGGGAAATAGTGGACTTAGGTTTTGAAATTATATTTGAGGTGCAGGGATTTGGCAGCGGACAAGATGTGGCAACTGCAACATATGGAGGGCTAATAAAATTTGAGAAGGGAAAGGAGCCTGTTCAGGTCACGAACAAACAGCTGCCAATTATCATAGGTAATACTGGCATCAAAGTGAGGAGCGGACCTATTGTTGAAGCTGTTCAGGCACTGGAAAAGAAATATCCGTTTGTATTTGAGCGCACAATAGAGGCCATAGCTGAAATATCCCTCAAAGCAGAAGAAGCTATAAAGAAAGGTGATTTGGAAGCTCTGGGAGAGCTGATGAACCTTAATCATGGCCTTCTTTATACCGCAGGCGTAAGCAGCGAAATTCTGGAGAAACTTATCTGGGCAGCGAGGAATGCGGGTGCACTTGGTGCAAAACTCAGCGGTGCAGGTGTAGGAGACAACATGATTGCGCTTGCAAGACCTGGCGAGGAACATAAAATCAAGACAGCCATAGAAAAAGCTGGGGGGCGTGTAATAAACGCCGGTATGGCAAGTGAAGGGCTCGTTGTTGAAAGATAACCGTTAAAATTGTATTTTAAATAATTTCCCTCTTGGAAGTTTTCACATGAAAATAATCCACCAGCCTTCCAGAAAAATACGCTCTGTCGGCATAGATATAGGAGGTCCTTTGCGAGTTTCTGATACCGAGATGAATGCGTGTCATAGGGAGGCTTTTGAAAGACATACCGACATGCTTTATCCTCTGGGCGACAGGGAAGCGTGGCAGTTGTATGGTATCTTTGCGTCAGAAGGTTACAGAGAATTTATGCGTGCTGCGCTTGCGTTTGCACGAGGAAGAAGACATCTAAGATATTTTTTGGGTGAAGATAATGTTGCTGGTGCGGTTAGGAGATTCATTGGTGAATATGCATCGCAGGAAGACGAAGAAATTATAGCGAGAATGGCTAGAGAATCAGAAAATGCGTATAACAGAAATCCGAGCAACCGGGTTCAGCCTGATTCAATGACTGCTCTTGAAATTCTGAGAGAAAGCAAAATTTCGCGGGTAGGTATAATCACACAGGCGTACGAAGATGCGTCATTCGAATGGTGCGAAGAGATGTTTCCTGGGTATTTTTCAAGAGAGCATGTTATAGGAAAGTGTGATGCCGATGACAAGGATAGGAAGGAAGAAAAGCTTGTTCTTATGGCACAACGTCTGGATGTAGAGCCTGCTGAGATGCTATATGTAGCAGATACGCGCGGCGACATAGAAGGCTCCCGAAAGGCGGGAAATCCTGTTGTAATGGTGCTTAACGGCATGGGGTTTCCGCAGCTTTGGAAGGATATCCCACCTGATTTAGAAGTGGAAAATCTTGAAGAAGCTGCGAAATGGGTTGCAGGGCAGCTTGGAAGATTATGATTGCCTGTTTTCAGGTTTCAATACCAATTCTGCAAACTTTTGCAAGTCGTCTTCTAAAACCCTTATACCTAATTCCTTCATTTTATCGCGGTGCTTGGTGCTCGTGACAGGGTCTGTAGGGTTGTAAAACCCTAGAACGAGAGAGCCCCTTTCACGAAGCGCTACTAGCATATCAACCTCCGTATCATCTATGGCTACAGCTTCAGAAGGGTTTATGCTGCGCTTTTCTATGAACCCAATAACTCGGTCTAACTTCTCATATTCTTCCATCTCACCTAAAAGGCAGGCTTCTTCAACTTCTAAATGCTTTTCTGGGTCGAATGGTGTTTCTGTCCAATCTGGAAGTATTATTTTTGGTTTTGCGCCTTCGCAATATTCAAAACCTAATCTTCTTGCGACGCACGCAGCCAAAGCTTCGTTAGCATTAGTAAAAAGATATTGATGAGCTCCATACTCACGAAAAGTTTTTACAGCTTCTTCCACACCGGGATTGTAGGGAAGACTTCTCTCAGCCACATCCATTATGTCTCCAATTGTCATCCCTCTCAAGATTGCATTTTTCGTGTATGTGGACTCTCTCGCACTAGGAAAAACTTTCAGCTTGTGCCGGAGGTCTGTGAGGCATGCACCAAGTTCGCCTATGGTCGCTATTCCGCGTCCGCCATTGTATTGTGCTTCCCATTCCCTGAGTCCTCTTTCAAGATCTTCTGACCTTACATCTCGAAGAGACCCTTCTTTTCCGCATTCTCTTATGAATCTGTTCATGAATGCCTCAGGATCGGCTTCGTAATTGTTAGCGAGGTGAGTCGTTCCTCTTCCGGGAATCATTACGCCGTCCATGTCCCAGAAAACATGCGAGTATGGCATAACTTGAAGAAAGCTAGAAATCCTTAAATGCCTTCCAATTTTTTGAGCACTCAATAACAGTTTAAAGTGTTTCTTTCATACTTTCTCTATGCTCCACATCTCAGCCCCAGGCAAGCTCTTCATCAGCGGCGAATGGTCTATTCTGGAGAAGGGCAATATATGCCTTGTTGCCGCAGTCAACCGCAGAGTGCATTGCCAGATTGACGGGTTGAATGGCGAAGAAGGTAAGATGCAGGTTTACTTTTCGCTGAAGGACTTTGGCATCAACGTGATGGGAGACTTTGACGGTACCAAGCTGAATTTTGTCGCATTAACAGACGAAGAGAAAAAGAAGCTGCAGTTTGCCAAGGAGGCTGTGGAAATCTCATTGCGCTACCTGAATGAGAATAGTGTAAAATTGCGCTCCTTCCGCCTTACTTCATGGGGCGAGGATACTAACCTTGAGGTAGATGGAAAGCTGACAAAGGTAGGCTTTGGCAGCAGCGCTGCTGCTGTTGTGGCTATAGTGGCTGCCGTGCTTCGCTTTCATGTCCAGGAACTGGACAAAGAAACAATATACAAGCTCTCCATGATCGTACATTATTTTGCTCAGGGCAAGATTGGCTCTGGGTTCGACGTGGCTGCAAGCACGTATGGCGGTGTTTTTTCATACATTGCGCCGGACACGGAGTGGCTTTCTGTGGAGATAGGTAAGGGGGAAAAAATCAGGGATATTGTGGAAAGTGAATGGCCTCTGCTAGAAATAGAAGAACAGCAGATTCCTGAAAATTTGCATTTGTTGGTTGCATGGACAAAATCCTCCGCAGACACGAAGGAGATGATAAAAAACGTGAAAGAGTGGGCTAAGATGAACGGAGAAAAATACAGGGAATGCATGAGTGCCATAGGAAATGCTGCTATCTGACTTTACTCAAAAAAGTGGACAGCCTATAGAGACTCCGCAGCTGAAAGCCCTGGCTGACATAGCGGAAAGGGCAGGCGCTGCAGGCAAATTAAGCGGCGCTGGCGGGGGGGACTGCGGACTGGCTGTGTGCTTTGATGACGAAACGGCGGAAACTATAATAAATGAGTGGTCTGGGGCTGGGCTTTATCCGCTGGATGTGACTGTTGACGGGGAGGGAGTGGGGGAAGAAAAATAATTACTCGACATCTATTTCTATTTTCTTATCGTTTTCTGCCTTTAAAATGAGGCTTTCTCCCTTTTCTATTTTGTAGTATTCAGCTAATTCTTTGGGAAAGCGGATTATAAGTGATTCTCCAAGCTCTCCGACCTTGACTGGGATGCCTTTCTTCAGCTTGTTTAGGACAAGGACTTTCTGGGCATCAGCGCCGTGCAAATCAGCTTCGCCACATTTCCTGCACTCCCATCCTCTTACTTCTATTCCTTCGAGTACAAATTTCTTCTTGTGCATTTTCTCGCCGCACGTGCATGTGTGCTCTGCATCCCACATATCTCTCATATTATCGCCTTTTTGTTATACCAAAGTGAATTAACCTCCAAACCTCTTCTACAAAGCCGTCCGGATATTTTACTGTGACCTTCGCCACAACAACCCTTATTTCCGCGTTTCCCCTTCTGAGGCACCTTTCGATTATATTTTCTGCGCGCTTGGAAGGCGCGCAATCGTAGCCACTTTCCAAAATTTCCACGACATCGTTAAGGTCTGTGTTGTGATGCAGCAATTCCCTCGCGGCCTTGCGCGAGACCTTTATTTGCAGCCCTTTGTAGAGTGGCGCGGGTAACATTGAACCACTTTGATATCCCTTAAGATATCTTATTGGATATCTATTTAAAGCCTTTGTGGGGACGAAAATGGGCCGGGAGAGGTTTCCGCCAAAACGCGCTTCGCGCGTTATGAGATCGAACTCTCGACCCCCAGATGGCGTATCAATTTCACCTAGGGCAAACTCAGTCGCCATATAAGACGTACACACACCAAGCACAGACTTAGTGATTGGTGCTCTCGAATGCACAAAGCACGCCTTCGGCGTGCCATGTACCACTGAGCTACCGGCCCTTTGAATGGAATTGATAAAGGAACAAACAAAAAGCTTTGAAAGCGCTTTTCTTCTCTCTTTCTGGTCATAAATAGCGTTTTTAAAACCCGGCCTGAAAAAAATGCTTAAAAGCGCTCTTATGCGATTTTTATCATGGCAAACATGGGAGGGTGGCTAGCGGTGCTTGGCGGGCTTATCATCCTGATAAGCGGCCTTGCCTATTACGCCTCTCCGGCAGGATACAGCGTGATGCCCTGGTACGTTGCAGGGACTTCAGGCACGGCGCTGGCAGTGATCTCAGGGATACTGGCGCTGGTCGGCGGATGGATGCTGACAAAGGGTAAATCCTCGGTCGGCGGCGCGCTTGCAGTGATATTTGCGCTGGTCGGATTTGCAGCCGGAGGAGGCTGGGCAATCGGAAGCGTCCTGGCACTCATAGGAGGAATCTGGGGATTTGTGAAGAAACCATAAACCACCATGCTTCTTTTGTTTTGGTTTTCGCATTTTCTATTTTATCTGTCAGGCGTATCTGCATGACGCAAATGTATAACATGATCAAAATTCACGAGAGGATTTCTTGGTGCGTTTGCAAATTGGAATATGTCGTTCGTCCTTCCAGCTCTTTCAGATGCTATTTCAACCGGCGCACACTCTGAATTATCAGACCATCCTCCGCAGTATAAGACAGTAGTGCATCTGACACCTCTTTTTTCAAGGTAGTCTACAATTGAATTTGTTCCTCTTATGGCGTGGTCTGCGCCGACAAGAATCATGCTCTTGCCATACCTTCTGAAATTTCTTTCTATTTCAGCTGCCATTGCCTCCTCGTAGCTCTGATCATCCTCTCTGTTCAGCCGCTTCGAAGATGGCACGAATGGAAATATATTGATTCCTTCCTCTGCCAGCTTGTATCCCAGAGTCTGGTAGGAGAACTTTGACAAGGGCCCAAGGCTTTCCGAGCCGGGTCCGAAATCGTAGCCTTCGCTGTATGGAAGACTTTCGCCGTTTGACACCTTTTCAAATTCTATGGAGAATTCTACAGGGGCTTCTGCTCCGTATGCCTTGATTCCAAGCATTTTCAGCTCGCCGATGCGGCGCGCGAGATCATTTCTTATTGGAATGTTGTCATGCGCGTCTGCGACGACCAGGACGTCAAAATCCGCGTTTATTCCTGCCAACCCTGCATTGCCTGCATCGTGCATATAATCTTCAAGCTCCCGGAGGCGGAGCGGATCAAATATCGTTGCGTCTCTGGGAAGGGGCTCTCCGAGAGGCATGTGGCTTGGGTACAGCACTCTATCCCGGGTAAGGGATATCATGAAGGGGGATTTTTTTGGTATCCTGACTATGGCCCTGTCGCCGATATCAAAGTGCCTTTCTATTCTTTCAAGGTCTTTTGCATGCTCAGGATCTCCGAAATCGAGGATTGCAAAGCCTCTTACTCCGTCTTCGCTGCACAGGTCAAACCTGTACTCTCTTGTATCTGCCCATCCGGACGGCGCTGCTGGCAGCGGTCCGAAGTATTCGCTGCAGATTATGCCTTCGTACACTTCCTCTTCCGGCCATTGATTTTCCAGAATTTCCTCGTAACTCAGCCTGTTTGCATGCGCCGCTGGAAATAACAAAAGCGCTGCAGCAAGTGCCAAAGCTTTTTTCATAGAAGAAAAGGATGGGAAAATTTAATAAATCCGTCTTTCACTTTCGCGCAATTTTCCTGAGCTCTTTGGCGCTCATCTCTTTCAGATGCCTGCGCTCCACGACAGGCAGGTCTGCGTCAAGCTCCTTCTCTGTTATAACCAAGGTTGGTTTTCTGGATACTTCTGAGAATTCTGCCAGATGAGGCAATTTCTTCCTTAGCTTCCGCACGTCGCTGCCAGCTTCTGAAATTATGAGGAATTTTTCCTTTGCTATGATATTAAACGGCGACTGGCGGACAAAACCTGCCTCAAATCCTATTCTTCGCAGCTCCTTTGCAACTGATATTTCAAATGCATCCTCGGACTTTACTGTTGTTTCTGACTTGAGCGATGCCGGCACAAAAGGCAGGGTTATCTGCGCGCCAAGCTCCTTCTCTATTCTTTCCACAACTTCGCTTCGCGCCTTCTTTTGCATTCTCTCGTGTTCATAGATGTTTTTCTTGCTTACTCCAACAGCGCCTGCCAGCTGCGATTGCGATAAACCGGCCTTTTCACGTGCTTTATGCAATGCCTTGGGGTCTACGTCGCTGAACATACCTCCCCTTGCACGATACAGGAAGGGCGTTTCTGACGAGAGGATGGAATCCAATGTTTCCGGAGTAAATGCAGGGACGGAAAACCGCTCGTAGATAACATTATCATTAAGCTCCTCGTAGCGCGTATGCGTTCCAATAACAGACGCAAAGGCATCAAGGCTTCCTGAAAGCGTGCTGAGGTTCAAAGCCTGCTGTTCCTGAAAGGAATCGACGTTGTCAAGTACCTTCAATAGAAGCATCTCTTTCCTGCGCGCTGCTATGTCAAAGCAGCCGTGCCACTCTGACCATGCGAAATTGTGACTCTCAAGAATTTTTTCTACGGTTTTTTGCAGCATGTGTATCACCTATTGTCATTAATTCATTAAAGGCTGAAAATAAAAGCCTGGGTTTTCTCCTACGGCAGGATTTGGTGTCTTTTTTGGTGCATTTCCTTTTTAGTCAGGCTTCCCTTTCTCCCTTACTTGTCCTAAAAACACTCACCTGAAAGGTATTTAAATTTTACTGTGTATGGAAGTATACGATGATTTCGCAAAGCGAAATCATACTTCAATGTTTTATGGTGAATGAAATGGCAGGGCAATTTAGCGGACAACCTATTTTCATTCTGCCTGAGGGCACGCTCAGGCAGACGGGCAGGGATGCGCAGCTGCGCAACATCATGGCTGCGAAGGCTGTGGCTGAAACTGTGCGCACGACGCTTGGGCCGAAGGGCATGGACAAGATGCTTGTAGATAACATCGGGGATATTACTATTACCAACGATGGAGCGACCATCCTCAAGGAGATGGAGATAGAGCATCCTGCGGCAAAGATGATGGTGGAAGTCTCAAAAACACAGGAGGACGAAGTTGGTGATGGCACGACCACCGCAGTGGTGTTTGCAGGCGAGCTTCTGAAAAAGTCTGAAGAGCTGATAGAACAAAGCATTCATCCTACGATGATTGTACGCGGCTACAGGATGGCAAAGCTCCAGGCTCTGGATATCCTCAATGCATTGGGCCAGAATATTTCTATAAATGACCAGATGCTGCTTGAGAAGATTGCTATGACTGCGATGACAGGAAAGGGAAGCGAGTCAGCTAAAGACAGGCTTGCGCAAGTGGCTGTTGAGGCTGTGAGATCTGTGGCATCTGTAGAAAACGGCAAGGTTGTCATAAACAAGGAGGACGTGAAGCTGGAGAAAAAGCAGGGAGGCGCCCTGGACGAGACAGAGCTTATCAAGGGCATTGTTATTGACAAGGAAGTGGTGCATCCGAACATGCCGAAGCGCGTAAAGGACGCGAAGATATGCCTCCTGGACTGCGCTTTGGAAATCAAGGAAACGGAGACGAGCGCGGAGATACGCATTACATCTCCAGACCAGCTCCAGCAGTTCGTGGAGCAGGAATCCGCAATGCTGAAGAAGATGGTTGAAAGGGTTGTCGCAACAGGCTGCAATGCGGTATTCTGCCAGAAAGGCATCGACGATTTAGCACAGCACTATCTGGCAAAGAAAGGCGTTTTAGCGGCACGGCGCGTCAAGAAAAGCGACATGGAGAAGCTTGCAAAAGCCACTGGCGCGAGGATTGCAAGCTCAATAGAGGAGATTTCACAGGAAGACATAGGCTACGCAGGCCTTGTTGAAGAGAAGAAGATTGCAGGCGAGGAGATGGTTTTTGTGCGTGACTGTAAAAACCCGAAGTCTGTGAGCATCCTGATAAGAGGAGGCACAGAGCACGTTGTTGACGAGGCGCTGCGCGCCATGGAGGATGCTGTATACGGCGTTATCAGCGCGCTGGAGATGGGCAAGTTTGTTACAGGCGGCGGCTCCATAGAGGCAGAGCTGGCAAGACGGCTGCGAAAATGGGCTGAAAGCATTGGAGGGCGTGAACAGCTGGCGATAAACGCATTTGCAGAGGCAGTTGAGATCATTCCGCGCACGCTTGCTGAAAGCACAGGTTCTGACCCAATCGACATCCTCGTAAGCCTGAGAAGCGCGCATGAGCAGGGAAAGGTTAGTTATGGGGTGGATGTTCACAATGGCGGGATATGCGATATGGCAGCTGAAGGGGTTATTGAACCGTTAAAAATCAAGACGCAGGCCATCAAATCCGCAGCAGAAGCAGCTGCGATGATCCTGCGCATAGACGACATAATCACCGCGAAAAGCGGCGGAGGCCCGGGCATGGGCGGCGGAATGCCTCCTGGCGGCATGGGCGGAGACGGCGGGGATATGGATTAAATATCCGCAGGCAGCTTATTCTTATGCAGATAATAAGGGCACGCAAGAAACATATCAAGGAACTTGCCGATATATTCAAAGCTCTCGACACGCCTGAATATAAGTTGAGAGAGAATGACATTAGAAATAAACTGGAAACTCATAAAATTTATATTGCAAAAACGGGTGGAGAATGTGTGGCTGCGATAATTTTGGACTTCTTTGAAGAGGCGTGTGAGATTTTTGCAATAGCTGTTAGAACAGCGCATCAAGGACAGGGCATTGGAGAAAGTCTTGTTATGTTTGCGGAAAAGATTGCCAAGAAAAGGAAATGTTATAAGATGTGGTGCTGGAGTCTTGATAGGTATAATGTTAAAGATTTTTACATAAAACTGGGTTTTGAACAGGAAGGGTTTGTGAAACGAATTTTTTTCGGGCGAGATTTCTATATATTCGGAAAACCCCTGAGATGATATGCGCTTTTAACTTTTTCGCTATCAGTTGATTCTATGGATATTGAAGACAGGTTCATGGACATGGAAAACAGGCTGAGAGAAAGCCAGGAAAAGGTACAGGAACTTGTGAAAATAAACCACGAACTGATAAACCGCATAGGAGAGCTTACTGATAAAATGACTAACATTATTCCCAGTGCCAGAAAAATTCATGCGGAAACAGCAGAAGAGCCTACGACTGAATTGCTTGAGAAAAGGCTGCAGAAGATAGAGAAAAGGCTTGGCGCAATGGCAATTGCTTATTCTTCTCTCGTGAAAAGGAAGTGATCTTTAATAACTTTCCATCCCCCTTCATCTGTGTTATTATGAACATATGCGTAAAATGCGGAGCTATGGCTATAGGAAACAACCTGTGCAGAAAACATTTTCGCCACCAGCAGCAGATGATCAATTTTAAAGCAATAGAGATAAACCGCTGCAGATCTTGCGGCGGCGTATATTCAAAAGGCAGGAAATTTGATGACATAGGCAAGGCTTTGGAACGTTTCATTGTCGCTAAAAATGCGCGGTTTTCATCAAAAATTCACCTGTCAGGGAACCGAGCAACTGCCCTGATAGAAGCCGAGGGGTTTGAACACGGAATTCCGGTCAGGGAAAGGCACGAGAAGGAATTTGTTTTGAAAAAAATGATGTGCCTTGACTGTTCCAAATTGTCAGGAGGCTA
>JACPJV010000039.1 GCA_016187395.1 Candidatus Aenigmatarchaeota archaeon
AATTATTTAAGTGACATCTTTGCTAAACTTAGTATGACATATTACTGGGTTAGTTTTTTATAGTTTTATACAACCAGAACAAGACATGAAACTGAGTGCTTGTGAGCTATGCCGTATGACGCCTGTAACATCTGGAAGGGAAGAGCTCCTCTACGAAGATCCTTTCTGTTATATCGTTGAAAACCACCACCTAGAGATTGATACTGATAATGGTACTAGGTATGCAAGAGCACGGAAATGTGTGGTCTTGAAAGACCACGGGAGGCAACCCTCTCCTGATCAGGAAGAAGCTGCCCAGAGGAGGCTCAAAACCTTCCTTGGTGAACAGGGGTTAGAAGAAGGCAGAGATTATTTTATAAGGACCACAATGCGCACATTTCCAGAGCACTATCATAGCCATGCAATCATCTACCCGCTCACAGATGAACCACAGGGATGACGTTTCTTGCACCAACTTTGTGAAAAACCGCCCATCACAGGCTGTGGAATTCTCAGATTTAAATATTGAGGTAGATCACTCAGTATGACGGAATTAATAATACAAGTTGATGAAGACGATAAAGTTATCGGGCTGAAACCGAAGGAAGATTTCTACGAGGGCAAGCTAATTCACAGGTCAGCACACCTTCTGCTTTTCAACTCAGAAAACAAGTTGCTGATACAGAAAAGAGGCGCTGACAGGAAATGGTATCCTGGACTGTACACATTCTCGGTAAGCGGGACTGTGGCAAACGAGACTTATGAAGAATGTATTGCCAGAGAGATGGCGGAAGAGATAGGTGTATCTGTCCCTTTCAAGAGGTTGTTCAAATACAAGTACTTTGACGATGTTGATAAGGCGTTTATGGCAGTCTTCATTGCTCACAGTGATGAAGAGATTGATGCTGATGAAGAGGAAATAGAATCTTTCGTGTGGATTTCTCTCGAAGAGCTGAAAAAGGATATTGATGAACACCCTGAAATGTATACTCAGCCGTTTCTAAAAGGAATCAGAATATATCTGGAAAATTTTTATAAGTCGGTTCGGTAAACTCGATGTTAATTATTTAAGCGCTTTGCCCAGTTTCAAAAGTATTCGCGGCTTCAGCCAGTCTATTGGTTTTTTCGACGGCATTTTCATTTTCGCAATTATTTCTTCGGCTGTTTTTCCGGGTCTTTTCCCCGTCGTGTCTATTTCCATGACATTCTTGTTTCTTCTAGCCTCCGCTGATATGATGCCTATAAGCTCTGCCTCGATATTCTCCTTTATCTTTGCTTTCTTCCATCCTTTTCTTTTCAGCCGCTTTGCCAGTTCTATGGGATTGCATCTAAGAACTATTGTCACATCAGATCTGAGGTCGTGGGAGAAATGACCTTCGATGATGTTTAATCCGGGTTTTATTTTTCTATTAACTGCTTTTTGCAAATCTGAAATGGACACAACTTTTGTGTTCCTCTTTCTGTCTGTCGTATATACAACCTGCCTCTTTTTTACGATGTCATGAATGCTGATGAGGTTTGCATTCATCTTTCTTGCAAGTATCCTGCTGACAGCGGTTTTGCCGGTGCCGGGCGTGCCGCTAATCGCTATGATTTTTTTCATGGGTTAAGGTTGTAACTAAGATTTAAATTGAAGAGGTGAATTTATATAATGAACATTTCAAAGGGACAAGCTGAAAAAATACGCAGGTTCTGCATTGATTTCTACAAAACTCTTGATTTTGCCCATCATATTGAACATATGAACAGAACAGTCCGCATTGCAGAATATATCGCCAGAAAAGAAAATGTGAATCTGCAAATAGCCAGACTAGGAGCCATGGTGCACCAGTTCCATGATAACATGGACAAACTGAGGGCATTTCTGGATAAAATCAATCTGGATTCACAAATAGCTGAAAGGCTTCTCGAATGCGCGAAGTTCCGTCCATTGAAAAAGAAAACTGGGAAAAGAGCCTCGATAGAAGCCATGGTCGTTTTTGATGCTGATGCCCTTCAGGTTATAGGGCCCCATGGCATTGTCAGAGAGATTGCCTGCAATATCGGAGCCAGAAATAAAGCATTCGATCGAAGCATTGAAGATGCCAGAGAGACCGAGAGCTTGTTCTATAAATCACTGCAGACAAAAACCGCAAGAAAACTCGCCAAAAAGCCCTATGAACTCACCCGAAAATTCTGGAAGGAGTATTACAAGGCAAAACTTCCATAACTCGATAATAAAAAGATGCAGGTCGTTATTTCTTTTGGACTAGTCATGACGACGAGCCTCTCTGGAGGCTCGTGAGGTTTGTTGATGAACGAGAATCTTCTGAAAGAGGTGTGGACAGAGAAATACAGGCCTAAGCTCCTTGGCGAAGTGGTCGGACAAAAAGAAGTGGTGCAGCGGCTGCAAAGCCTGCTTCAAAAGAGGGCGCTGCCGCACTGCATGTTCAGCGGGCCTGCAGGCGTTGGAAAAACTACTTGCGCGCTGGCTATTTCACGGGAGCTATGGAAGGATTCGTGGCGCGGGAATTTCCTTGACCTGAACGCGTCAGATGAAAGGGGCATTGACACCATCAGGGTCAAGATCAAGGACTTTGCGCGGACGATTCCAATAGCAGGCGGATTCAAAATAGTCTATCTCGACGAAGCTGATTCTCTGACAAGAGACGCGCAGCACGCTTTGCGCAGGATAATGGAGTCCTTTTCACAAAGCTGTCGTTTTATCCTCGCTTGCAATTACTCCTCCCGCATTATTACGCCTATACAATCGCGCTGCGCTACATTCCGTTTCACCCCCCTGAAGAAAGAAGATGTTGTGAGCCAGCTGAAGAAAATTGCAGATAATGAGGTTTTAGATTATGATCTGGACGCTTTGGAAGCACTATATCATGTAAGCGAGGGCGACATGAGAAAGGCAACAAATCTTTTGCAGAGCGCGGCTTTTGACAGCCAGATAACCAAAAACAAGATTCTTAAGCTGGCAAGCCGTGATCCAGAAAGAATAAGGCAGATGGTTGCCTTGGCGGAAAACGGCAGCTTCAAGGATGCACGAATGCTCTTGTCAGAGCTGCTGGCGGAAATTCCAGGCGAGGACGTAGTCAGGGAAATCCACAAATACGTCGCAGAGACAAAAGCAGAGCCACAAAAGCGCCTAGAGTTTTTTGAAAAGCTGGGCGAGGCAGAGTGGCGCATCACCGAGGGCAGTGATGCGTATATTCAATTGTCATCTCTGCTGGCGTGGATTGCGGTGGAGGGGAAGAAATAGTTTTTCAAAGGAATTTATCAAGATGTTTCTTTGTAAGGTGATTTTTCATTTCAAAGATTTTCTTTATTATTTCACTTCCCTGGCTAAGTTCCACTTTTTTGCCATAGTAGTTTATTCCGTTTCTGATGTATCTGAATCTGTCGAATTCATGATAATCAAAATCCACCAGCAATTTTCTAGCCAACTCTCCTATGCACATATGGGACAGCACTTTATAGCCGTGGAAAAGGCAGATAGCTTCAAGAATTTCTCTGAGAGAATCGTACGCCATGGAAACGTAGGGAGAAATCGTGGTTTCATTTATAACAGCAATTCTTATGGTGGTTTCCTCTATTCTCGACATTTCTACAAGCGATTTTATCAGACCTTCGTTGACAATAGCCCTCTTTATAATGCCCTTCTCAAAACATTCTTCTAAATCCATTTTACCATCCCTTGCAGGGTTATTCCATTAGCAGCGCTGTTAATCAGATGTTTATTTTTCAAATCTTTCACATCCTTTACAATGAATATCTGAAGCTCTCTTCCGAGAGTCTTTTCAAATTTCTTTGTTTCAGGGAATTCCTTTGTGTTTTCAGAGATAACCAGCAGGTCTATATCACTGGTTTCTGTGTCCATTCCAAAGGCTGAAGAGCCAAAAAGCACAACAGCAGGCTTAAGATAAAATTTATTCAGCGCATCCAGAAGCCCTGAATCTTTTATTTTGCGTATACTGCAGTAAATTTTTAGGTCCCTGTATTTATCGCTTTCCAGATCGGCCTTGTAAAGTTCAAAGACCTTCTGCCTCCTCTCTTTAAGTACCTCTTCCTTTGCAAGCATTTTTAACTTCTTACTGGCTGTAGCCGGAGATATTTTCAATATCCTCGCTACCTCTCTAACGTTGAATTCCTTGCTAGGGTTTTCTAGAAACACCTTAAGTATGTTTAATTCTTTGAACATATGTTTATTTTTATGAACACATGTTTAAATATCTTTCGGTGTGGCAGTTTCATACCTTCTCATACAACCCCACGAGCTCCGCCTTCGCAATAACATGCCCTTCCATAGCCTTTTCTACCTGCGCTTTTGTCGAGCCTTGCAGAAGATGGAGCGTGATGTCCAGTGCATATAGCTTGAAGAAATACCGGTGCCTTGCGTCAGGCGGGCAGGGGCCCCGGTAGGCTATTTTGCCATTGGTATTCATTCCTAATATGCCTTCTGGGGGGTTTCCCTCGCGGATTTCTGTCGTGTCTGGCGGCATGTTCCAGATAATCCAGTGATCCCAGACCCTTCCTGCGGGCTTGACTGCGTCAGGGTCGTCCATGATGAGCACGAGGCTCTTTGCATTCTGCGGCGCGCCGCCGATTTTGAGGGGCGGGCTTATGTCTTCGCCCTGGCAGGACGAGAAAATAAAGCCCATGATCAGGGTCGGCGGCAGGAGGCTGATAGATTTTGCACTGGATGCGCTTGAAGGCACTGATGCTGAAAGGGCTGTTTTATCTTACCCTTCTCCTGAATATGACGAATTGGATAGAAGGGTTGAAGAAAGAGGAGCCACGGTTTTGAAGCAAAGAGCCAAACGCATCAGACAGCCGCAATTTCTGGAGTTGCTTGTATTGCCATATGTGTTGGGAGTGCAATACCATCTCTCTGAGGACAGGGATTATCTCAGATCTTTTGATTCTGTTCTGACAATGCCCTGCGACGTGGTTCTGGAAGGCGTAGATCTGGGAAGAATGGTGAATTTTCATTACGATCATCTTGGAAGCCCTGAAGAAAGGCAGGTAACGGTTCTGTCGAAGTTAGAACGCGGCGGTGGAAGGACAGATTTGTTTAGAATGGAAGGCGACAGGATTGCAGGAATGAAAAGAGGTGGAAGCGTTCTTTTTGATGGGTATGAGCCTTCGACTCAGGCCGGAGTCTATGTATTTTCCAGAGGCATGCTGGAAAGTATTTGGATGGCATTTTTTGGTTTCAAGTATAACAGAATACTAAGACATGTTACGGCCGGAACGTGGGCAGATTATGGAAATCCGGACAACCTTCGAAGACTGAGGCATGAACCGCAAGAATACGTTTCATAACTTTTAATCCTATGCATTCAATTTCTTGAAGAACGCCGGGGTAGCTCAGTTCCAAATCCTTTTCTTTCCGAAAGAAAAGGCGTTGGAGAATTCCAAAAGAAAGGAAGCGAAAAGCTTCGCTTTTCGGAAATATAGAAAGGGGTTGGAGGGGAATGGTAGAGCGCCACGCTCATATCCAAGCGCAGCGTGCGAGAAAGTGCGCAAGCACGTAGCGAGCTAGCTGCGCGCGGAAGCATGAGCTTCGAGGGTTGCAGCCAAATGCTGCAAACTTATGAGAGAAACGTGGAGGTCGCGAGTTCGATACTCGTCCCCGGCACTTTTATTTTTTTGTGACAACAAAATATTTTTCCGCTTTGCGTTTCATCTGTACAGGAGTCCTCTTTGTTTTGATGTTTATCGAAGCCAGAAAATCCAGAGGATCCTTTCTCTTATCAGCCTTATTTGCGTCTTTCATGTTAAAGTATTCTAATCAAACAATTAAAAGTCTTTTGCCAATAGTCTGACATGCCAACGCAGACCGCCACCTTTGCCGCAGGCTGTTTCTGGGGCGTGGAAGCGGCGTTCAGAAAGGCAAAGGGCGTAATAGAGGTAACATCAGGGTATGCGGGCGGTTTTGTGCAAAAGCCTGCTTATGAGCAGGTATGCACAGGCAGGACAGGACACGCGGAGGCAGTGCAGATAGAATTCGACCCGCAAAAAGTTTCTTATGAAGAACTGCTGCTGGTGTTCTGGGATATGCACGAGCCGACGCAGCTCAACAGGCAGGGCCCTGACATCGGCACGCAGTACAGGTCTGCGGTTTTTTATCACAGCGAGGCGCAGAGGAAGGCGGCGGAAAAATCAAAGGAGGAAGTGCAGAAGAAACACAGGGGGAAAATAGTCACGGAGATAGTTCCTGCGAAAGAATTCTGGAGGGCTGAAGAATATCATCAGAGATATCTGGAGAAACACAATGCCGTATGCTGAATAGGTGGTTTGGTTTTGCAATCTCAGTAAAGCGAGAAGTCTGGCTGGGTCATCCTGCGCATCTGTTCCCTTTTTGAGGCATCTTCCATATGTTTCTCATGCTCGGCATCTGAAACAACCATCTTCTGGCCATTGCGGTACTTCAGGAAATCGTCAAGAATTCTCGCCTTTTGGTCAGGAGTCAGATAGTCATCGTAGCTGTCTATTATCTCCAGCACGCTTTCTGATACCCTTGGATCGCTTTTCTTTTCAAGAATTTTCAATATCCCAACCATCATGTTAAATTTGTCTTCCTGCATAACACCACACCCTGAAGGTATGATTTGTTTCGTGGTTTCGCTCATACCCCATCATATAGGAACATACCAAATGTCTAATTTAAAGTTAATATGGGATTAATGTGGGAGTATCATTATTCTTATCTGTAACCTCCAAGTGATTATACTAATAGGTTAAACATAGGTTAACCAAATAGTCAAATATATGACATCCGAATTTATCCTCCATGGCAAGGAAATGCTAAATATTTTATTCAGATTGCACAAAGCCATGCGTTTTAAGTCAAGGTCTAGACAGATAAAAATATGCCTGTATCAGCAGACAGAAGCATGCAGAAGAAATATAGCATTGTCTTTATGATCATTATTGCAATTTTAGCGGCAGCCCTTTATTTCTCAGGATTTCTGGTTGATGAAGCGAAAATAGATATAGCGGGATGCGAAGCGAGCTATAACACGATACAGAAGGCAGTAAGATCGGACCTATGTCCGGATCCCCAGACGGAATGCATAGCAGAGCCTTTTGTTTCTGAACATAACGCCTTTGTTGAAGCCGCTTTATGTGCATGCGAGAAAACCAAGACAGACCCAAACGCAGCCAGAGCCCTTGAGGAGAAGTATAAGAACCGCTTTGATGCCGTCCGCACAGCAGAAGATATATGCAGCGGAAACGACCTTGTGAAGTGGACGTATGGGTGAAGTATTTATATATATGTATGTATATATACACTATGACAAAGATTGTTTCGCTTTCAGAAAGCGCTTACGAGGAGTTGTCCAGACTTAAAAGGGAAGGAGAATCGTTTTCTTCTGTTGTGAGGAGAATAGCAGAGAAAGAGAAAAGAAGATCAATCATGGAATTCTACGGAGCGTGGGCTGACAAGAAAGGGATGGATAAAATATTTCTGGAAATCTCTAAAGAGCGCGAGAAATCGAAGTTCAGGGAAGTCAGGATCTAGCAGGGTGTATAGTGCTGCAAGGAATACAATGAGGAACTCCGTTCCTCATGTACAGCAGAAGCTTTGCTTCTGCTTGTAAATCAGGATTAGTCAGATATGATAATTCCTTGCGCACTACAAGGCGAATCAGAGATTCGCCTGTACAGCAGAAGCTTTGCTTCTGCTTGTATATGTGAAACAAGGATTATAAATATCCGACGTAGTCGGGATTAATTCCTTGTTTCACTATAAATGCGTATTCGCGTTGCCTTTCGGCAACGCGAGGTGTGTGACGATGGCGGTGATGGACACGGATATCCTGGTTGCATTCTTGAGAAAGGATGTGAATGCCAAGAAAAAAATAGAAAGCATGGTACAGCTCGGAATAAAGCTGTCAACTACATCTATAACAGCGGCAGAGCTTTTCAAAGGGGCATATAAATCAAGGGATGAAGACGCTGTTAAAACCGTTTATGAGCTGCTGGTTTCTATGGAGGTTCTCGATTTCGGCATGGAAGCTGCTAATGTTGCAGGGAAAATCTCCTCGGAACTGGAGAAAGGCGGGAGGAAAATTGGCTCAATGGATACTATGATAGCAGCGATTGTTATTTCGCATGGAGAATCCATTATAACCAGAAATGAAAGGCATTTCGGAAGAATTCCGTACCTTCATCCGGAGAAATGGTGAAATATTAAATCATTTTTCCCTCCAGTTTACTTCAGCTTCTTTCAGGAACCCTGTTTCAACCATATGGTCGATCTCTGCGTCTTGCAACCCGTATTCGCGAAGGTCCTCTCGCCTAAACCTTGTTTCCCTTTCCATGAGCGATAGCATCGCTAGTTTCTCTTCAGGCGGATTTGGCATCTGTTCAATCATCCTTCGCATTTTGGAAATTCTTCTCACTTGATAAACTAAATGCATGTCTATAAAGAAAGGGAGAAAAGTTATATGCGTGCTTTTCAATTCTACTTCATCTTCTTCCCTAATACTCGTGTGAATGCGAAAAGAACGGCTGCAGATACGATAATCATGCCCCAGTCGATCAAGGACAACGGCACCGTGCTGAAGGCGATCTGCAGCGGTTCTGTGTATAAAACAAGCATTTGCAGAAAGAGCGAAGCAAAAACCGCTGCAAGCAGCTTTTTGTTTGACGAAAATGAGAGGTCGCTCTTGAGCCTTACAGAATAAACACGGACCATTTCAAAAACTACCAGCGAGGTAAATGCCACGGTCTGGGCCTTTGCAATGTCGCCTACATTAGCATAGAAAAGGACGAACGTGGCAGCAGCTATCAGCGTTCCTATAATAAAAACATTTCTCAGCATGCTTCTGGACAGAGGCCTCTCCTGCGGATTTTTCGGCTTTCTTTTCATTATTTCCGGCGGTGCCGGGTCCAGTCCTAGCGCAGTGGCAGGGAGGCCGTCTGTCACAAGGTTTATCCATAGCAATTGCACTGCGGTTATTGGCAGAAATTCGGGCCCTAGTATGAGTATGGTAGCTGCTACAAGTATAACCTCGCCTATGTTGCTTGACAGGAGGTATTCAATAAAATTCTGAATATTACTGTATATAGTCCTTCCTTCCTTTACTGCGGACACGATCGTGGAAAAATTATCATCAGTAAGCACCATGTCGCTGGCTTCTTTTGCGACATCTGTTCCCTTAATTCCCATTGCAATGCCTACGTCTGCACGCTTGAGGGCAGGCGCGTCGTTTACGCCGTCGCCAGTCATTGCGATCACATGGCCCTTTTTCTTTAGTGCGTCAACAATACGCACCTTCTGTATCGGATCAACGCGCGCATAGACGCGGGTCCTTTCCACAACAGACTCTAATTTTGCGTCGCTCATTCCTTCCAGTTCATTCCCGGTGACCACACTTTCGGAAGGGATGCCTATCTGCCTTGCAATTGCACCGGCAGTGTTGGCATGGTCTCCTGTTATCATTATCACGCCGATCCCCGCTTCTTCGCAGAGTTTTACATCTTCAGAAACGCCTTCACGCGGGGGATCTATCATTCCTATCAGGCCAGCAAAGACGAGGTTTTTTTCCAACGTTTCATCCGCTTTCGGCGATTCTTTGCCTTCCACATCCCTGTAAGCCATGCACAGGACACGCAATGCATCTGATGCCATTCTTTCATTCTCTTTCATTACCTGTTTTTTATCAGCCGTAGAAATCGCAACAACTTTCCCGTTTTTCAATATTTTCGCGCATTTTTTCAGGACAATCTCCACGGCACCTTTTACGTAAAGGCGCCTTCTGATGCCGTATTCATTCAAAGTGCTCATCATTTTTCTTTCAGAACTGAACGGCACTTCACCCAAGCGTTTTTCATGATATTGGTCAAGGGAAGATGCCTTTGATGCTGCAACAAGCAGGGCAAGCTCTGTGCTGTCTCCAATCATGCTGCTGTTTTCTATGTATGCGTTGTTGCAAAGCGCCGCTATCTTAAGGGAAAGCATGAGCTGGCTATAGGCCTTTGGTTCTATCTCTTTGCCGCTGAGCAGAAAGGAGCCCTCTTTTGAGAAGCCGTGACCTGTAGTTTCAAAAAGATCTCCTGCGTAGATGCGTGTTACCGTCATCTCGTTTTTGGTCATTGTCCCTGTCTTGTCTGCACAGATAAAAGTCGTGCTGCCCAGCGCCTCCACCGCGGTAAGCCTTCTGACAATCGCATTTTTCTGCGACATTCTCTGCATGCCAAATGCCATTGTGATTGTTACAATAGCCGGGAGCCCTTCAGGCACAGCGGCTACGGCGAGGGCAATCCCAAATTTTATCATCCCTAAAAACTCCCCTCCCCTCAGAAGGCCTGCTGCTATAATTGCAATGCTTATAGCTGCGACAAGAATTCCAATCCTTTTTCCAAAGGAGCCGAGGTTTTTCTGCAGAGGCGTTTGCTCATCGTGCTCTTCCTGAAGCATGCCGGCTATCTTGCCGAATTCCGTGGACATGCCTGTTGCGTAAACAACGCCTGTAGCACGGCCGTACGTGACTACAGTTCCTGAAAAGGAGCTGTCTTCCGCCTTCTTTTCCACATCTTCAGATTCTCCTGTCAGCGACGCTTCGTTTACCTTAAGATTAACAACAGAAAGAAGCCTCATGTCAGCCGGAACACGGCTTCCTTCTTCTAAAAGCACGACATCTCCCGGAACCAGCTCGCTTGTATCTACCTGCCTATGCTTTCCGTCCCTTACTACAAGCGCATGCGGAGCTGCAAGTTTTTTCAAGGCAGCTAGTGCATTTTCAGCCTTGTATTCCTGGCGAAAACCGACCACGGCGTTTAAGAAAACTATGGCAAGGATAACGGCGCTGTCTATGAAATTCTCTATGAATGCCGAGAACAAAGCTGCAAAAATCAGAAGGACAATCAGGATGCTCTTGAACTGACTGATTAAGATAAGAAGCGCGTTCACCCTTTTCTTCTCTGTTATTTCGTTCTTCCCGTATATTTTCAGCCTTTTCTGCGCGTCTGAACCAGTCAGGCCGCGCTCTGATGTACTCAGCTCTTTCATGAGTTCTTGAATAGATTTTTCATCTTCCTTCTGCTGAGCCATGATAATTATCTTCGGAAGCCTCCTCTTAAAACCCACGCCTTTAAAAATAGGTTTGGAGAAGGCATGGCTTAATTCAAGACTAATGTCAAGAATTCAGCTTCATGAATTTTGTGTTTTTCAACAAAGTTTCGTAACTATTTCCGGTCATAGAGCATATTTTCTGCAGGAAATCCCTGGCTATGCCTTCGAATTGCACAAATGCTTTTGAGCCTATAAGTTCTATGCCGTGCGCAATTATCGAATTATCGCGAATACGCACGGATCCCAAAAATCGCTTCAGGTCGTCAAAGGATTTTCCTTTCCACAATTCGTCTTGAAGCAGGGATAAGATTATGTGACCGTCTTTGATGCCTATCTCTGCAGGCACGATTCTCTCTGTTCCGTATAGTTTTTTCGTCAACTCACCATATTTTATCTCTATTTCTGCAATCTTGCTGTACATAGGCTGGGAGGTGGTGATTCCATGCGTGCTCAGCCTGTACTGGGAAATCAGTTCCAGAAGCCGGTATAACCTGGTAATGGAATCTTCCTGCCGGTTCACTTCCTTTCTCCGCAACGCATTAAGGTACATGTCGATGAGCAGGTGAACAACAAAATCTTCATTTTTCAGGTTCTCCTCAAATTTCTGCCCGGGCTTAAGATTCGCCAGAAATTTCAATACCGCAAGATTATTTGCTATTTGCGCATGCTCAAACCTGATTCCGTATTGCCTTAATTTTCCCATCAATTCCTCCAGCTTTTTTTCAGCAGCTATGTAATTGAATGCATCCCACTGATCGTAGCCTTCAGCAAGCAGCGCCTTAATTTCGAATATTCTGGGATCTGCCACTTTTTTGCACAGGTCTCTGAATAAAATCGCTGCGGAATTAAACGAATACGTGTTGAACAGATAGGTTGCATGGTTATTCTCAAGCTCGCCAAAAACTTCATACGGATTTCTTACCCTTACAAGGGTTTCTGTTCCAGGCAGCCCCCGTTTTATTTCATCGATCCATTCCTCGTCAATGTAGACTATATCAAAACCAAAAAACGATGCCATTATTCCTGCGCTCGCGGACATTATGCGCTTGCCTCTTGTCAGGTCTACGGCAACGCGCTTGCCTTCAAACAGCGGAAACCTGTCCTTTATTTTTCCATAAATTTCCGCCAAATCCATTCCAGAATATTCTATATCATCAATTTCATAATCCTCTCTTTTCAGACTTGCTTTTTGAATGATAAAATCAAGAAAATAATTTCTGAACTCCTTTGTGCAGATAAAATAAACTTTCTTAGGTTTTAGGGCATTTATGAGGAGAATATAGTATCTTTTTTCCAACCCAGCCGGGATTATCAGCCAATCGTACCGCGACATGCCCATTTCAGAGACTTTTTTTATAAGGGTTTTTTCTGAAATTTCATGCATATTTTCCCAATAAAGGACTTCGGCTTCATTAAAATGACCTTTAAGGACAAGTTCTTTCCATTTTTCCCGTAACTGCCCAAGTTCCATGGAAAAGATGGTAAACAAATTGTTATAAACCTTGTTTCTCAATTAAATGCATGCCTCCGTAGCTCAGTTCCAATCCCTTTCAGAAGGCGAATGGACGTTCCTGCAGGAACGTCAGTTTGCAAACGAAAGAAAGGTCTTGGAGAACCCCAAAGAAAGGGAACGTTGCTTCGCAACGATAATATGGGATTGGAGAGAAATCTGGTAGAGCGGCTGCCTTGTATCCAAGTGAAGCCGCCGAGCAAGGAAATTTCAAGCGGAAAAATGAAAGGAGCGTTCTCAAGGACGTAAGGGAGAACGCTCAGATTGCTTCCGAAGAAATTTCGCAGCGAGGCGAGCTGAATGCGGAAGGAGTGCAGCGCTGCTGTTATGAGCAGTGTGCTATGAAAACAAGACAGCAGCAGGTCGTGAGTTCGATTCTCACCGGAGGCTTTGAGCAGGGAGTGCAAAGCCCCACCGACAGAGGCAAGAGGTTCGGGGTTCAAAGGATGAGCGTGGCGCATGTTTATCGGACAGATGTCAGGTATGCCCAGGCAGTGGCGCTCCTCAGGCGCGACCCGGCGGTTTCGTCCCGCGACAAGCAGATGATTTGCTCCGTATTATTACCCACGCCTAAAGGTGTGGGTTTCTCAGAGCACAAGCAAGAGCGAAGCTCTTGCGGTGCAGCATGAATCTCCGATTCATGCTTGCAAAGCATGTCGGAAGCCTTCTGTATCATACAAGCAGGAGCATATCTCCTGCTGTACAGGAGGAACGTTGTTCCTCCTTGTATCCTCCGCTTACAAGCAAGAGCGAAGCTCTTGCTGTACAGGTGAACCTTTGGTTCACCATGTAAAAGCGGAGGATTTATGTGGAGGCTTCCGCCTATAATCCACAGCCTTTCCTCCCACCAACTATTTAGGCATTTTGGTAGCAGAGTGTTGCCTGATTCTAGACAGGCAGGCATGGAAATGCTCTTATACCAAAGGGCATTTTGTAGAAATTCGCCATAAATCCTGAAAATACTACCCTTTTATACTTATCGCCGGGTTAGTTTGGAAAGGTGACAATGTATGAAAACTGAAAAGTGGGGCGAATACGCCGCATTGCTTGGTGTCATCGTAGCGGTCTTGGTAGGACTTGCTGCAGCAAGCGATGGGCTAGTCGCCGGAGCAACTTCTGCCTGGATCGCAGTGTTGCTAGTTGTGCTCGGAATAATTGTCGGGCTTACAACCATAGCAGAAAAGGAGGTTACATCCTTCCTTATAGCTGCTATCGCGTTGGTTGTCAGCTCAGTCAGCGTACCTGCTTTTGGAGCATTCTCAGGCGTTCCTGAGCTTGCTGTCCTGGGCAGTATATTGACTGCGATTTTCCAGAACATAGCAACTCTGATCGCACCGGCAGCTGTTATCGTGGCGTTCAAGGCCGTTTGGTCATTGGCGTCTCGAAGATAGTCCAGGTCTTTGATGATCAAAGACCTTTTGTTTTTATTTTTTTCATAATTTATTACTTCAGAAATTCTACATCAGGAATGTCTCTGAAAGGATTGTGTTTACTTAGGGTGTGATTTGCTTCCTGTCAAATCAACTGATGAGCAATAGCGATATTGTCATAAATTCACTCATCAGTCATTCTGCACCGTGAGGCGGCATTTACAAAATGCCTCCCTGCTTTTTGATTCAATGAAATCATACGCCAAGTTAACAGAACCCTGCTACCACACCTTGAGATCTCCGTTATTCCCTACGATATGTATATCCTTTACGTATACGTTCGCAAACTCGAACCCTATGGCTCCTATATTTGGGCTGTTAAAATCGAAGAAGTCTGATTCCTTGGTAAACCCGGTTATAGAGTGGTTAAACTGGAGCCAGACGCCGCACTTCTTCTCCTCCTTAGACAGGGTGTATCCAGCGGCAATGAACCCCTCGCTATTGAAGCCCTCGGAATTCTGGCTGCTTACAAAGACTAGCTGGTCGTACAGTTTAGGTGCAGCCTCGTCAAAGCATTCAGAACCATCCTCGTAGAAAGGTATATTATACTTGAATTCGAGGCGCGCACTGTATACGGGGTCAATATTGTTGTAATTTACCTCGTTTATGTATGCGTCTGCATAAGAACCTCTGGTAAATTTTCCATCAAAGTCCGTGAAAACAGGAACTTCGAAGAATATCGCATCCGCATAAAGGCAGAATCCAAGCTTTTTGTTGTCGTTGTAGCTCTCCTTCCAGGGGCCCGGAGGCACGCCGGGATCATTGGCGCAGCCAGGCCTCCAGGGAAGATTTTCATTATATAGCTCAAGAACAGGTGCAGGAACAGGCAGGGCAGGCTGCTCCGGAATCTCTGCGACAGGCTGTTCCAGAACATCAGGCGTCTGCTCAGCCTCTTGTGGAACAGCAGGTTCTTCCAGGGTTTCTGCTATAAAACCGGTTATATTCGGGTATACAATTATCAGAACCGCCATGGCAAGGACGACTGCATAAAACCTGTACATACCCGAAACCATGCTATTAGAATCCAATGGAAATATTTATAACACGATATTACCAATAAAAATTAGCAAATTACCATACTTGCGTCACAATTCCGTCGTAAGTTACAAAGCGTGCATTCCTGACGTACATGTTGCCTATCTCGAAGCTCAGAGCACCTACTGTTTTCTTGTTCGCATCAAATGATTTGCCGAACTCGTTCTTGAATGCACTTGCACTCTTGTTGAACTGCATCCACTCGCCACAGTTGCGTTCAGCAGAGGTCATTGTATACCTGCCTGCGTTGAAGTCATCAGTGCCGAACGTGTCGGCTTCTTCATTGGCTATAAACACAAGCTGGTCCATCAGCTTCGGCCCTGTTTCATTAAAGCACGTCACTCCGTCTTCATAAAGCGGGAAATAGTACTCGAATTCTAACCTAAGAAAGTTATTTGGATGGCCTATAGCAAAGGGACTGTTATCAGCTAGTTTATGATTTATATAGGCATCAGCCCACGTTCTCTTGAACCAGTTTCCATCAAAATTTCTAGCAACACCTATCGGGAAGAACATAACCGTGTCATTATACTGGCAGAATTTCAGCCTCTTGGCTGAATTGAAGCTTTCGTTCCAGGGCGCTGGCGGCGGGCCATTAACATCGTTCTGGCATGTGGGTCTCCAAGGCAGATTCTCGATATGCACTGCGCTTACGGCTGTGACAAATAAAATTGCTACCACAGCCATTGCAGCCAGAAGATGAATTTTCATTTACTCACTACTTATTTTTAGGATTTGAAAATATTTATAGACGAAATGGAGCTAAAAAGCCCTTGTTTCTGCCTTGAGTTGTTTTAGTCTGTTTCATGCTTTCAGATATTTATTTGGCATGAAACCAATATCATCTGATGGGTCATAGACTTTTGCTTGCATTAGTAGTCTTAGTTATATTCAGCTCTGCTGTTTACGGATATTCAAGAGAGGAAATCAATGTGACATCCTGCAGAGGCGTCACCTGTACTGTTGCGAACTTTAACATCAACACAAGCGCAACAATAGGAGCTTCGCCAGGAAAAGGTGATACAGTTTATACAGGGTGGTCTAACACCACTTTTCCTTCAGAAGCAACTATCCAGAAGGTCAGATTCAGGTTCAGATATACAGGGCAAAATGGTCTGGACAATTTATGGGAATTTGATTTTAGAACAGAGAAATATGTAACTTCTTACTGTACAAACACACTAGTGCAGTGCGACGCAGCCTGCGATGTGTACTACGAAGCTAATCTAACAGAGCCCGGTTCTGTGTGCGACTGGACAAAATCAAAACTTGATGATCTGAACATATCTGTATTAAATAATGATGCAGGAGGAGGCAAGACAGGCGATGTAACCTTCATGGACATGGAGGTGCAGTACGTCGTGGCGCCGAACGTCTCTGATCCTGTGACTGCGGACCTGGACGGAGTTGTCAAGAAAGAATTTCGCAACAGCGAGGAGGTGAATATCACCGTGAACGTGAGCGACTTCGAGGGTTCCGGCGATATAAGCACGGTTCGAATCACAATCATAGATTCGGCAAATACCGCAAGGGTGAATAACGCTTCAATGACTGCAGGCCCTTCCATTGAAAAGGGCTTCATATACAATTTTACATACAACCTGAGCTTTCAGGGGCCTTCAGGCGAATGGAGGGCGAACATCTATGCCAACGACACAAACGGTTTCAACGGCACGAATTCAACCAGGTTCAACGTCACGGTGGTGCCTTATGTTAATGTGACGTTCATAAGCCCGACGCCGGTAAACAACAGCAACATGACAGAGCTGGATATTTTGTTCATAAACACAAGCGCTTTCGGGGAAGTGAACAACATAGACGTATGCCTGCTGGAGTTTGACAGCGTTAATGAATCTATGACTAAAAACGCCTCAGGCAGAAGCGCCTACTGCGATAAGGCAAAAAGATCGCTTTCATTGGGGCAGCATTCGTACAAGGTCTACGCAAACGACACGAACAACAACTGGAACGTGACGGAGACAAGGAACATATCTGTAAATCCGCTCCAGTTCATAGCGATGCTGAATATCTCGCAGCTTCCCAGCCAGATAGGATGGACGTGCCAGTCATGTGTTGCAGGCGGAAAATTCTACGAGAGGCTTGTCAGGGGATTTGATGCGACAAATATCATGAGAGGTGTGCTTTCTGTGAGCCACAACTTCACGCAGATAAGCATCAACACGAGCGCACTCGCAGCACTTGCCCGTGGAGGAGGAGTAACATCTGCAACAAGCGCTTCGCACAGCCATTTGCCCGGAAGCGCAAGCACTACACAAACTCAAAGCATTATGCCTATATCAAAGAGCGTTATAGTTGCTAACAGGACGTATGCCAATGACCTGATCATCCCTTCAGGCACGCTGCTTTTATTCAATTCGACGTCAGCTGTGCCTTCAGAGAACTGGACGATTGTCAACGGCTGGAATGATTTTCATCTTATAGGCAATGCAACATTCGGGCAGGAGATAGGAAGCAGGGCGCATAACCACACCCTGGTTGCAAACGGCACTAATACTTCAATAGACGATGCAGGAAGCGTTATAGTCGTAATCACTTCAGGGTTAGTTGCACTGGATGGCCACGTCCACCCGTTCCCAGAGGATGTTACAAGCACTCCATCTGCCCAAAGCTCGGCAAACTTCGTGACTGCGATATTGGCGCAGGCTACATCAAATACGAATATTCCGGAACGCGCATATGCACTGTTTGACGGAACGCCGCCGCAGGGCTGGAAGGTGCAGAGCAACCCAGACAGCTGGTTCTACAACCGCACTATAATTCCGAACGGAACGTTTGGCGTGACAGGCGGCGATGAGAGCGGGCACAATCACACATCACAGATATTGATAACAGGAACGACCACAACGGTCGTGGGAGACATCTCAGCACTATCTGAACCAGCTTCAGATGCAACGCATAAGCATGAGATGAACGTTTCTTACACAGAGGAAAAAGCCACACCTGCCTCGACAACGGTTATAGTCGCGCAGCGCAACGCAAAGCCGCGGGTCACGCAGCCGCAGTTCAACATCACAAACGCAAACTGGTATCTGACTGCGAACACAACGGCCACAGACGCAGACCTTGAACCCCTTGAAGTCTATATCAACTGGACGATAAACGGAATATTCAGGGTGCAGAACAACTATACAGGCATCCTGAACGGCACGGTTGTGAACGATACGCTAAATCGTCTCAACGCAAGCTACGGCGGCGTGACGTACAAACCCGGCGATAATATCACGGTCATGGTCTGGACAGGCGACACGTACGAAAACAGCACAAGCGCGCCAAATAACAGCATCATAGTGGATAATATCCCTCCCGCTATAACATATCAATCACCAACGCCTGCGGAAGGCACGAACACAACGGAAAACTGGACAGCAGTCAACGCGACAATAAGCGACAATCTCTACAACACATCTGCTTTTATTGATTTCAACAGCTCTTTGATTGGCTACTGGTCGTTTGAAAATTTCGATAATTTGAATATATTCGACAATTCTTCATACGGTCTTAACGCATTCTACGCAACGCAGGCAAACGCAAGAAACATAACCACAGGCTATTACGGAAACGGATTCCTGATGAACAGGAGCGGTGCATGCACAAGCTGCGGTCTGAATGCGACCAATGCCACGCCTTTCTACTTCCAGAATGGATTGACACTCGAAGCATGGGTTATTGTGCATGAGAACACAACGCTTATAAAATATATAGTTGGAAAAAGAACGGCTTGGGACTTGACATCAGACAGGACTAATGAAATACAATTTTCTATAACAAACCAGACAGCGACAAGAGATCTTTCTTCAAACGCTGGGATAGACGGCGACGGGAAATGGCATCATATAGCTGGAACGTGGAACGGAACGACCATGCGAGTGTATCTTGACGGAAACATAAAAAACAGCGCAGCCTTTGGCGGTTTAATCAACTTATCTGAATGGCGTGTTTTTCTGGGCGGAAGAGATGGCTCGAACACTGGGTCAAACCAGACTTCAGACGAGGTAAAAATCTGGAGCCGTGCATTAAGTGCAGAGGAAATCAACGCAAGCATGAATACAGCAAAAACAAGCGGCAGCGTTTACAGCAACTTCACAGAACTCAGCGACGGAGTGCGCGCTTACCGCGTCTATGCCATTGACCAGGTCGGCAACCTGAATATCAGCAGCCAGCGCAGAGTCACAACAGACACAACGCCGCCGCAGGGCACGTACGTAAGCCCGACGCCCACAGACGGGGAAAATTCTACAAATACCACGTACACGTTCAATGCCACGGTTGACGATGCGCTGCTGCCTATAAGCGCAGTTCTGTTTGAGCTTGACGGGACCAATTATACAGCCGGCACAAACGGCACAGGGATAAGCATTTATGCCAATTTCACGGCGTCAAGCCTTTCTGTGGACGTGCATTATTACAAGTTCTGGCTTAATGACACATTAAACAACAAAAACCAGACTCCGAGAAGAAACGTGACCGTGCAGGCTGCCGGGGCTGTGACAGGCCTGCTCATCGCTTCTCTGCTCAATACAACGTACAACCTCACGGTACCGCAGAACGAGACGTTCTACATCAATGTGACGGTAGGGTGCCAGGGCGCAGGAAATATAACGTGCGGCACTGTCAACGCAACAGCGCGCTACAATTTCACGTCAGCCACGGTCCCGGACACAGCGATTGATGATAAATTCTGGAACCAGACGCTGTACATCGTGAACGTGACGATGCGGAAGATGAGGAATTTGACTAGGGTGGGGAATTTGACACTTGAGCCGACTGAAAGTCTCTCTGTAGTTCTTATGGATTCTTATGGCAGTTTCTTATACGTGGCCACTGCTTCATCACCAAGCCATCTGATAAAAATAAATCTTATTGATTTCAAAAGAGCTGGAAATATTACTATTGAAAAACCCGGATTAGGAGAATATAGTTTTCGTTCAGGAGTAATAGATACCAACAATGGCTTTCTATATCTAGGATCGCGTAATTCACAATCTCCTTCTGGAGAAATAATCAAGGTAAGACTTTCTGATCTAAAAGTAGTAGGAAACATTACTTTGAACCCCGGAGAACAAAATTTATCGTCGGCTGTTATAGATACAGAAAATGGTTTTGCGTACTTTGCGGCAACTGCACCACCAGGTATTATTGTAAAAATAAATCTTTTGAACTTTTCTAGAGTAGGTAATCTTACGCTCAATACCGGAGAGGATCAGATTATGACAGGCGTTATAGACATACAAAATCAATTTGCATATTTTGGAACTATAAGTTATGACGAGAGCAATACTGGAATCGTAAAGGTTAATCTATCTGATTTTACAAGAATTGGAAATACGTCAGCGGCTCCTGGAGCTCCAGGATCATCTGTTATAGATGTCGATGCCGGATTTGCTTATTTTGGAACTGTACGAGGCGGTATTTTAACTAACGATGTAATAAGAATAAATCTTTCTGACTTTAAGAGAGTCGGAAATGTTAGTATCGGTATAGGAGAATTGCAGTCAGCCGCTATAGATACAGTGAATAAGATAGCATACTTTGCATGGGATGCGAATCCTTTAAATTTGACCAAGATAAACCTTTCAGATTTCACTTTGATTGGAAATGTTGAATTAAATGCAACGAAAATAGCATCATTAGGGATAAGCGATCCAAAAGCAGCTATTGATGTTTCCACTGGTTTTGCATATTTTGGCGCAGCAAACGATGATGTTACATTGGTAGTCAAAGTCAAAGTAGATCAAGTCCCGAAGCCGCGCAACGTGCTGGAGAGGGCTGGGAATTTGACGCTGGGCACAGGCGAGGACAACTTTACATATCAAGCATCCGTAATTGATTCTGAGAAAGGAGTCGCATATTTCGGTACTGCTACCTCGCCTGCGAAAATAATAAAGGTTAATCTTTCTGACTTTAGGAAGATAGCAACTATAACTTTGAATGCAGGCGAAAATAGTCTGCGCTCAGCTGCTATAGACGCCAAAAACGGTTTTGCATATTTTGGCACAGCCACAAATCCAGGTATTGTCGTCAAAATTAATCTTTCTGATTTTTCTAGGGTTGGAAATGTAACTTTGAATACGAATGAAGCCGATCTCAGATCCGCAGTTATAGATTCCGAGAAGAGATTTGCTTATTTTGGCACCTTCACTCCACCGGCAATTATTGTGAAGATTAACCTCTCTGATTTCTCAAGATTAGGGAACTTAACCCTAAATACGGGCGAGGATAACCTGACATCAGCTGTCATTGATACTGCAAGTGGTTTTGCTTACTTCGCTACACGGACAAATCCTGGCAAAATAATTAAGATTAACCTAACTGATTTCACTAGAGTAGGTTCAATTACACTGAATACAGGAGAGCGTACAATGGAATCGGGTGTAATTGATGTAACAAACGGCTTTGCTTATTTCGGTGGACTGTTCGGGAATGTTGTTAAGATAAATCTCTCAGATTTTACCAGAACAGATGGTATTGTGCTTCCAACAAGTATAGTATCCGGGGCGATTGATACACAAAACAATTTCATATATTTTGGGTCAGAAGACACTCCGGCTAATATAACAAGACTTAACTTATCAGATTTTGCCGGAAATATCACAATTAATTTAAATTCGAATGAAAACTTTTCATATTCCGGATTTATAGATATAGAAAGAGGCTTTGCATATTTCGGTACGGATACTGCACCCGGAAGAATAATCAAAATCAACCTCCGCCAGCGGAACCCGGTGGATTGCGGCACGCTGTCGCAGGACGAGGGGGCGACGTGCCTGGTGAACTGGCTCGTAAGGGCACCTGGCCCGGTAGGCACGCAGCATTTTGTTGATGGGATGGCTAACTCATCGCTGGCAGGAGACAACCAGAGCGCAGATTTCCAGGTGAATATAACGGGAATTACGAAGTCAATCGCACTTGCTTTGTCGAATGCTCTCTCACGGCAGATACACTGGACAATTGATGTCTTACCTATATTCCAGCAGTTTGCTGATGGAAATAATGGAACAAATTCAACTGATTACAGGATAAACGTATCAGCTACAGGCACTACTGTAGATGTCTATATACGCGCAAGCGGACCTCTCGCAACACCCGGAGGAACTGCCCTTATAGGACTTCCGAACGAAACGTTCAGCTACAACACGACCAATGTAAATGTTCCAAGCGCAAACAACCGTTCTCTAACCACAAGCTTTTCTGACAACAAGATAGGTGACAACCTGATCAGTGGCTCTGGAATTTTCCTGAAATTCTTCTTGAACGTCAGCAGCGGTCAGGACGCAGGAACTTATAACAACACCGTCGAAATCAAGGCCGTGGAGGCTGGGCAGGCGCCTTAGGAAACTTGCTGAAGGATATTCGGATCTATAAAGAGTCCAATCGGTCCAATTTTGTCACAGAGATAACAAGGGGGCGGCAGAAATGCCACATATATTGTTACTGAATCTTCATCATGCCTCAATTGAGTAATGCTGATTCTGTTTATACGGTCGTAGAAAAGTGAACCGTCTGAGAGCGCCTCGTCGTAGGCGTATTTCTTTGTTTTCGGCGTGGCATCGATGAGCTTCGTCTTGCTTGCAGAAATGCCGTCCCAGACATGAATAAGAGTGCCTTCTGTGATTGCGTCACTCAAAAGGTCATCAAAGCCGATAGGCCGCCTATACTCTAGAAAATAATGCTCATTAGTATCGGGCTTTGCTATCTTTAACACCTGCGTTCCGAAAGCTTGCGCTTCCAAAGGAAAATAAATTGTATAAATGCCACTTTTTGCTATTTCCTGCACGCTTTCTGGGCTTATCCACCCGGCTGCAATCTTGTGCGGGGCATTCAGGTGATGGTAGCGGTTTCCCATCACGTCGTAAGAATCACCTTGCTCTGAAAAAATGCAATTAGCATAGTCGTCTATAGCACGAAAGCCGCAATCCAGGCTTCCTGAATGGTGCAGGCTGAATGTGTGGCCGATTTCATGCGCATACAGCTGTTCCCAATTTTCGCCGTTAATCCAGATTTTTCTTGGCGGGTCCCCGCCAAGCTGCCCCCTTCCTGCCCAATTGCAAACCTCTGACGAAGGGAAGAAATATATCACTCTGTCATAATTATTGACATCATAATTATCCTTTGCCGCCAGTTCTTCGGCAGCCTGTGACCACAAGCCATAATCACAAGTGACATCATTGGTGTTGTCTATAGTGTACCATCCTATAACATCACCAGAAAGCGAAACTTTGCCGAAGGAATTTTCCTGAAAGAAATTGTTCGGCGAAAATGTACCCTCAAACAATGTATAATTTATCTGTTCTGCGAGGTAGGGCTTACGCTGGTCGTTGATGAAGTTAAACATGATTACAAGAACACGAAGATTGTTATCTGCTGGATCTGGCTCTGGCAAGCGAATTACAACAAGATTCTCACCATCCACTGAAATCTGCTGCCCGCTAATTTTTCCTCTTATTCTGATAATAGAATCAGGAATTAGCAAAGGATCTCCCCTGAATACTAATCTGTAAAAATCACCTTCTCCAGACTCTAAATAGTATGCGTTTTCGCTATGCTGGCTAATGAAGTCATCGCTGTGTATTATGATAACTCTGCCCTCGACTTCTGCTGTGTCATATTCTTGCAGCGCAAAGACCGTTTGATTTGGCACAGCAATCAGAGCTGCTATCAGCAAAAGCATGAATGCCACGCTTGCATATTTCCATTTCATGTTTATCAAAAAGGTATAATAGGCAATACCTTAAATAACTTCCGCAAATCCATTATATATGAATTCAGAAGAGATGTCCAAGCTTCAGATGAGCCGAAGCCAGGGAGCGGCAATGATTCTTTCGCGACAACTAGCAAGCCAGATTGCTCGCGATATTTCGCGGATTGCCGATGACTACAGGCGTGGCGCAACCGGAGAAGAGATAGTAAAAAAACACCGCATAGATATAAGATATTGCAAGGGATCGGAAAGCATCGCGCTGTCTTCTGTCTATTTCGCGCTTGCAGAGCTTATGCCGGAAGGCGAGAGGCACAGGCTTGCATACGAACATACGGTTGATGCAGCCATGCCTGTTATCAGAAAACAGCAAGACGACGGCACAGGCATATACGGATTTACAAGCAAGCAGCATTCTGAGGCAGGAAGAAAAGGCGGCTCAAAATCAGGAAGAATAGTATACGAGCAAAAGCTCGGCATACACGGTCTTTCTCATGAGGAGAGATCTAAGATAGGAAAAAAAGCTGGGAAAATCGGAGGGAGTTCTGCGCGAAGAATGAGAAAGGGCATTCATTCTCTGACGCCTGAACAAAGAAGAGAAATTTCCAGGAAAGCTGTCGCTGCCCGCGGTTATGCGCCATTTTCCGATGAGGAAAAGACTTATTTTCTGGAGTTATGTGCGGATCCGGAATTTCAGTACGGGTCAGGACCAAACAAGGGAAGGCCTGAACATCCCCGGATAGCAAAAGGACTTGAGCAAAGGTTCGGTATAGACCGGTCAGGCTCTGACCTGGCTTCTATGAAGTGCAGACTTGAAAGGAGGAAAGGTGCTTAGAAATGTACAACAAACAGCCTGCACTTTACTCCATCCGCGGCATCAACTGCAGCGGGGAGGGGCTGTGAATTATCGCTTCATGGCTTTCTCGATGTCTTTCAGGTCAAAGCAATATGCTTTCTTCCCTTCGACTTTTGTTATTCTCTTTCTGAATGACTTTGCAAAAACAGCATAGATTTCTTTTCTCCTGTCGTTGTGCCATTTCACGAGCTTGGCTTTCTCAATGAGGTTTGCGGCAATTTTTCCCGCATCTACGTTATCCTTCCACTTGCATTCGCAGAACAAGATTTTCATCTTGTTTTCATCAAGCGCTACTATGTCTATTTCCCTGTCCTTGTGCCACCATCTGCCGATTTTTTCAAAGCCGAAGCCTGCCAGAACAGCCTTTTCCCTTATCAGATGCTCGACCAGCCTTTCGAACATAAACCCGGAATAATTCTGGAAATCCTTTTTGATTGCAGACAGGATTTCCCCCTCCCTGTACGCCTCCAGTTCTATCTTGTTCGGATAAACGTACCTGAACCAGAAATTGAAATAAGGATCGACAAGAAAATACAACCTCCTTCGGAATTTCGGCGAAGCAGTGACAGGAATTTCCTCTCTTATTATTCCAATGTTTTTGAGCGTTTCGAGATACTTTGACACCATGCCTTTGTCCAATCCGGTATAATTGCATATTTCTGCTGACGTTGTTTTTCCAAGCGCAATAGCCTTGAAAATGAGAACATAATTTTTGGGTTCTCTAAATTCATCTTTCAGCAGGAATTCCGCTTCCCTGTAAAGATAGCAGCCTTTTCTTATGAAATTTTTCCTTATATTCTGCCAGAATCCCAGCTTTGGATCGAATTTCAGGATGTATTCCGGTATCCCGCCGATAACGAACCATATTCTTGCCAGTTCTTCCATGCTGCAATGCGGGAAAAATTTTCTCATGCGAGCAAATAACAGCGGCTGAAGCTCCCATTGACCTGTTCTTCTGCCGTACAGGGGACTCCCATAACCGAGAACCTTTTCTTCCATCACGCTGACCGACGAGCCTGAAAGTATCAGCATAACGTTTTTGTTCTTCAGTATAAGCTCCCATATTCTCTGAAATATCGAAGGGATTGATGGGTTGCTGTGTATCAGAAAAGGAAATTCGTCAATGGCAACAATTACTTTTGTTTTCCTTGCCAGTTCTGCAAATGCTATATTTTTTGCCAAAGAGTCGAATAGAAAAAACCAGTCTCCGAATTCAGCTCTTGAAAAATTCTCATCATCGATAAGCTCGGACGCTTTTCTCTTGAAATTAGCTAAGTTTTCCTTATCGCCTTCTGAAGAGGCAAGAAAGTAAAGCCCTTTCCTTCCCCTGAGGAACTCCAGAATAAGCTCCGTTTTTCCCACGCGCCTTCGGCCATAAATCACAACAAGTTCTGACTTGCCGGATGAATGCATTCGTTTTAGAAATGCAAGCTCCTTCTCTCTGTTCACAAATTTTGGTTGAGTCATAAGTAGTATACTTTACTATCAACTATTTAAAGCTTGGGAGGGGCGGTGAGATTGGGCAGGCGCCTTAGGAAACCTTTAAAACTTATCGGCTTCTAACTAATTAGGTTCGATTTCATGACTCGCAAATTCCGCCACCTGGTGGGAACTGCTGCCTTGGGACTTGGCGCTCTTTTGTTCAGCACGGGCGCTGCTTCTGCAGAGGAACTGAAACAGGAAACAGGCGTACCACAAAAAACTGATGGCAGAGAATTCGAGACAAAGGACAACCACTATGATTTTGGCTGCTTCAACGGGAATTACAGGGCAGATCCTGGCGAGCTGCGAAGAGGCTGCAATCATGTTATAAATCCCGGAAAGCTGGTGCGTGTAGAGCCTTCTCTGCCTCCTTTCAGCGAGATTTTTCAGCACGAATGGACTTGCACGGCGACTCCAAACGACGGCAGGGTTTCCGGGCCCTCTGCTTCAGATACGCTATCGCCGGATGGATTCATTGACGCCCGTGTTGACGGCGAAAACGTTTTATTTAAAATAGTTGATCCTGACGGCATATGGAGGTATGGCGCGGATTATGGCGGCGATGGATCCATGGATAAGATGGAATGGGCAGCTGGCGCGAATGTCGTAGAAGATTCATTTATTTTAACCCCGACCTTTTCCGGAAAACATCCAGTGAAGATAGTTTATTGGGACATGGGATACAGATCTAAAGAAAAAAATCTTGTTGTTCAGGCAGGAAACGGCGAAGATGCTGATTTGGCATCATTCTTTTCCTGGATGGAAAGCCACGGATACTCTCCAGAGATTACCCATGTTTACAGAAAGCATCTGGACCATCCTTTAGTCAGAAAACAACTGTACAGAGATTTTGACATCCGCGAAGGAGGAGGAAATGAAACCGTGCAATCCTACAGACAGGGCGGGACATTCACGATGGTGCTTCACGACGTATTTCCTACTGATGATGGAGCTACGTCAACTTCCATGGAGGGCGATATTCCGGCATTGGAGAAAATAGCAGAGAGGATTTTTGGAAGAGATTTCTCCTTTGAATACAAGCCTGAGGACATATCATATTCAGATCTTATTGGGCAAGTCCTTGAAGACTGCGTTGTACTGGATGGAAATAGGGTAAGGGAAACCTTGAATGCGATGGTAGATGATAGAACTAAAGGCCATGTATTTCATCTTGCAGCTGAAACCCTTGAATGGGGCATTCCGGTATGCAGCTTTACAGGCTCTTCACCAGCTTTTAGCACAGAGGAACTGGATGACGGAGAGGATTATGTTGGGGGACTTTATTTGCATGAATGGGGGCACGACATTGAACTGCACCATCATCTGGTGAACCAAGCATATCCCTTTACAAACAGCTTCTACGGCACGGATGATATAATGGTTCATGATTATATCGGCTATGGAAACAGGGAAACAGGCAGGCTGGGAGATCCTTTGACGTTATACGCGCTCGAAACAGCAGACGGGTATTCTCCGGAAACGACAGCCAGATACAATGAAGCCATGGAAAACAGCTGGATGCTGGAAGATGCTTACTATGGTATAACGAATCGCCCTCCAACAATGCCAAAGGTTTCTATAAACGCTGATAATAGCAGCCAATGCATAACCTGCAATGCTTTCGGCAGCTTTGACAGAAATGGAGATCCAATAACTTACACATATACGTGGTCTATTGACGGTCAGCAGATGCCTTATACAGATAATCGAATTTGCTGGTGATGTCCTCCATATCCTTCGCTGGATAAAGCCAGCGGCTTCCCTGGGAGGACAGCATCGCAAAAGAAAGCCATATTATTCATCCTCTATCTAAAGATGGAGGCTTTCTTTTGCTTGTAATCAGGCAACTGAAAGTTCCCTGTAAATTTCCATATAGGGCTTTGAAATTCCTGGATCGTCAAATATTGCTTTCAATGAATCTACCAGCGTTTTTTCCAGTTTCATCCCGCTTTTTCTATTTTCAACTGCAAAATGAACCGCCTCCAAATCTTTTGCCAGCAACCCTGATACTTCTTCTTCGCTTAAACCCATGTCCATGCCGTCATAAATCTGGCTTGCGTCCCGGCGAGTTAAAATTATAATACCTGAGCTTTGCGGCCTCAGCTGCACCACAGGCTTTCTTTTTCTGGCCCTTCCTGTTTCCCGGTTAAGTTTTGCAAAGAAATACCCGATTTTCTTTTCCGGCAGCCCTGTGAAATGAGAGACATCAGCAGGGCTAAGATCAGTCTGGTAAGCCCGCCTCAACATCCTTCGGGCATCATCAGGCAGGCTTTCCCATCTCCAGCTCAGAATATCCTCTCCACCCTCTTTTAGGATAATATCCCTGACCGTGGCGTGGTATCCAATCCCTGATTTTCTGGAAAGGTCACGGAGGGTGGTTTTTGCCCCCCTTTCTCTGGTTATTCGAACTTCTCTAAATAATTTTATCAAATTCTCTACTGGAATGTAACCATTATGATCAGACGCCTTTTCAGGCCTCCCCTGATCATACTCAATCGCCTTTCCATATTCCCATCCTTCCCTTTCTGCCAGTTCATAAAGTCTGTTTCTAAGAAGATTCAGGATGCATCTTTGTTCTTCTTGCAATTCTTCACCAGCTTTTCTTCTATTTGAGAGGTAAGCGTTTCTTGCTTTTGAATATCTTTCCTGCTGGCCGGTTCGCCTTATATATTTCCATACCCCCTGTCTTGTTTTTGGCCCTTCACCTATCCTTTCACATTCTCTTGCAATACCTAGTGGGGAAAGGCTGCCTTGTCTTAGCAAAGAGTCTACGTGCCTGTAATGTTCCATAAATGTATGTAACAATAAATGATAAATAGTTTTAATGCCGCCGACGGCAACGAACTTGTGCTTTATTCTGTGAGAGGCAGAAACTGCAACGGGGAGGGGCCTTAGGCAAATCATTTTGCTGCCAGCAGCCACTTCCAGAGGGGGATGAATGTGATATTGTAACTTCTGCCTTTATGCTTCACTTTTCTGCCGCCTTCTTTCTCTTCTGTTATGACAAGCCCTTCCCTCAATTTGCATTTTTTCATGGCTTCTAACAGACCTTTGACCTCGCGCTCTTCATTCTCCTTTATCTGGTAGGAAACCTGTATAGCCGTAACCTTTCGCCCCTCCTTTACCAGAAAGTCGCATTCCTGCCTGCCTTTGAAATAATAGATTTCTTTCCCTCTGTTGAGCAATGAAAGAAAAACTAGGTTTTCATACAGTTTCCCTATGTTGTCCAAAAATCTGAAGCTTACTGTATTTATGAGGCCGGAATCAATCCCATAGACCTTTCTCGGATTCACTTCCTGCTCTTTCAGGGAATATGAAAATTTCGGGACGAAAAACACCAGGCAGGCATCTGTCATATACAGCGAGAACCTTTCTACACTGTCCAGACTCAAGCCCGCAAACCTGGCAATTCTTCTGTACGAGATGGGAGATGAAAAATTTGTCAGGTAGTATTTGGCCAACGCCTTGAGTTTTCCCGTGTTTCTTATTCTGCGGCGCTCTGCGATATCTCTTCCCACTATATCGTCAAAATACCTTTCAAGTATTTCCTTTTTTTCGCCCTTTAATGCAACGAGAGGAAAACCGCCGTATTCCATGTATTCTCTCAGAAGCTGCTTAATCTGAATTTTTCTGGAAAGCAAATCAAGCTTGCCTCCCAGCCGCAGTCCCTTAAAACGAAGGAATTCCCTGAAATCCAGCGGGTATATTCTCATATCTACCCACCTTCCTGTGAGCAGGGTTCCGAATTCTTTGCTGAGCAATTTGGAAGTGGAACCAGAAATTAAAATACGCGCTTCCTTCTTTTCATGCAAAGCCCTCACAAACTTTTCCCATTTCGGGATACTTTGTATCTCATCCAGCAAGATGTAGGGAATGCCTTTCGGCTTCACTATTTCCATATAAGACTCATAAATCTGCTGCAGAAATTCCAAAGAGAGCATATCTGCAAATTTTGGTTCTTCGAAGTTTACATACAAAAAAGATGTTCTGCCTTCACCTCTGCCAATATGCCGTTTTATGAACTGTTTCATTAAAGTGGATTTCCCGCTCCTTCGCACACCTGTTATTGCAATAACCTGGTCTGTGCGCACGAGTCTGTCCAGCTTGCTCAGGTATTCTTCTCTGGATATTCCAGTTTCATGGTCATCTTCCCAGAAATTCCAGCCGCTTAATACCTCTACAATTTTTTCATTTTCCATAGGAAAATAAGTTTATCAAAGTATATAAGCTTATCGGTCATTTTCATGCCTTTTTGACCGACATATTTAATAGGATGCCCAGTCCAATGCCTCGAAGTCTGCCCGTGCGATGTTCTGCCCGGAGAGATGCAGAATCTTCGCGCCAGAAGAAACGGCCGCAATGTCGAATTGTACTGGCCTACCGAGCCGCTTTCACAGGAATATGGCATAGACAGGGAGGTGAACGCCACACGCGCATCTGCTGACCAGAGCTTCAACCCGGCACGCGTAAACACGACAAGCGGCTTACAGTATACGGATGCCGGCGTTGCCGGCGACGGCAACGAGCTTGTGCTTTATTCTGTTAGGGGCAGAAAGGCGAATGGACGTTTGCCGCAGCAAACGTCAGTCTGCACTTCGCAACGGGGAGGGGCGGTGACTACTTCGGTTCTGAGAGTTCTTTGGTTGCATAAACTTTGATAATATTTTGCTCTTTCAGCTTCTTGTCATTTGACCATATTGCGCAGCGGAGTTTCAATGCGAGCGCGAAGTAATGGACATCATCGGGATCAGGACATACAGATTCAGCTTGTTCAAAATATTCTATGAATTCGCTGGAAGGGACTGATGTTATACTCGCTCTTATCATGAGCTCGGTAAAAAGATCCCTAACCTTTTCTTCTGAAAGACCCGTTTTTTCAGTGATGACGTCCAGATTGTTCATAAGTTCCTCAAAAAGAAATTCAGGGATGTAGAAAGTCCAGCTGCTGCTCAAAATGAGATGGCGCGTATGGCTGTCTCTTATCAATGCTGCGAAAAGTACGTTCGCATCGAGAACAAGATCCATTTATCTCATCTCTTTGTATCTTTTTGCCAGCGCCTTATTAACCTTTCTGCCGAGTTCAATTGCGTCTTCTTCGGTCAGTTTGCTCTCTGCGAGAAGCCTATCCATCTTCTTTAAGAGAATGACCCTCTCCCGGATTGCCTGCCTAGCTACTTCTGACCAGTTTAGCTCAGGATGTCTGTCCATTTCTTCTTTCAGCTCTTCCGGTACAGACAGAGTTATGCTTACCACAAAATCACCTATCACGTTCATTGTGTTTAATATGTTTAATACGTGAACATATTTAAAGGTTGCGTTTCAACTCAGTTAGAGGCAGGGAGGCGAATGGACTGCGAGTGAGTAGACACTTTCTGCAGAAAGTGTCATTTGCCTCCGCTGCAGGAATGTCAGTCTGCATTCTGCAGCGGAGAGGGGCGGTAGGCTGATTATATAGCAAACCAACTTGCTATATGGCGTTTATTAAGTTGGTTTGCTATATGGGAAAGCACAAATGACATGTTCCGTTTCATTTGTGGTTTCACTATAGCTTCATCGCCTTCTCCAGATCTTTCAGGTCAAAGCAATATGCTTTCTTCCCTTCGACTTTTGTTATTCTCTTTCTGAATGACTTTGCAAAAACAGCATAGATTTCTTTTCTCCTGTCGTTGTGCCATTTTACATATTTGGCTTTCTCGCTCAGCATGGAAGCAATTTTTTCAGCGTTTACACCGTCCTTCCACTTGCATTCGCAGAACAAGATTTTCATTTTGTTTTCATCAAGCGCTACTATGTCTATTTCCCTGTCCTTGTGCCACCATCTGCCAATTTTTGTGGTTTCCATGATATTGAGCCTGGGTACCAATGACGCGACGAATGATTCGAATTTTCTGCCTACATATTCCCCGCTCCTTTTCTTTATTTCATCCAGAACGGCATCAACATCCCCTCTTTCCAGCTGTTGTTTATTGAGGTATACAAATCTGAGCCAGAAATCAAAAAAATTATCCTTTAAAGCATATGAACCTCTCGCCTTTAGCTTGCTTTTATAGCTCTCGGTGATTATTTTTCTTTTTTCCAGAATCCCGAGTTTTTCCAGAATGAAAAGATATTTTGAAAGAAGGCTTTTGTCCAATTGCGTTTTTGAATGAATTTCGCCGGATGTCGCAGCCCCACCGGCGATGGCGGAAATTATTGACATATAATTCGACGGGTCTCTCAGCTCTTCTCTCAGAAGAATTTCCACCTCCTCGTATAAAAATTCGCCTTTGCTTAGAATCCTTTCCCTTACATTTTTCCACAGGCCGATTTTCGGAGAAAACTTTACCAGGTAACCTGGAATCATATCAAGAAAGGAATATACGAAAACCAGTTCTTCCATGGCGTATCCGGGGAAAAATTCCTTCAGATAGGTCACGTCCAGCTTATCGACCTGCCACTGGCCGGTTCTCCTGCCGTACAGAGGGCTTCTGTAGCTCAGGGCATATTTTTCCATCATACTGACTGACGAGCCTGACAGTATCATCATGAGTTTCGTGCCTTTGAAAGCCGAATCCCATTTGTCCTGCAGAACTGATATTATTTCCGGTGATCTCTCAATCAGGAAAGGAAACTCGTCAAAAATCAGCACAAGCCTCGATGCCGCCTTTTCAGCGAGGTAATCGAATATGCCATCCCAGCTCAGCAAAGGGGAGGTAAGAAGCCTCGCGTCCCCGAAAAATTCTACCAGCAGGTTATTAAACCTTCGCAGCGTGTCAGATTTTGATTCTAAACGTCCCAGAAAATACAGCATATTCTTGCCTTCAGAAAAATGCATAAGCAACTCTGTCTTCCCTATCCTCCGCCGCCCGTAAAGTATGACAAGTTCCGCCTTTCCGGAGCGGTATTTCCTATTCAGGAAATTTAGTTCGTCGTCTCTATCAAAAAAATGCATCATGAGTATATACTTATACTTCAACTATTTAAAGTTTTGCTTGGAGGCGCATCCGCAGACAGAAGATTCAACCCGGCGCGCGCAAACACGACAAGCGGGCTGAGCTATACTGACGCCGGCGTCGCCGCCGACGGCAACGAGCTTGTGCTTTATTCTGTTAGGGGCAGGAACTGCAACGGGGAAGGGAATTAGGCAGCAAGCAACCATTTCCACAGAGGCATGAACTTCACCTTGGCTTTTATTCCGAACCACTTTACCTGTTTTTGCGCTTCATAGTCCTCTGTTATGATAACCAGATTTCTGCATTTGAGTTCTTTCCCCGCTTTTACAAGCGCCCTGACTTCCCTGTTCCTCGTCTTTATATCGCTGACGTCGCAGCAGACCTGAATCAGCTGCTTTACCTTGATACCTTTCTTTACAACAAAGTCGACTTCCTCCTGCTGCGGATTTTTCCAGTAATAAATCCTTGCAATGCCGTTCATTTCACGCTTTTTGAGCTCGATTGCAACGGCATTTTCATACAGCCTTCCCGTATCAGGGCTCAGCCTGAAAGCTTTTGCATAGACAAATCCGTTGTCGATGCAGTATATTTTCTTGCTGAAAGCTATCTGCTCTTTTACCTTTGGTGAAAATCTTTCTATCCTGAAGAAAATAAAGGCTTCTTCCAGATAGTTCAGGTACCTCTCCACTGTATGAACGCTTTTGCATTTCGCGATTTTGCTCAGCGTGTTGTAGGAAAACTCCCTTGCTATATTGGAAACAAGATAAGCGGCAAGGTCCTCAATAGCGCGTACAGACCTTATCCTGTATCTTTTCACTATGTCTTTAAAGATTATGGAGCTGAACAGGGTTGAGAGATAATCCATGTGATCCAGTTTTTTAACCAGAGGTTCCGGATAGCCGCCGTGAGTAATGTAAAAAACCAACCTTTCCTTTATTTCGCTTTTCGTCAATTCCCTGTTCTCAAGCATGAGAAATTCCTGAAAAGAAAACGGGAAGATGTTTATAAGGGTGTGCCTGCCAGTCAGATGCGTCGCCATCTCCCTGCTGAGCAGCTTTGAATTGCTCCCGGTAATAACAAGATTGTACCCCTGCCTCTGCAGCCTGTTTGCAAACAGTTCCCACTTGTCTATATTCTGAATCTCATCGAGCAGAAGGCATTTCGGAGCCTTATATATAGAGTTTAGCGCATCGATTATTTCATCATAATTTTTCACTTCCACAAGTTTTTCGTCATCAAAATTGGCGTACCCAAAAACTCCAAATCTGTTCAGTGCATGGGTGGCAAAAAATGATTTACCTGACCTTCTCGGTCCTATAATCACCTTTATCATAGTGCTGTCCAAGTTTTTGATATTCACGTTTCTTTCTACATAGCTTTCTTGCAGCTTTTTTTCAAGCTCCCTTTTCTGAATAAGCAGTATATCCCTCAGCATGGTTTATCATAGTGCACAAAAGTATATAAATTTATGCATTATGAATCTTATGCATCAGCAGACAGGAGCTTCAACCCGGCACGTGTAAATACGACAAGCGGACTTACTTATACTGATGCTGTTGTCGTAGCCGACGGCAACGAGCTTGTGCTTTATTCTATCCGCGGCAGGAACCGCAACGGGGAGGGGCGGTGAGGATTATAGTCATGCAAGAAAGAAATTAGTATTATATTTTCTTGCTGACTATATGTGAACCAAATAGTATAATATCCTGATTATTTATTTGGTTCACTATAAGACAGATGTCTTGAAATTAGCGAAGCAAAGGTATATAAACTTGAGTTGATATATATCAACTGTGGTTTAGATGTATAAACTGAAGTTGACAATATTGCAGCAGGAAATACTGCGTTTTCTCTTCATGAATGCCGGGAAATCGTTTAATGCGCGGGCCGTAGCAATCGGCCTTGAGGTTAGCCAAACAGCCGTCGCAAAAGCACTGCCAACACTGGAAAAACAGGGGTTTTTGCATGTTACGAAGGACAAGAAATCAAAAAGAACGTCGATTGAATTAAACAGGGAAAACCACGCTGTCATAGGCATGAAAAGAGCTGACAACCTCAGGCAGATATACGAATCAGGGCTTGATGAGTTTCTACGGGAAAGATTTCCGGGCTGCACTATTATCCTATTTGGCAGCTTCGCCAAAGGAGAGGATACGTACTTATCTGACATTGACATCGCTATAATCGGTGCCAAAGGCAAATCTCTTGACATGAGCAGTTTCGAAAAATCGCTTGCTAAAGAGATAAGGATTAGTTTCTATGAGTCTTTCAGAAAAATAGGCGATGAGCTCAGGAATAATATTATTGGAGGGATTCTCTTATCAGGGTGGATTGAATTATGATGCCTCTCAAAACATTCCGCGAATATCTGGCTGAAGGCACTGCAAGGAGACAGTCCCCTGACAAACTCAGGGCCAGATCGCTTATTGCCGGATCTGAGGACTCCTATAAAGTCCTTCTTTCATTTGCCGAAAAGATGGGTCTGGACGACAGCAATGCGAACCACATCATCAAGAATGCTTACGACATAATCATGGAGCTTATACGGGCAAAGATGTTTTCAGACGGATTTGCCACGACAGGAAAGGGCGCGCATGAAGCTGAAGTTTCGTACATGGCTGAAATAGGCTTTAGCGGCAGGGATGTGGAATTTGCAAACGACGTGCGCTATTTCAGAAATGGAATCATGTACTATGGGAAAAGGTTTGACAAAGAATATGCGGAAAAGGTTCTGGGATTTTTAAAAATGATTTATCCTGCGCTGAAGAAAATGTGCGAGCAAAAATGAAAGAGGCAGGGAGGTGAATGGACTGACGAGTAATTAATATCAATATTTTCTCTCGTCAGTCAATCTGCATCCTGCAGCTGGAAGGGGCGTTAGAAGAGAGGGCACGCGGTGCATCTGCGGGTTTTGCAACCAAGATTCTCGTAATATGAAGTCCATTCTTTTAGTGCGTCAAGGATTTTTAGGAATTCCGTTCCTCTTTCCGTCAGATAATACTCTGAATTTTTGCTGCCGGGCTTTCTTGTCCTTTTCAGGATCCCTTCGTTTTCCATGTCCCTTAGTTTTTTTGAAAGTACTTTCGGACTTATCCTGCATGTGCGCTTTAGCGTGTTGAATCTAGAACCTTTGCTTAAATGAATCTCCTGTATGATTCCAAGGCTTCGTTTGCTGCCTGCGATTCTGGCGGCACGAAAGACCGGGCACGTGAGATTTTTCATTGCCTTAATTTTGATTGCAAAGCTTTAATGTGAAACAAGGAATATGGCTAATTTCTACTGGGCCAACATTATCGAGTTTCGGTATCTTTTTGGTAACTACATTCGAACCGAAATCTTTATTTGCCGCTATTTCTTAGTCTAAGCATGATTCCGCTATTAGCTATGGGTAGGCATATTAACACAAAGCCTCACATAAGTTCTTACATTCTGGGAGCAGCTGTTCTGGTTATCTTTATATCAGCGCTTGGCATATTTGATTACGCTATAACTGGTTTTGCCACGGCGACGCAGAGCACGGGTTCTAACGTAACTATTTCAGGGTATATCGCCATAGCGCTTTCCACAAACTTGAGCAGGGGAATAGAATTCGGCACGATAACCCTGCTGCCGGCGAACCAGACGAATGCAACGGCAAGCTACCAGAACTATACAGGCGGGGGAGGGCCTGGCGGAGGGCTGAATTATACCCTGTACAACGCTTCTGTCTCAACAGACTCAAACCAGAACGTGGACTTCTGCGTAAAAGGCAGCGGGCCTTTTGCGACCTCAGGAGGCGCCAATTCGTTCGCGCTGGCAAACCTGACGTGGTACGACAACAAAACAATAAACAACGACACGCACCCGCCAGGCGGGCCTTTCAGGGGCTTTTTCGGAATATCTGCGACTACGAGCTATGTGAAGGGAGAAGTTGCTGTCAGCGCAGGCAATGAGAACAACTACAGGTTCTGGCTCAACGTAAGCGGAGGGCAGGCAGCAGGCGATTACAATACAACAATATCGTTCCGCGGCACTACTGCCGGAGACGCGTGCGGGTCGTAAAACAAATAGAAATATGAGGCGTCTTAGAGGTGGATGGATGAAAGCAAATAGGGGAAAATGTGCGGATTCAAGTCACTCTTTATTGCTACTGCTTCTGATGTTTTTAATTATTACAGTGTTTAATTCTTTTCCAGCATACGCTGAAAGAGGCGTGGGCATAAAATGGTACACTGAAGCGGAGATTATGAAGGAAGAAACAACAAGGTGCCTGAACTACGGAATATACAGTCCGTGGAGCGAGTACGTGAACGCCATTTTAAGGGCTTCTGATGAATTCTCTCCTGTTGTCGCAGAACAGACAAGCGAGCCGGTTTTTGTGGCGGCAGGCACTTCCAGCTCAGACGCGCTTCATTCTGACCTGTGTTTTAAAATGGGGGATGTTTACGATGAGAACTGCCTTCTCGGGCCTTTGCTGTGCGAAAGGACGTGCCCTCAAGAGAGATTTGAATACGCAGGCCAGGTCATAGTCGAGGAGGCGCCGAGGGACGCAGAGCTGAGAGGGACCGGCTCGGGCACGACATTCGGCGTTGCAGCTCCGCTGAGGCTTATAGTAGACTGCCAGAATCTGCAAAGAGATTATACGCCGCTTTTGTTCGTAGGAGGGATCGTAGGAGGTGTGGCGACCGCTGTTGCAGTCAAAAGGCACCGCTCGCACGGGAAGAAAGGCAGGAAGAAATATCACTTTGTGATTAAGATATAACTCTCGCAATCTTTATTTACAGAATAAAACCAGTATTCACACATGACCTCACCGGCTATGGACAGAAACGCATCCGCAAAACCACATGTAAGAATTTACGCGATGGGTGTATCGGTCATGCTGATCATGGTATCCGCAATTGGCGTATTGAACTACACAATAACAGGGTTTGCGAGCGCAACGCAAAGCACGAATACGAATGTCACGATAGCAGCTGCCATATCCATAGCGCTGTCCACAAACTTGAGCAAGGGAATAGAATTCGGCACGATAACCCTGCTGCCGGCAAACCAGACGAATGCAACGGCAAACTACGCAAACACAACCGGAGGCGGGGGGCCGGGCGACCTGAACATCACGCTGTATAACGTTACGCTGTCCAGCGATTCGACTGAGAATGCGGACTTCTGCGTAAGGGCAAACGGCGATATGTGCACGTCAGCCTGCTCAAGCCGCATAGGAATCGCAAATATAACATGGGCAGCTAACACGACAAACAATCTCACTCATCCGCCAACAGGCGTTTTCCGCGCGCTTTTTGGAAGAAGCATGGCAACGGGCTTTGACAAGGGAGATATCAACCTGGCCCCTGGAGGGGTGACTCACTACAGATTCTGGCTCAACGTCAGCGGCGCACAGGCGGCAGGAGATTACAACAACACCGTAGACTTCCGGGCTGTGTCTACAGGCGACGCGTGCGGCTCATAGAGAGGTGAATGCAAGAAAAGAAGATCGGTGATTAATGTGAAAATGATTGAAGAAAAGGAAATGAGAGGAATGAATAGAAAAGGGAATGCAGCCGTGCATGCCCTGTCAAAATCAGGCAGCCTGCTTGTTATTGCAGTTCTTGCATTCGCGTTCCTCATGCCTCCTGCCCATGCAGAAAAAGGTGTTGGCCTGAAATGGTTTACAGAGAACGAGAATGTTGCAGAGGAGAGCATGCACTGCATAGACTATGGCATCTACAACCCATGGAATACCGACGTAAATGCTGTTCTGAAGGTTTCTGGTGAATTTTTGCAGGTTGCAGAGATGAAGAAAAGCGAACCTGTTTTCGTTAAGGCAGCCACTGCAAGCTCTGCTGCGCTGCCGTCCAGAATCTGCTTCAGAATAGGCGACACCTATGAAGAAGAATGCCTGATAGGCAACTGGTTTTGCGACAGGACATGTCCAAAGGAGCAGCGTGAATATGCAGGGCAGGTCGTAGTCGAGGAAGCTCCGGAAGAAAGCACTGTGGGTGGCACAGGCGCCATGGTCACGTTCAGCGTTGCCGCGCCGCTGCGGCTTGTCGTGGAATGCAGGGATGAAAAACGCGACTTAACGCCGCTTTATTATATTGGCGGCATCGCAACAGGTACGGTGATGTTCACGGTTGCGAAGAAATACGATCCTGAAAAAAAGCGGAGAAAGTCTCGTACCGTGATACAGTGAGCAGGGAAGTATCATACCCTGGTTTACAAGCAGGAACGAAGTTCCTGCTGTACATGGAAAACTGAAAGTTTTCCAGTACTGATGAACCTTTGGTTCATCATGTACAGAATGAGCTTTGCTCATTCTTGTATTCCTTGCATCACTATGACATGCTTCTGATATGAACCACCGCATAAATGCGGTGGTTTCTTGAAGCATGGCATGCCAAAGAAGTTCGATATCTTATCCTCTGCTTATCTGTGAAGAACCGAAGGTTCTTCAAGACCTCAAAGAAGCTTTGCTTCTTTGCAGGAAAGCAGAGGTTTTAGAACTTCTTTGAGCATAAAGATATGATGCACAAAGAACTTCGTTCATTATAGTGAATCAATGAAATGACCCCGACAAGATTTCATTGCCCTTCAAATTTATACCACCCTTTTCCTTAATATATTTCATGGCTGACGAGGATCGCTACATTACGCATATCCTGGTTTTATCCATACTTTTCATGTCTGTGACAGCGGTATACTTTCAGGTTTATTCAGGACTCTCGTCTACAGAGTCTACGCGGGCTACTGTTTCCGTAGTAGGAATAGCCGAGAATGTGAGCGAGAATATAACGCCTTCTGCTCCTGCAAAACCCTCTGCTGAACCGGTTCCGGGCGGTGCCAGACCAAGAAAAATTCCGCAGCCAGAATTCCAGAAACCTCCGCTTGAGGCAGACCTAAGGCTCTACCCATCCTGCACAGAAATACCTATTAGCGTTGCAAAGCACAGCGATTTTGTAAAGCTGCTTAGCGCTGTACGTGAGCCGAACTCAACTGTAAACAGCAGCATATATTTCCAGGATTTTCTGAACGCGAGCTTTGCATACGAACAGTCCGGGAATGTTGTTGGAAAAGATGAAATAACGCTGATTGTTTTTGACCTTAAAGGCGCGAGGGACATAGGCTCTATCGTCCTGGAATTAGAAATTCCCCGTTCTCGAATCAGGGAATACGGAATAGATCCTGATACGCTAACGCTTTTGCACAGATATCCAGACGGCAGCTGGAGAGCCAGCGCAGGTGTGCTGCAAAAAATCGGGGAAAATTCTACCGCTCTCAGATACCTGGTTAGGATGGAAAAGCAGGAGTTTCGTTCATCCTTGTTTGCCGTGAGCGGAGGCCCGAGACCCCTGCTGTGTCAGCTGTGCGAAAGCGAACCGTGGAGCCAGTGCGTGAAAGGACAGGAAACAAGATTATACAACGAATGCGGCGAACATACAAGCTTCGCATGCAGGCCCATGGCGCAGACAAGGCTGTGCGGAGTGGCGGTTGCCCAGCCAGTCGCACCCCCTCTAGAGCCAATAATTTTTGCAGCTGTGGCCATACTTGTCAGCCTGGCCTTTGTAATAAGAGCTGCAACAAGAAACAGAGAGCGCCAAAGACCTCTGTACCTGATTATGGCGGCAATTTTTATAACATTATCCGCCGTGTTTACCATAACAGCATACAGCAGCGTAGAGCCGACAGCGGACACAATATTCCTGCAACCTGAAAATATCATCGTGTCTGCCTTTGCTGTCACAGAGCAGGTGCAAAATCCGTCTGCAGCCATGACCCCGTTGCTGCTGGAGGCAGTGACGCTGAAGCCGGACTTCCAATACATTCCTGAAGAGGATGCGTACAGCGTTATTGCAAGCTCCAACATAACCAGCCTATGCGGATATGGAAACGCAGAGGCTTATTATGTATATTCAAAAGACGGGGGGCAGCTGACTGAAAAGAGTGAAACCGTGTCAGCTGAAATACCTTCGACATTCTCGATGAATATAACCACCGTGAAGGCATGCGACAAAATATCCTATTCTGTTATTGTTATAGACAAAAATAAACTGCCGGTATACGGAGGCCGCATTGATGCAGCAGCTCCATGCGAAGCCGAGACTCTGGAGATCGAGGCGGAATTGTTCATACCGGTTGACGGCCCTTCAGGGGAATTTTACGAAGCAGCTAATATTTCAGAAAGGGCGCCGTTCAGAATCAAGGCAGGGAATTTCCTGGGATCTGACATGACCGTTATAAACAGAGGCGCTGCAAAGCCCGTGCAGCTTGAGCTGGAGTATGGGATAGCGGACCTGCAGAATAATTCTATCGTGTTTGTGCGCGAAAATATCACGCTAGACGAAAGGCTGGAGCTGCGCAGAAAAATACGCGTTCCGCCAGAAACGAAAGAAGGATTCTACTCCTTCTACGCCATGCTATTTGACCTGACAGGAAGGCGGAGAGCGGATACGTCAGAGATAATCTACGTATATGTCGTGGCAGTTCCAGGACCTGCATTCCCGCAGGACATCATCCTGATATTCATGCTATACGTGATACTTTTGCTCATACTGTTTTTTGCCTACTACAATAGAGACAGGTGCTATATATGCAAAAAAACGGGCGTTCAGAGGTGCAGTGTGTGCAGGAAATACGTCTGCAAGAGGCATCTGGTCAAGAAAAAGGAATTTTATTGCATCAGGCATTCAGAGCCGGCATCAGACAAAGGGAGAAAGCCAGGCATTTGGAATTGGAAAATTTAGGTTTTTAAGTTTACTTAACAAAATCAGGCAATGGATGAATGCATATTTTGCCAAATAGCTTCAGGAAAAATGGAGTCGTTTAAGGTGTACGAAGACGACGACTCATTTGCATTTTTAGACATACACCCGGCAGCCCCTGGGCACACTCTTGTTGTGCCTAAAAAACACACAGCCGATATATTTGACATAGATGAAATATCGCTGCGCAGGCTGGCAGGATCTCTCAGGCACATAGCTTCTAAGATAAAGAATGCAATAGGCAGCGATATCATGATAATGCAGAACAACGGCCGTGCAGCAGGACAGATCGTTGATCACATACATTTTCACGTCATCCCCCGAACAGAGGGTGACGGCATAGGCCTTATGCGCGGCATGGCGGAACTGACAAAAGAGCAGATGGAGGAGATCCAAAACAAGATAAAAGAAGCTTCTTCAGATGATTGAGCAGTATGCCAAAAGTCCCTGGAGAAACCGTTATAGTTTTAACATCCTTTAAGCAGAATTTGAGGATTTCTGTACTTCGAAAGATACATTCAGTAGCAGACTGTATGATGTGCACCTATACTCCCCTGCCTAAAGGCAGGGGTTTCCCTGTGTGCACAGCATCTCGAAAGCCCCGGTATCTTACAAGAAGGAGCAAAGCTCCTTCTGTACAGGAGAACTCTTCGAGTTCTCCTTGTATCCTCTGCTTAAAAGCAGAGGTTTTAGAGGGGCTTTCGAAGATAAAAAAGCCTTCTATTCCTATTTAGAAACGATGTCAAATGCGTTTGTTAGCCACATCAAGATTTAACAAACAAGCAGAAGGCTTCGGTTTTCCGCCTTAATGAATTGCTTTCTGCGCATCGGCTATTTTGTAAAAGATAGAAAGGTCAGTTTTGGCACATGGCCAGATGATTGAGATGCTTTTATAATTTTATGATCAATCCTAATCATGGACCAGAAGTACCAGAGATTTCCAGCTGTTCAAAGATCTATAAACAATATCAACGTAGAAACTGACATACGCGTCAGGATTATAGGAAGGATTGCAGATAAGCTTCCTGACGGCATAGTCCTGCAGGATCTGGAAGGAGCGCAAGCAGAAGTTCGCTTTGACAGGCCAATATATCATGATGCAGGCGCATTCGTGAGGATATTTGCGCGTGTTTTGCCTCTGGAAAACGGCTTTGAGCTGAGCGGGGAACTTATACAGCCCGTGAATAACCTGGATATGGAGCTGCATAGAAAGGTTTTTTCTTACTAGCCAAAGAAAATGTAGCCCATTATTACAGAGATTATCATGGATATTACGGAAAGCACAGATATTATTATCCTCAACGCGCGATTATGCAAAGAGGTGCGGATGTATATAGCGAAAAGAATTGCCGGGAGTATCATTACTAACAGAAGAAGCTGCGATTCAAAGAATGCATAAGCCTGATAGCTCAATGACAGGGACCAGACGAGAATGATTATGTACAGTATGAACATGTAGAAGAAATGCGCAGGGTATTTTTCAGGGTCAAGTTCAATGGGCATATGATAGTTGATATAATTAAGCAAATAAAGATAATTAGTCTAAAACCGAAACCTTTAATTATACTTCCAGCCATGAATAGAACATGAAATACCATTATCTGGCGTTACTTGCGTTTCTAATTGCAGCTGGGATTTCTTATGCTTCGCATATAGAGGTTCCTGCAGGATTTGCATCGCCTGACGCTATTTCGTACCCTGCTAACGTACAAGTACCTGCAAGCGGGTCTGCTTCTCTCACCATAAACATAGATCACGATATCGTATGGGGGAATGTTTATTATCTTGATGACGGAAGATGGATTCCGTATCAGCTAAGCGGCACGTTTATAGGAAGCACAGACTGGATTGAAGGCCCTGCTACAACAACTATAAGCATACCTTCAAGCGCGTTAAGCGATCAAAATAATCTTATTATTATAACTTACGGCTGTGACGGATCATTTACGGCAGGATGGTCGTGCAGCAGCGCAGACGGCGACCCTGCATGGGAAGTACTGATTATTCCGATATCGACGCAGCCTGCTGTGCCACCGCTGCCATCAGGAGCTATATGCGGAGATGATGTCTGCGAATTAGGCGAGGATGAAAACAGCTGCCCTGCTGATTGTGCATCAGGATCAATCACAGAACCTATACCAGAAGGCTGGCCCACTTTCCTGCACGACGACCAGAGGACAGGCGTGGCTGACGGCGACGGGCCGCAGCAAGGAACGGTAGCGTGGACAAAAGCAGGCGAAGTGCTGGCACGGGATAGCACCGGTGCGCCTACAAAAACCAAATATTTCGGGGATGAAGGGGTTTTGGCTGCAGATGCTGGCAGGGTCTACGTGCATACAACGGTGTGGCAAAGGGGCGATCACTGGGATTATATTACAGCTTTGAATCCGGCAACAGGCGCGATGAAATGGGAATACCGGATGCCTTTGTGCACAGACGGTTTCGCGGACAGACGCAGCGACAAAACTACAAATGTGCGCGATATAATCCTGGAAGGCGGAACGCTCTATGTGCCGCAGGACGGGGCTAAGTGCGGTTTTGATTACGGAACATTTACATCAGACGCGATGACCGGCTCAGGCGGAGGATTTATTGTGCTGGGCGCGGAAACAGGTTCCCTTGAAAGGACTCTCCACAAAACAGAATACAAGTTCTATGATGTGCCTTCGTCTGCAGAGAATATTATAGTATCAGGCAACAGAATCTATTATTATTCGCAAAAGGACTATCTGGTTGCTTTAGATTCTTTCACAGGCGCAATCATATTCAAGACCCCGATTGCTAATCTTGGAGAGGGCGGCTCAATATCTTCCCTTTCTTTGTCCCCTGACGGCATACTGTATGCCAACGGCGTAAAAGAAGAAGTTGTGGGTGAGGATGAGGTACGCAAGAGCTATATTATAGGCTTTGACACAACAACAGGGGCAAAGGTATTTGAGAAGACCTTCGAGTTGACTGAAGCGGGAAGGATATCGGCACCGCTTGTGATAGATGGCGACTATCTCTACGCCAAAGCCGGAGAAAGATCAACATTTGCGGCTGGAAGCGGTCCTGGAAGCGAGCTGGTGAGGATTAACAGGAAAGACGGGACTTCTTCAATAGTCTATTCTGACCAGAAATACACGCTTTTCTTTGTGGGGCCTGACGGCACAAGCTATGGCATGGGAAGCAATGCGAGGATTGGGCCAAAGAAGACTGCCGGCAACAGGGCAATCTACCGCTATCAGAGCGGAGACACAGACGCATATATCGGAGTGGGGGACGCGGGCAAGATAGTGTGGGTTGCTGGCGCTCCATCCGGCGATGAGGTTGGTGTGGTTGCCGCAGCAGACGCGATATTCGACACAAGAGACGCCAGCGGTGGCACGGGCATAGATAAAACTGAATTTTATAGTTATAGCCCGATGGACAGCACTTTTGGGTGGAAACTAATGCAAGACGGAGAATTTGATATTGCCTTTGCATCGAACGGCGCGCTTTACGTGACTAATAACGAGGAAGGCGAAGGCAGGACGCTGACAGCCATAAAGTAGATGTTCTGTTTCTATGTTGCGGTATATGTGCAATGCCAGAAACAAACAGAACCTTTCTGCTAACAAGATTTCTACAATCTGCCAGCCCTCTATTTCCTTCTTTAATCCTTCTCCTGAAAAATATTGTCATGCCACGAATAATCATGCACATAGACATGGACGCCTTCTATGCAGCTGTTGAGGAGCGCGATTCCCCTGAGCTGAAAGGCAGGCCTGTCGTTGTCGGTGCGAGCCCGAAAGGCGGGAAAGGTCGCGGCGTGGTGAGCACGGCGAATTATCTGGCGCGAAAATATGGCATCCACAGCGGCATGCCGATTTCTATTGCGTACAGAAAATGTCCTTCTGCTGTATTTCTTCCTGTAAACATGCGCAAGTACCACGCAGTGTCACAGGAGATTATGGGGATAGTAAGAAAACACGGAGAAAAGTTTGAACAGGTTAGCGTAGACGAGGCTTTTCTAGAATTGCATAAAAGTTACGATGAGGCAGCTGAAATAGCAAAGAAGGTGAAGGAAGAGATAAAGGAAAGGGAAAGATTGACGTGCTCGATAGGCATAGGACCTAACAAACTTGTTGCCAAAATAGCTTCAGATTACCGGAAACCAGACGGGCTTACTGTGGTTAAGCCGGAGGATGTGCTCAGTTTCTTGTCGCCCCTTAATGTGCGCAAGATTCCGGGCATAGGCCCGAAGACAGAGGCTGCTCTGAAGGCAAGAGGAATAGAAACGGTAAGGCAGCTTCGCGCCACGCCTTTGTTTGCGCTAAAGGAGTGGTTCGGAGATAAGTTCGGCGGATATTTTCATGAAATGGCGCGGGGCATTGATGAAAGCCCGCTGGAAGAGGAAAGGGAGGCAAAATCAGCGGGCGCTGAGCATACATTTGACGAAGACACAAACGACAGGACAAAAATATACGGCGTGCTGGCGCAGATGGCCCGTGCGGTGGTCAAGCCACTGAAAAATCAGAAATTCAAAACAATCGCAATAAAAATCAGGTATGAAAACTTTGAGACGCATACGGCGCAGCGCACGCTAAAACATTATTCGGGCAGCTATGAAGAATCCCTGGAAGTTGCAAAAAAGCTTCTGGAACCTTTTCTGCAGAAAAACAGGAAGATAAGATTGATCGGTCTCAGTGTCAGGAAGTTCGGGTGATGCAAAAATAATTTTGATGTGATTTGTGTGCCAAAAGTCACGCGATGGGCAAGAGCAAAAAAAACGGGCTGAAGGTCTTTACAACATTGATAGAGGGTTACAAAGTTGGACTCTCTTTTATAGTGATGCAAGGAATACAAGAATGAGCGAAGCTCATTCTGTACAGCAGGAACTTCGTTCCTGCTTGTAAATCAGGATATAATACTTCCTTGCTCACTATATGTGAAACCACAAGTATGATATCCTGTTTATTTTGTGGTTTCACTATAACGAAAAGTATATATATCGAATGAAGCGATTTCAATGCATGAAAAAGGAGCCGTCGCCGAAGAATTTCATTCTGCTGATGGTAGCGCTGATGGCCATGGCTACGTCATACACCCTGATAACAGACAACAGCAGCTTTACAGGATTCGTGACAGAAGACGATTACGGGGTCACCAGCCCGTACGCGGAGGACATAACGCCAAACGAACAGGAATTGCAGCAAGGCGCTCCTGTATTCACATCATTGAGCGTAAGCCCGGGAGCGACGACGAGGTGCGGCACTGGCCTAACCGGGGAACATGCTGCGGAGAACTGTGGAACGCACAATCCGAAGAGTCCAGTGCAGACAACGTTTTCAGCTGAAGGTTATTCTCCTGACGGCCTTTCGGTGAAACTGGAATGCAAATACAAGGCACTTGCAGGCGCCAGGATAGACATATGCGAGAGCGACTTTGTTGAAGAGAATCCTTCATGTTCAACGAGCAGAATTGGCGGGTACGCTCCGTATCTATACTCCCTAGGCACAGCAGACGGATGGAAGAGATTTAATGTTCACTGTTTCCTCACGGACTCGGAAGGAAAGGTTTCCGACTGGACGAGCGCCGAATACAGAAGCGTTGACTTCAAGCTGGCAGATACGGATTACTATAAAAAGGCAGGGTATGCCATGTGCACTGAAATATCTGACGATGCCAATGACCCGGCTGTGAAGGGAGTGGCAACGACTTTGAATCCAGCGCGCACGTATACAGACAGCTGTTCAGGGACAAAGCTTGCAGGCGGCACGACCAGGGTTACGCAATATTACTGCCCAGGTCCGATGACTCCCAGCCCGTATGTGAAATCCCAGGAGTGTCCGATAGGACAGGCGTGCATTGACGGAGCATGCCAGACCGTCACGCTCAGTTCAAGCGATATTCCCAAGTGTACAGACACAGACCCTGCAAATGACCTTGCTGTGAAAGGCGAATTAAAAGTTGTAAGGAACGGGCGCACGTCTGTGCTCAAGGACTCCTGCTATCCAAAGACGGTAGCTAACCCGCGGGTATTGCAGTATTCCTGCGCTTCTACGTATCAGGGCTATTCAAGCGCCATCAAGCCGTGCCCGAGTGGAAAGATGTGCTCGGATGGTGCCTGTGTTGCCAGATAAATTCTCCAGGTGCAATGCACAAACCATATTTCTGAAATTTGGATTTTTCACAGAAGGCGTTTTCTTCTCGAACAGAACGTGAAATGATTTGCTTCTATATATGTCACGCAGGCGAAGGCCTGCCGGGTCTTGAAGCAAAGCCTTGGAAGAGCGAAGCTCTTCAAGGTCCCGAAGAAGCTTTGCTTCTTTGCAGGAAAGCAGAGGTTTTAGAGGGCTTCCGAAGATATAGTGAAGCAAATTAATAATCCCGACTAGAAATTTGCTTCACATATAGTGCGCAAGGAATTATCATATAGCGATTTATTCCTTGCAGCACTATAAATATGCAGCGAGGGCAAACTGGTTTTGTCCCAAAGCCAACACTACCAAAAGAGATAAATTAGCAGATACAGCAGGAGCTTCGCTCCTGCTTGTAGTGCGCAAGGAATTATTATATCAGACTAATCCTATTTATTCCTTGCAGCACTATATCCAAATTGTTCCGACGGTGATAGCTTGCCCGTGTACCATGACAAGAGTCCGGCGATGAGGGCGTACCTGCTGATTCTGCTGGTTGCGGTTGTTGGAATCATCGGCATGAGCATGCCTGACTGGGCATTCAGCTTTACAGGCTTTGCGGCAGAAAACATCTCGCAGCAGCAAGGCCCTGAAAACTGCAAAGACGGCAATGCAGATGGAATGCCGGACGGCTACAGAATAGGCGCGGACGGCTACAAGTACTGCATGGAAATGATAACGTCTGGGGTGTTTGCCGGAAAGCCGGGCAGACTTTATTTCTATGCGTGGCACGAAGACGGAATCGACAGCATAAGTTTGTATTCTGATGATAACATCATTACAGGCATAAAATACAAGGCATGCAAGCTTTCAAAAGAGTGCAGCGTTCTTAACACTATCTCTGCAAATTACCCGGACAGGTACATTATCAGGGGGACTCTTTACACACGAGTAAAAAGACCTGTTCCCACGGTAAAAATCATAAACGCAGGGTGCGAATCAGAGTACTGCGAACCAAACCCCGCATATACAGACTTTTTCAGCTGGCTCAGGTCAGCGGGGTATAGGGAATGCGTCGCGGGATTTTACCTTGATAAACTGAAGAATCACAATCAAAGCGCTGCTGTTAGAAGCATGCTGTCGAAAAAAGTTAATGTTGCACAGCCGCTTGCCGTGAATTTCTATGACATCATACCGGATGACATCAATGCAACTTACAGCCCGATGGCTGAAGGCGAGGGCGTGAGTTGCAATGCCAGTGAGCAGAATCCTGGATTCTGCCTTGCACCGGTCACTGCTGACTACAAATTTGCTGAAAGCCATTTTGAAGGCACGTTCGGGATAGATTTTGAATTTGCCTACAATCAGGTGCGTATAAATTACAGCCAGTCCATTGGAAGGCCGCAGCTTGTCAGGATTAACTCAACAAACTTCTACAAATATCCTTCCAGGAGCAGTTTTGCCGCCGGATTCACAGAGCCCTATTCTATTCTGCATTATGCGATAGAGACATTGAACGGAATTCCGGTGCATGATATGACAGGCTTTCTTTCAAACAAGAGAATGGAAATAAGCTTGGAGCCTTTGGATGCGGATTCTGCAAGGATATACGCAAGGGAGTTCGGCCGCGCACTCGGGCTGCAGGAACTTCCCAGAAACGCGGGAAGCCAGCTGGAACTTCCCGGCATCATGGACAGCCTGCGGCGCAACTCTTCGCTTGACGTGACAAGCCCAATCGAGAGGTATGTCACCGCGCCTGAAGATGGATTCCTGGATGAAGCCACGTATGCGGACAGATATAACAGCATTCTGCAGCCTGCGTGCGGAAACGCAGACCCTGCTATATTATACGGAAAGACTGCTGAACAGAACAGTACAGAAACTACATACGAACTGACGCTGACTAACCATGGCGAGACGCCAACAGGATTCTTCAAGGTCGCTGTTTTTGACAGCCCTGCTAGTGCCAACCCTGCTGAGGAAAGGCTCGTGGAACTCATAGAGCCGGGCAAAACCATGAAATTCAATTTCACTATTTTGAATTCAAGATTCGCAGGCAGTCCAGTCTTTGTCCTGGACAGTGAAAACCAGATCGCAGGAGAAAACGCGCAGAACAACCGCTGGCCTCTCAGGAAGCAGAAGAGAAAATTCTTTGTTCCCAGTCTGCCAGATATCCGGGCATATGTTTCTGATGAGATGCCCGGCAATGATGTGGAGTATGAAAATGACGAAAACGTAATATTGATGGATGAGATCGGAAGGAGGTATGCGGAGCTGGTTGGGATGTTCTCAAAAGGCAATGTTGACATCCAACGCCTCAGGATAAGCGTGGATATAGGCAGAATTGCCATAGACACAAATGGCACGTCAGGCGTTTCACCGATGCATACGTTGTTTGTTGAGAATGACAACAGTGGCGCAGGCGTTTACGTATGCCCGCTGGCTAAGGACGCGGCTGATGTCTACGTTGGCTGCGAAAATGAAACGGTTTTCACAGGCCAGTTTCCCCAGACGATAGGCGGTGTGACTGTGAGCATCGACGGCAATGAATATAAAATCGAAGGCCTTACAGGAAGCGGCGCAGGGTCGCTGCCGCTGCCAGACTCTACAGGGCCACTGGTCGAATTAACGGCTCCGACTCCTGATGATTATGCCTTTGCTGGAAGCAATGAAGTTATAACAATAAGAGCCTCTGCAAATTCGGCTTTCCAGAGAACCGTGGCGCGATGCGTGCTGGAGTGGAACGAGCAAAATGAAAGCATGACTATGCAGGGAGGCGGAAGCAACGCCGTGTGCGAAAAGGCAAAGAGCGGCCTTGAACAGGGGCTTCACCAGTACAGGGTTTTTGCGGTGGACTCGGCAGGATATGCCGGCGAGAGCGAAATAAGATTCCTCGAGATTGTGCAATCCCAGGAATGCCCGCCTGAGCCTGAACTGCCTCTTTGCGACGGCATCCTTGTTCCGCTCTACGATGAGTCATTCTGCATCGCAGAATACAGCTGCGAATCAGAATCTTTTGATATTGCCGCAGAGACTGCCGAAAGCGAAGAACTGACGAACACAGACGAAGAAACTATCACAGATATGCCCGGCGAAACAGCAGAAGAAGAAATGCCTGCAGGAGATGCAGAAACAGAAGTTTCTCAGGAAGTCAGCACAGAAACGACATGCCATTCATGCCTTCAACCCGGCTCATGGTCTGGCTGTTCTGAAGGCACGCAGCAGCGCGCAAATTACAGGTGCGGCGCAGACACAGGGTACGCCTGCGAGGCGTTCACAGAAAGCCGGGAATGCCATGTTGCAGAAAAAACGCCGCAAGAAGCATCTCAAATCAATATTGAGAATATGGGAAAACTTGCAGCAGCCGTGTGCGCAGGCGGACTGGGATGCAGGACGGTTTCTGCGGTAACGCTGGTTGCAGACGTAATCGGGGTTCTGGATTTTTCCATTCGTGCCGTTGTTTTTCTCCAGGCAGGCATGGCATACGTATAAAAGATTTAGCTGCCATTTTATACTCCTGAGAATTATGCCTTTTTCAGCAGAGCTAAGGGATATAGACATTCTTCGGGAGAGCCTGTCAGCTATAGCAGAGATCATAGACGAAACAGAGATAATAATCCGGGAGGACGGCATATACATGCTGGCAGCTGACCGCGCGGTTGTGGCTGTGGTGGATTTCTTTTTGTCCAGAGGTGTGTTTTCTGAATATTCCTTTGAAGGCGAGCAACGCATAGGGATGAACCTGATGAATCTGCTGCGGATACTCAGAAGAGCGAGTCCAGGAGATATCCTAAGGTTCACGATTGAAGACGGCAAGATGAAATTCAGGCTGTCCGGAGAATCTGTACGAACCTTTTCGCTACCTATAATAGATGTATCCAAGCAGGAAATGCCTGACCTTGAAAAGCTTTCATTCGCGTCTTCCTTTGACATAAGCAGCGAGGTTCTCGGCAGTGGCATAGAAGATTCTGATCTTATTACGGATAGCCTTGTTTTCTCGGTAAGTTCAGACCGTGTTTTGATGGCTGCGGACAGCGATCTTGCCAGCTTTAACATGGAGCTGAAGGCAGGAAGCCCTGCACTCAGGATGCTAAACGGCGAAAGGGCAGCACGCGCAAGATACTCCCTGGATTACCTAAAGCGGATAATGAAGGCAAGAAGGCTTTCTGATACAGTTAAGGTTCAGTTAGGCCCGGAATATCCTGCGAAATTCACGTACGATATACCTGAAAAGGCGCGCCTTTCTTTTGTCGTGGCGCCGAGAAGGGATGAGTAGTTTCCTGCGCCTATCACCTTTCAATTTTTAGCTGCGGAATTCTCGAGAAGTCCGAGATATTTCTTGTTATTATTTTTTCATCTTTCGCAATGCAGATAGAGGCTATCAGGACATCGAAAACATCTATGATTCTCCCTGTTTTACGATTTTTCGCGAATATGTCAGCTGCTATAGTGCTCCAAGGAATAAATCGGCATATCATACTTCCTTGGGCACTACAAGCAGGAGCGAAGCTCCTGCTGTACAGCAGAACTCTTCGAGTTCTGCTTGTATATGTGAAACAATGAAATCATATCGGGATTATTTCATTGTTTCACTATATCCTCAATCAGGTTTTATCCTTTTGTTCCATTTCATTATCATGGCTTTTGAATGGCTGAAAGGCATTTTTAACAAAAAACAAGAAGTGCAGAGAGAAAGGGTGAGATTAAGCATAGAGGAAGCGGCAAAAATCCTTTCTGATGTTCAGAACGAAGGGAGGAAAAAAGTGCTCTCTGATATAACCAGCATAAGAACGGATGCCCTCAGGATACTGGAAAAAGTTCAGAAAGAATTTGGGCTTTTGCTCAAAGCATCTCCTGAAGAGCCGCGTGCTCAGGCTTCCAAGCAGATAAAGGACACGTTTGCAGGGAAATCCCTTGGTATTATTCGATCTTTTGCTAAAAACAACGTGGAATGCACCAGCATGGAGGAATATGAAGCGTTTGCTGGGGAATGCAGCAAGCTCGTATCGTCTATAAGCATAAGCCCTACCGAGGCTTCTCACATGAAATTTTTCTTTGATGAGCAGATAAAAAATGCGGCTGGATCAATAAAGGATTTTTCTGTTTCCGTGGAAATGATTAAAGGCAAGATACGGGAACATAAGAATAAATTTATAAATTCTGATGAACAGCTTCGGCTTATAGAACAAAAACAGCTTGATATGGAAAAAATTTCATCGGAAGCCGGCGCCTTGGAAGAAAACGCGGAAAAGTCCTCCAAGGAGGCGGAATCACTCCTGCTGGAAATAAAGAACGTTGAGGGATTGGAAGAGTCGAAGGAGCTTCTAAGGAGGGCGGAGGACTCTGCTAAAAGAAGGGAGGAAGAAGTTAATTCACAATTCTATACAATATCCAAGGTTCTCAGGAAATACATCCATAAAATTGCAACAAAAGAGGAATCACTTCTTATAGCCAGGTATTTATCCTCGCCTAAAACTGCTTTCATAGAGGACGGAAATCTCGCTATAGCTGATATCATTGAGAATGCAATGAAGCATTTTGCAGAATTAGAGCTGGACGAGAAGAGTTTTGAAAAAATCAGGCTGTTTCCAGACAAGTTGCGATTAACCGCTCTTAGAGAGGAGCTGTTAAACGCAGAGAGGGAAAGGCAGGATAAACAGGCAGAAATGTTTCCTCTGGAGAAAATGGAACTCCTGAACACAGAAAGAAAGAGAAATGCGAAAGAAATGAAGGAAAACTCCCAAAAAATGAAACAGGAAGCGGTTAATTTGAGAAACGCCATAGAAAAGAAACAATCGGAATTAGAAGAGGCTAAGGCAAAATTATCGGAAGAATTAGGCAAATTAGTCAATAAAGAAATAATCATATATTGACCTTCGAAAGCGCCGTTTGGATTCTCTTCTAAATCCACAAACTTAATATATACAGAAAAGGCTAGGTTATATATGAAAAGGGGCGGCGCATCCCGAAAGAGAAGGAAGAAGACTGTTGAACGCAAAACACTCAGCAGCCAGCTGAAAAAATACGTTCTTACTTACGTAGCTCCGGCGCCTGCTGCAAAGCCGAGAAAGAAGAAGGCAAAGCCTCTGCGCAAAAGGAAGCCTCGTGCAACGGCCAGGAAGATACAGAAAATTCACAAAACGGCAGCTATAAAACGCAGAAAAGCAAGCGGGAGACATAAAAAGGTGAAGACTGAATACAGAAAAGCCGGTGTGAAACACAAAAAAATGAGGGTGAAAAATAAAAGGGCAGGCATAAAACACAAAAAAGTCAAAACGAAATACAAAAGTGTGGCAATAAGGCGCAAAAAGCGTAAAACAAGAATAAAAACAAAACAGCGGCGGGCTGGAAAGCCTAGAAAGATGAGAAAGAAGAGAGAGAGAAAATCAGAGATTCTTAGAAAGGCTAAACTAAAGAGACTGGAATATATTAAAAAGGCCGGGATCAAGCGGATTGAGATGCTTAAAAGGAAAAGGCAAAAAAAACTTGAAAGTATGAAAAGGGCAAGGATTAAAAAATTCAAAAGGGCGAAGGAAGAAAGAGAAAGACGGGAAAAACTGATAAAACTGGAAAAGATAAGAAAAGCAAAGCACATAAAAGATCTGAGAAAGGCAAGAAAAATTCAATCCGCAAGAACTGCAAGAAAGGCAAAAAAGATAAATGCCTTAAAAGCCATGAAGAACAGGCATGCGGCAAAGAAAAGGGAAACAGTTGCTGCAAAGATGGCGGCAGAAATCAAGAATGCCATGACTGCAAAGGCGAAGAAAGCTGCAAAGAAACCGGAGGCGCAGACAAAGGGAAAAGAAGAGGTCTCTTATTTCAAGACAGACATACCCGGCTTTGATTCACTGCTGAAAAGCGGCATACCTTCTGCCAGTTCTGTGCTGATAGAAGGCGGACCTGGCTCAGGAAAAACAATATTCTGCCTCCAGACTGCGTACAATGCGTGCAGGCAGGGAAAGAAGGTCCTTTACATGAGCTTTGAGGAGCCTGAACAAAGGCTGCGAAGGCACATGAAGAATTTTGGCTGGGACACCACGCCTTATGAAAAGAAAGGCACCTTTATGATAAAGCGCTTTGACGCGCTTGACATCGCAAGAAGCGTTGAGGCGCTTCTGAGCGAGGCGAAGAAGGAACTGCTTATAGATGTGCAGCCAATACTCATCCCCGCCAAGTTCAAGCCTGATGTTGTTCTTGTCGACTCACTCACTTCTATAGCATCTGCCTTTTCAGGCGAAGAAAGCCGCTTCCGCATATACATGGAGCAGCTCTTTCGCTATCTCGAGTATTCAAAGATAACCTCGTTTCTCATCCGCGAGGTCTCCAATCCCACGCACATAGGCAAGAACTTTGTTGAGAAGTATGAGGCAGTAAGCTTCCTCTCTGACGGAATTATAATATTGTACAGTGTAGCGTATCCCAACGGAACAAGAGGCTCTGCTGTAGAGGTTCTGAAGATGCGGGGCTCCAGTATAAATAAAAAGATCGTGCGCATGGACATAACAGGCCGCGGCCTTGTCGTCCATCCTGATGTCCTTATCAAGGGAAATATCGAGTTCACATAGAATCAGGGTGAATCAAGCAAAGAATCACCACGTGGTTTACTTGTGCTCAAGCAAGCAAAGCCTGTTTGGCATTTTTCTTGTTTTGCTGCAAAAGGTGAAAGCATGAACGCCAGGATGGTCTTATTGCTGTCAGTTATTCTTCTTTCTGCCGGAGCTTATGCGCTTTCCGAAGACGCGAAAAAAGCTTCTATAGCAGTGGAAGATGCCTCGGCAGCTGTTCAGGAGATGATAGACGAAGGAATCAGCACGCAGCGCGTTGAGGACATACTTTCAGAAGCCCGGATAATCCTGGAGGTCCAGACGCAGCAGGAAGGGAACGGAAGCTCTCCGGACTTTTCCGGCATCATCAAAAAAACGCAGGAAATAATCTCCATCAAGGACCATGCATTCAAAACTGATGACGAATTAAAAGCCCTGCATCTTTCAATAGAAGAAAGCAGGACACGGATAGATGTATCGGGAGCCGAAAGGCTTTTTGAAGAGGCTTCCACGGAATTCAGGGATGAGCGCTACGACAGGGCAGACCAGCTTATAGAAGCCTCTTATTCAAAGCTGTTCGAGCTGGAGGCGAGGAGCACGACAGCCGCTGCTCTCTACGATGCCGCAACTGCGACTGTCGGCAATTTCTTCAGCACTTTCTGGAAAGAGATACTCGTCCTCATAGCAATCCTGTCCATGCTGTTCCTTGTCTCTTACAAGCAAATTTCTATTTACAGGCTCAGGAGAAAAATGATGAAACTGGAGCTTGAAAAAGCCTCGTTGGAGAAGCTTATACAAAGAACCCAGAGGGATTATTTTGAGAAGGGAAATCTCCCTGAAAGCACGTATACGATAAGGATAAAAAAATTCGGCGACCTTATACGCGACATAAACCGCCAGGTGCCGCTCCTCAAAGAGCAGATTGAGCACAAGAAGGGAAAACGTCCGGGAAAGCTGATATACGAAAAGCGCCTCAGGTTTGACTATGCGACGTCATCACCGAGGCGCGTGAAAACCAGGACATCAGACAGGCATAGTATTTTGCAGGATGCAAAATCTGCAGTTTCTTCGCTCGTCTCTCACAGCCGCAGAAGAAACGAACGTCATGGCAGGGAGTGATTTGTGGAATTGTCTGGTGAATAAGGAAAAAAGAAATACGGAGGCTTGTCAATATATTCGTCATCTGTTTCATCGGCGCATCCGAGGTCTTTCGGATAATCTGTCTTTCCGTCGCGGTCGTTGTCCACGCCGTCAGAGCATTGAGGAGCCTTGTGCAGAAAATTGGAGGCTTCATGCAGGACAGACCCGGCGATTCCCGGATTATTCAGCAAAACCATTCCCGCGACTCCTATTATGATGGCGAAAACGACGACATAAGTCAGCGCAGGCGGCGGCACTTTCTTCACCCCTGCCTCCTTCGCCATCTCCGGGAGGAACTTAAATTTCTTCTTCAGCGCCCTTTCTGCATCCGCCAGCGCTATCTGTTCCTCGATTTCGCTGATTCTTGATGCGAATGAGTGCATGCGGTTCTCATACACGCGGGTCTCTACGATCCTGAGTTCAACGTACTTTCGCTGGAGGTCCTGCACCATCCTGAGCAGGTTCTCGCGCTCCTGCAGCAGCGTGATGCGCCTTGACGTGAAATGCAGGACGTTCTTTTTCATGGTCTCCAGTTCGATAGACCTCTGAACAACCTTGCTCAGGCGGTCTTCGTACTGCTCGAGCGCGGTCTTGTACTCGTCGATGCTCATCTTCTTCTTCCTGAACGCATCCACCTGGAGCTCCTTTATCATGCCAAGCAGAATCCCCTGCTCTTTTTTCAGTCCTCTCAGCGATTTCCTGATGACAAACAGCCGTATTTGCACGAACAGGATTATTCCTGCGACGATTAACGCTACTGCCATGGCGCCGACATAAAGCCAGTTCTCCCCGAGATAGAATCCCAGATTGAACGCCCCTTTTGTCTCCAGCGCATACGTGAGATGGCCCTCTTTGGCTCTCTCGACGGCAAGCTGGAAATTCTCGCGTTCTGCAGATGCCTTTGCAAGATTGAGCAGGCGGGAGCTCTGCCTGATATCGAAACTGCGCTCCCTGGCGTATTCGACATTAATCTCCAGCGAGCCTATGGCAGCAGCCAATTCCTGTGACTGACCCTTCAGCTGAAGCATCTGCTCTATCGCTTCCCGGGCTGCGTTGTAGTCTCTGTCCTCGATGCTGGCCCGTATCCTGGCTGCAAGGCTTTCTGCTGTGCGCGTTCCCAGTCCCATGCTTCGCATATACTCTGGAACAGCGAGCGACTCGTTGAGCCTGCCCAGAACCTCCCCAGGAGGCACGTCGAACACGACCAGCGTTACTGTCCTTTTGTCAACAAGCTTCGTATATTTTATCACTTCTGCTGTTTCGCTTATCTTCCTGCTCTGGTTGATTATACCCTCGATCGTGAATTCAAGCACGTGCTTTCCTGCCGTGAAATAGCGGGGGGTTTCGATCGTGATTTTTATAGGTATAGTCTGGCCCCGTTCTATTGTCCTTACGATTTCAGGCTCTATCTTTACATACCTGGAAAGAACGCCTTCAACGCTGATGCGCACGTTTTCAAGCCTGCCGTCAAACGGGTTTCCGAAGCTGAGCTGGAACGCGGTGTCCATTCCGCGCACAAGTTCGAACTTCTCAGCGGTTTTGAGCAGCTTTTCTTTCTCTTCAGGCGTAAGACCTCCTGCTGCGGCAGGCGCAGCGCCTCCGCCGCCACCGCTGCTGACAGTTGTTGTCGTGGTTGTTGTAACTGTGGTGGTTGTGTTGGCGCTCAGTGCGCTTACAACAACGCTCTTGCTGTCTGTGCCGGTCTTGTTCTCGGCAGAGCCTGCGAATGCTGTTATTGTTTTCGTGCCAGTGTCTGCAGTGCTTGCTATGCTGACTACGACGCGGTTGGACGTAATGGCATTGACAGAAAGATTTCCGATGCTCCTGTTCTGCGAGCCGTTGCTCACTGACCAGCCGCTGGGCAGCCGCCACTCAAGCCACGCGCTTGTTGCTGATTCGTTGCCGCGGTTCTGGACTGTTGCGTTGAGCACGATGCCGGTGTCATTCTGAGTCACAGAGATGTTGTATTCTGCTATTGCCACGGACATGAACGGCCCGCCTGCGATGCTTGTGATTGTAGCATTGCTCGTTGCAGACGAGGGCGTAGCGCTGCTGTTCAGCGCGTCTATTGTTATGACGAGCGAGTCGCTGCGCTCGCTTGTCTTTGCCGTGACTGTAATATTAAACGTGGAGTTCACTCCGGGCGCGAGCGTGAACGAATAGCCATCTGTGCCTTCAGCTGTGCCGTTGTAGAATATTTCGTTCTTGTCCTCCCAGTCCGAAGTGACTTTAAAATCCAGGCTCAGGTCGCCTGTGTTGTTCACTGTTACATTTCCCAAGCTGCCGTTCGTATTGAGCACCACCTGCAGCGTGCCAAAGCTCTCTGGCCCGGAAACCCATGTCGTATCCAGGCTTATGGTAAGGTTTGTGGTTGCAGATGTCGCGTTATTGCCTAAAGTATCATTGGCGAAGACGCGATACTGCCACGTGCTTTCGTTTGCCGGCGTAAACGAGGCGTTCCAGAGGTTTGTATAGGGAAGGCCTGTGCTGTTGGTCATGGTGACAAGCGTAAATGCACTTGCATTCACTTCCTTGTATTCGAGGCGGACCAATGAAATGTTTGTAAATTCAGAAATATTCGCAGTAACTGCAATTGCACGATTGGGATCCAGTTCTGCACTCACATTGGGCGTGTTGTTGACTGCGTTGAATGACGGCGCTGAAACGTCTGTGACGTTGAATCTTATTGTGGTGCTGTTGCTCAGGCCTGCCACGTCAGTTACTGTGATTATGCACGAGCCGCCTCCTGCCTCGAGCGTGGAGGCGTTTATTGTGGCATTCACCCTTGTGGAGTTCTGCCCGATAAGGCTCTGCGTGAGCAGGGCGTTGTAATTTGTCGCATTCACTGTAATCGTGGCTGTGTCGAGCTCTATGTTGTCAGTCCAGAAGCTGTTGCACGTGACTGCAGCGCTGTCATTAGGCGACGCAGGCGAGAAGGAGCTCTCGTTGAATACCGGGTTCAGGTTGTCGTTCGTCTGGTTCACGCCGAAACCTGTCATCAGCGCATTTGAAAGCTGGGTGTATGTTTCATTAAGGACTGTAAAGTCTCCATGGCCGTTCCAGATTACGCGCGCATTGCGCGACCAGAAGTAATCCGTGATACCTACCGACACCGATGAGGCAGTTTTTCTGATGTAGTTTTCATTGTCGCTGTTGTCAGATATATCAACAGAAGGTGTGCCGCTTATGCTCTGCGACCTGTTTAAGAATACCTCTCCTACAGCATTCGCAGTGGAATTGCTGTAGAAGCCGGCGAAAAGAATGCCGTTCTGGCTCAGGTAATCAGTCCCGTCGCCGCTGCCAACTGTATTTGTAAATATGCCGCTTGAGTTGCGCCATACGACGTTGTTGAAAAAGCCGTCCTGACCGAAGATTTTTGTGTCAAAGTATGATACCCAGCTTGACGACTCGCGCGAGCTTGTATTTATCTCAAGCATGAAGTAAGGCGCCTGCACGAAGAATGCATAGGTGATGTTATAATCTATTGAGCACGTTCCCATCGTGCCTTTCACGCGGTAGCGCACCATGACAGGGCCGTTGTCTATAGTAACAGTTGGAGCAGTATCCTGCGCTGCGCCGCACGTTCCCGCAGCTTTCTCCACCTGCGGCGTAATCTGCATCGGGTTGTTGCCGCGCAGGTCGCTGCTGTTGCCGAGCTTGCTGAAGGCTGACTGCATCACGCCGCCCGCAGAGTTGTTCAGCGTGACGTTATAGCCAAGGGCGCTTATTGTGTAATACGTACTGACGTTCGTGATGCTCATGTTTGGACTGTAGTAATTTCCTGAGCCGCGGTCGCTGCGGGCGTAATGAATAAAGTATGTTCTGTTTTCATTTTTGCCAAGGCTGTCCACGAACACGAGGCGCGAATGGTTGACGCGGTCGCCTCCCTGATAGAGGTCGTATATTTGCACAGGTATCTCAAGGTCGTGAGTGCCATTGAAGATTGTCAGGCGCACGGAGTTGTTGTGCGTGCCGTAGGTGTAATTTACCAAAACATCGACAAAATCCCAGTAGCGTTCTGTTGTATTAGGTTCGCGCACATTCAGCTCCAGGCGGAAGGGGAATGAGCTGCCGTCAGCGTCAGTAAAGTTGCTCTGCCAGAGGCGGCCGACGTAGAACACCTGGCTGCGCTCTGTCGTGCCTATGGTCACGTTCCACCAGCCGTATGTGCCATTAATGACGTAGGTGTAGAAGAACTCTGCGGCTGAGTCGTTTGACATCGCTGCTGCTGATGCTTTCACAGAACCACTGGAATCCTTGATAGTGATTCGCGGCGCGATTTTTCCTGTATAGTCACCGAGCGCCAGTATCTTGACTCTGCTGCTGTTTGCGAAATAGCTGTTGCTGACGTTGCTGTCGTTGACGTAGGTCTTGATGCTGTAGAGATTCGGGTAAATGCCTGTGACGTTTCTTTTTGCGGACTGCACGCTGTTGCCTGCCGAATCATTAGCCCAGAAGCTGTAGTTGTGCGTGCCGAATGTGAGGCTCTTGGTCACGTTGCTGTATGCGCTTATGCCTGTTCCATTCTTTGGCGCGCTCTCGTTAACGCCATTAAATTCCAGCAGCACGGCGTCTATGGGCAGCAGGCTGTCTGAAACCGTCACGTTCAGCACGATTGTTGCGTTGCTTGTGTTCGTGCCGTCCGCCGGAGTCGGGCTTGTGAAAGAAACAGTTGGCGCGGTTATGTCCACGGTGATGTTCCTCATTGCCGAATCCCTGTTGTTGCCTGCCGTGTCATTTGCCCAGAGCTTCACGCGATGCGTTCCTTCGCTCAGCGTTGTGGAATTATAACAGCTGCCTGTGTTTCCGCTCTTCGAAGACTGGGCGCTGCTGTTGCTGCCATCTATTTCAATGCGGCACGAGTCCAGAGGCAGCAGCGCATCCACGTAGCTTGCATTAAACGTCTGCGCCTGCGTCGAGGTATTCAAACCTTCAGCAGGCGTTGGCGAAGCCAGCGTAACGTTGGGCGCGGTTGCGTCAACGGTTATATTCCGCAGTTCGCTCTGGTTCAGATTGCCAAGCGTGTCGTTGAACCAGAATTTGTAGACGTATGTTCCATCGGCAATGGAGGAATTGGTGAAGTTGGAGTAGATGCTAAGACCGCTGGCGTTCTTTGCCGTGCTGATGTTGGCTCTGTTCCACTCAAATAGCACAGAATCTATGTACAGGAAATTGTCTGTGATTGTCACGTTGAACGTATAGCCTGCCGTGCTTGTATTAATTCCGCTTGCAGGGGTTGGCGAGACGTAGGTGCCCTGCGGCGCTGTCGTGTCAATAGTGATAGTCGTGCTTGCATTCGCTGCATTGGCAGCGCGGTCCCTGCCTTCAACGCGGATCGTATATGTTCCATCGGACTGGCTTGTCAGATTGTATCTTGTGATTGTGCTATTTGTTGTGTTGCCTTCGCCATTGAGCGTGCTATCCACGTACACGCGGTACGCGAGGTCTGTGAATATGTTGTCGGTTATGTTGAATGTAACTTCAGGCGTGGTGTCTGTCGTATTCGTGCCTGCGGCAGGGCTTGTTATTGTGGATGTCGGGTTTGTGTCGTCCACTGTAATGTTAATCGGAGTAGAGTTGGCGGAATTGCCTGCGCGGTCGCGGCCTTCGACACGGATTGCGAAGGTGCCATTGGATTGTGCAGTCAGATTGAACTTCGTGACTGTGTTGTTTGTGGTGTTGCCCTGGCCATTCAGGGCGGTATTGACATAAACACGGTACTCAATGCCGTTCGTGCCGGCGAAGACGTTGTCTGTGATGTTAAACGTGATTTCAGGCGTCGTATCTGATGTATTCGTGCCGTGCGCAGGGCTTGTTATTGTGGACGTGGGTACGGTATCGTCTACTGTTATGTTGATGGATGTTGTGTTGGCAGCATTCCCTGCGCGGTCTCTTCCCTCAACCCTTATGGCATAAGTGCCGTTGGCCTGCGCTGAAACGTTCGCCTTGGTAGCTGTGTTGTTCGTGGTATTGCCTTCTGCGCGGATGGTGCTATCAACATAAACGCGGAATTCTATGCCATTTGTGCCTGCGAACACATTATCAGTGAAGTTGAATGATACCTCAGGCGTTGTGTCTGATGTGTTCGTGCCTGCGGCAGGGCTTGTTATCTCGCCGGCAGGCGCTGCAGTGTCTATGGTAATCGTCGTGCTCGCGTTCCTGGAATTCCCGGCGCGGTCCCTTCCCTCCACGCGCACCGTGTATGTGCCATCTGCCTGGCTTGTCAGGTTGTACCTTGTGATTGTGCTGTTTGTGGTGTTGCCTTCGCCATTGAGCGTGCTGTCAGCATAGACGCGATAAGCGAGGTCTGTGAATATGTTGTCGGTTATATTGAATGTTACTTCAGGCGTCGTGTCTGTCGTATTGGTTCCGTTTGCAGGGATTGTCATCGTGATGTTGGGCAATGTTGCGTCAATGGTTATACTCTGCAATCCGCTCTGGTTGACGTTGTTCAGCGTGTCGTTTGCAAAAAACTTGTAGACGTACGTGCCATCAGCAAGCGAGGATTTGGTGACATTTGAATACACGCTTATGCCGCTGCTGTTCTTTGGCGCGCTTTCATTCGCTCTGTTCCATTCAAACACAACAGCGTCAATATTTGTCGCTGCGTCTATAACAGTCACGTTGAACGTGTACGCAGTCGTGCTGGTGTTCAAGCCTGAGGCAGGCGTGGGCGAGACAAAGGTTATGGCAGGCCCTGAAGTGTCAGGATTCAGAACCGTAAAGTTCCTTCTCGGCGTGTTGTTCACATTGTTCGCTGTGTCGTTGAACCAGAAGGTATAATTGTGCGTGGCTATTGAAAGGCCTGACGCTGTGAAGTTTGCATACACGCTTCTTCCTGTGCCGTTCGTGGAGGCGGTATAGTTCGTGCTGTCCAGCTCAAAGAGAACCACGTTAATGTTTGTGAGAGTGTCGTCTATCGTAGCGTTGAACGTCCATGTAGTGTTTGTTGAATTTTCGCCATTTGCAGGCGTGGGAAATACATAACTGCCTGATGGAAGGGCTGTATCAACAGTCATTGTGCGAAGCGCGGTTATGTTAAGGTTTCCTGCCTGGTCTATGGCGTAAACGGAATAATTATGAATCCCGTTCGACAAGCCTGTGAAATTCCTGTAAACCGTATTCTGCGTTTCCGCGCTCCTCATCGAGGCGTTGATTTCCTGTTCTGAAAGAGCGCGTGACCAGATTTTCACCTCGTCTAGGGTTGCATTTGCCACGTTAGTTCCGACTTGTGCACCTCCAATTCCTACTGAACCTGTCGATACATTCAAGAGTCCGCCGAAAGCAACCGAAGCGTCTACCACACCATTAACATAAATCATCTTATTGGTGCCGTTCCATACGGCGGCTACATGATACCATTGATTGTTGTTTAGTGAAGATGAGGAAGACAAAGTTTGAAGAGATGTTTCATTTCTTGTTTGAAATTGAACGGTTCCTGTGGAGGTCGCCACCACTCTGAAAGGATTGACAGTTGAACCTGTGTCTTTAGAGATGTATACATCATTCCCAACAGCAGAATATCTTATAACCCAAAACTCTATTGTGAGCGCAGATAAAATATTGAATGATGAATGATTGCTGACAACTGCCCTACCTGTGTCTGAACTATCGTATTCGACAAATCTCAATCCTTTTCCATAATAACCGGTTGTCAGATTTCCTTCACTTGAAACTCCTCCAAATGAAGTCAGGTTGTTTCCATATGTTGAATTGTCGAATGTTCCATTGCCGTATTCAAAAGACAAATACATGACCAGCAACCTGTTGAAATCAATGAACGCCGATGTGTTGTAGAGATTGTCCGAAACGCTGGCATTGATGAACGCCCACGTCTGCGTTGTGTTCGTGCCGTGTGCTGGGGTCTGGCCCTGGAAGGTTATTGCTGGCGGGATGTTGTCTACGATTATGCTGTTGTTTAGCGGAGTCGAATTTGTCAAGCCATCTTCTGCCCATGCTGTCACGGTTATGTTGTCGCCGGGCTTGTAGGATACACCCGGACCGCCAAATGCAGAGCTGTTTATGCGGTTGAATGTTGAATTGACTACAGTGCCGCTGGCAATGCCGGTGTAGTTCAGCTGGCAACAGAACACGCTGTTCACCGACCAGTTGAAGTAGACGCTCAGGCTGCTCGCCAAGTTATCGGTTGTCGTTGTGTTCGCAGTTATGTAGTCATTTGCATTCGTGATGTTGAACAACGGCTGGGTAACTGTAGGCGGTGTCGTATCCACGGTCACAGTCCTCAAAGGCGTTATGTTCAGGTTTCCTGCCTGGTCTATGGCGTACACGGAATAATTATGCCTGGCGTCAGAAAGCCCTGTGAAATTCGCAAACACGCTTCCCGTGCTGCCGTAGAAGCGGCTGTTCATGCTTGCATTTATTTCCTCTGCGCTCAGTGCCCTGCTCCAGATTCTCACTTCGTCAGAAGTCTGGTTTGAACCAGTATTAATGTTATCTCGTCCACCAAGAAAAACACGCCATTGGGACAAGTTGAGCAAGCCGCCCAAGGCTCTGCTGTTTTTTATGTTCCCGTCAAGATATACCAACATGGTCGTTCCGTTCCACGTTCCAGCTATATGATGCCATTTCCCATCGCCGTCTATCCCTGCGTTTGAAGAAAGGGACGTCGAGCCTGTCTGGTTTATTATGGTAAGTTGTATTTCATTTGTTCTATCCGAAGTCAACTCCCATGCCTGTCTTTTTCCAACTATATATTTTACAAGCGTTGTGTTCTCATGCATAATGACCCATGCTTCGAGCGTCAACCCTGTCTGGAAATAGAAAGGCGTGGCATTGGTCGCATTCAGGCCGCAGCTTGAGCACGAGCCGCTTATATTCACTATGAAGCCGTTTCCGTAATAGCCTGCGACGATGTTGTTTGCGCTTGCCTGCGTGGCGTATGTTGCTTTCAGCTTGTATGTGGAATTGTCATAAACCGCAATACTATCGTAGCTTTCAAATGACCAGTAGCCAATCAGAGAATTGTTGAAGTCTATGAACATTGAGGTGTTTGAGTCGTCTGTCACGGATGCGTTGATTTCAGCGTAGGTTTTGCTCGTGTTTGTGCCGTCTGCTGGCGTCAAGCCCTGGTATGAGATGGACGGAGGCACTGTATTGCGCGTGAAGTTTACTGTCGCGCCTGTTGCGTTCTCATCAGCGCTGCTTGTATTTGACCTTATGTAAGCGGTAAAATTATGCCTGCCGTCTGACGAGAAGTTTATCTGCATCCATGCGACAGTGCCGCTGAACGGAATCAACGAGAAGTTCTGCCTGTTGCCGCTCTGGTTTGTCCATTCTACCCTTGTCCCGACTGTATCTGTAAAATTAATCGTCTCGTTGCTTGTTATATTGACGGTGAAGTTGTTGCGGTTTGTAAAGGAGTTTTCAAGAGGCGTGGGTGTTGCGTAATCAACGCTCGGCGCAGCGAAGACAGGCATTGCCAGCACGAGCAGCGCCAGCAGCATCAGTAGTGCTACGCTGCTGCCTGCTGTTTTGCTGTTCCTTTTCATGCGGTCACCTCTTTGTTTAAATATTCTTCGGGATTATGATTATTGGTGATTATCATGGCTGAACTGAAAGTGGAGATACCTGAGGAGCTTGAGAAGGAGATCAGGGGACTTCCCGAAGACGTTTCCAAATTTGTCAGGGAGGCGGTAGAGGAGAGACTTGCAGAATCAAGGTTGGAGAGGTCAAAGGATTTCAGAAAACTGCTGTTATCGGTGTTCAACAGGATGACAGAGAACAGCAAACTCACTGAAGAGGACGCACTGGAGCTTGGACGGAAGGTAAATGAATCCGTGGCCAGAAAATACGGGTTGGTTAAATAAGGTGTGCAAATGAAGCTCGTTGTGGATGCGAATGTCCTGTTTTCTTTTTTCAAGAAAGACAGCACAACCAGGAGAATAATTCTGGATCCTGATTTCAAATACAATCTGGAATTATACGCTCCTGAATTTGTGATGGAAGAAATTGGCAGGCACAAAGATGAAATCTGTTCCATGTTTGGCATTGCTACGAAAGATTTTGATACGATGTTCATGGCAATAAAGTTGTTTGTTAGAATAGTTCCAAAAAACTCTTTTGAGGCATTCCTTCCGAAGGCAACCGAGGCGCTGTCGCCCCATATCAAAGATGCGCCATATGTAGCCCTTTCATTATGGCTGTATAGTGAAGGACACAAAATTAGACTCTGGTCTAATGAGAAGAGGCTGAGAACATTGGAGGAGCATGGAGTAAGTGTAATTTCCACTTCCGGGCTTGTTGAAGAGTTTGGCTTATAGGTCTTTGCACCATGAAAATAGGCGTGGATGTTCTCATGGACTGCCCTTCGGGCAATAGGTCTGCTTTTCTTCAGATGCCTTTCTTTGCTCATTTCGTAGCTGTACTTCATACTTCCACCTCTTTCTTTTTCATCATGAGCCACCACCTGCCTGGCTACCCTGCGAGATCCCGGGCGCTTCAGGCAATCCAAAGGATTCTGCCATCCCCTTTACCGCGGATTCCGGATGCTTCAGCTTGTAGATGCGCCTGCGGCTGTCTCCTGGGTCAAGGCGAATCTCAAGCCAGCCGTGCTTGTTCAGATGCGAAAGAATGAGGCTCACGAGGGCAGAGGGTTTCAGCGCATACTGCGCCTGCGCATAGGTGAATTCCTTGTCGCTGTAGAGAGAATAGAGTAGAGAATAGCGCTGCATCAGCCATTTTGGCAATGGTTTTGTCACTAAAACTACCGCCTGACCACACTTTTCAGATTGTGTTAGATCATTATTGCATATCAGTTATGCAAGTTGTATAGATATTATACTGGATTTTGCCGGGATATATAAAATTATCGGTGCTGTGAAGCTGGGTTTACAAGCAAAAGAAAGCCTCTGGCTTGAGTCAGAGGATGGATGCATAGGATTGCGTTTACTTAGGGTATGATAGATAGGAAGCCTCGGTCAAATCGATGAGGCTTGAAAGGCGAATGGACGTGATTGAATGGACATTCCTGCAGGAATGTCGGTTTGCCTTCGCTGCAGGAACTTCAGTTTGTAACTCGAGGCTGTCGGGCTAATGAAGCAACCACCCTATATAGTGAAACCACAAAATAAACAGGATATCATATTTGTGGTTTCACCGATAGTAAGCAAGGAATTATTATATCCTGATTTACAAGCAGTAACGAAGTTCCTGCTGTACAGAATGAGCTTCGCTCATTCTTGTATTCCTTGCATCACTATAACTGAGCATTTCTACAGAGCCCTGATTTACAAGCAGAAGCAAAGCTTCTGCGGTACATGAGGAACGGAGTTCCTCATTGTATTCCTTGCATGACTATGAAAGGCGATTTTGCCGCTTCATTGATTTGCCCTTCTTCCTGACCTTTGGCGGAAGGCCGAACTTTTTGCGCATGAGCTTTATTGCGCGCTTCTGCGCGTTTTCTATGCTCATTCGTGGCTCCTCATGATGCCTTTCTTTGGCAGGATGGTTTGTCTGTGTAGGCTTGATATTCATCGTCTGCAGAAGCTCTCTACTGGTGTTCATCATATTCTTTTCTGTTTCTTTACCCGTACCTGTGATGAAAACTTCTGCTGGCAAAGCGCTTGTTGCGTTCGGCATGAACGGCTCCAGGGAATTTCTCGCTGCCTTCAGCTTAAGGCTGTCGTTTTCCTCGCGGAGCCTCAGAATAATATCTTTCATGCTTGCTGCGGCGTCTTCGAACCCTGCATGCTTTTGCGTGGCATTCGCAATGCGGGAAAGGCGCTCGTCTGCGCCTGCCGCCCTGCCAGCGGTGGTTTTGCCGGGCTTCATGGACAGGATATGTTATTTTGGCGATATAAAGATGCTGCGAAATCTTTATGCTGCGTCATTTCCAACTATAGGCAAGAAAGCCTGGTGATTACTTGGCGGATTCGCGGCAAGTGCCTGTGAGAAGCTACGCAGTTGTGTTTCTGGTTCTCGTGGCAGGCGTTGTGATAGTTTCTGTGGCAGAGCTGAATCTGACAGCCGGCGTAACTGCTGGCGGCTGCACTGACCCGGATGGAAACAACACCTACGCACCAGGAACAGCGAAGGTTTACAGCTATGGAAGAGAAACCGCCTATGAGGACAGATGCATCAGCAATTTCGCCGTCATCGAATACAGCTGCAAGGCGTTCTACAGGCATGCAACGCGAAAATACGAGAAAAGACTTTTCTCAAATGCATATGAATGCCCCTTCGGGTGCTATAAGGGCGCGTGCCTGAGGCAGGACGAAGGCCCAAAATGTCTTGAAACAGACGCAGCGGATTTTGATGCCTACAAAGAAGGTGCCACAAGGGTTGCAGGCGGGAATGAACGATGGGATTACTGTGAGGGAAATACGCTTGTTGAATACTCCTGCGATGCCGGCGGCCAGTATCTCGGAGAGAAGCGTTTTGACTGCGACTATGGCTGCGAATTTGGCGCATGCCTCAGGCAGCCGAAAATTGTAACCGCACAATTCCGTGCATCCATTGCCGGGGTTTCAGACGACAATAAGCTCCTGAAGAACAGCCTGAAGAGTGGAAGCATCACAGGATACGTAAGGTACAGCCACAGGGCGCTTGCCGCAGCGCCGCCAACTGCTGTTTATGACTTTGGCGATTCGTTTCATCTTAATCTTCAGATAGACGGCTATGGAGATCTGTCAAGAACAGAGGAGAGCGTAGGCCCGTATCCTTCTGAAGGCGGAGAGGCTGAAACTGTCGCAACAAATTATGTGCAATACAGGCTTGGAACAGAAGAAGATTCAGGGGGTTTTGAAAGCGGCTCATTGGAAGTAACTGACAACGGGGAAAGCGGCGATGCTATTTCCATAGGCACAAAAGGCACAAGGCCGCTTTTCTGGTCGCAATCCGGAGACACGAACATCGTTGTAGAATCCATTTTCATTAATCTCAGGGATGAAAGCGGCGGCGCAATTTTGGATAGCAGCCTTCCGCTTTCTTTTGATATTGATGCGTGGAAAAGCAGGGATTTAATTATACAATTTGCGTCTGCAAGCGACCCCCTGCAGAAAGGAACTATAAAGGCTGCTATAGACTGGCAGATGCGTGACTGCATCGATGCAGAGAATGGAAGGGACTATTATCGCGACATGGACGTATACCAGACTAACTTTAAGCAGGAGCAGACAATCAGTTCTTCAGCGCCTGACAGTTGCATTACCGGGAATGTGCTCAGGGAGACATACTGCAGGTCAGACACCTATGACCCTGATGCCGGAAGCGCGGGTGTGCTGGATTCGGTTCTTTACAAATGCCCGAACAGCTGCAGGCAAGTTAGAGACGAAAACAGACAGAGCTTTGTCAACGTATGCGTGCCTGACCAGATTCTGTTTGACAGCTTGTCTGTCTCGCCGGCAAAGGCCGGGGCTTTGCAGGAGGTGAATTTTTCCTCAGCTGCCTATGCTGCGGAGAATCCTGTAAAATTATCGTGCGGGTTTTCGCCTGGCGCGAAAGATGCGTGTGAAAGCCCTGACTTTGTATTTCTGAATCCCTTGTGCTCTGCGAAAGTACCAGGCGCGTTCTCGGGAACGAAAAAAGTTTACTGCCGGGTTGTTGACGACGCCGGCGCTGCAAGCGAGGAGAGGAGCGCGGAGTTTGAGGCTACTGCGCCGCCGCCACCTTCATTCACAGCGCTGCTTGCAACTCCCTCCACGGTTTCGCAGGGCCAGTTTGTAACGTTTTCAGCGACAGGTTCTTCGCAGAGCGGAACAGTGAAGCTTGATTGCGGCACAAGCTCTGGCGCGAAAGACGCGTGCGAAGGCGCGTTTGCAGGCGCCAACCCAAGCTGCACAAAAACAGTTCCGAGCGCATGGACTGGCGCAAAAACCGTATACTGCAGGATACGCGACAACCTTGGCGTTGCATCAGGCGAACGCAGCGTGAATATAAGCGTCACGACTGCGGCGCAGAACCAGACAGGCGCAACGGCTTTCTTCAGTGTTTCAGCAATCTCGGAAATAGTTTTCAAGGGCCAGAACATTTCTTTCAGGGGAAACGGAAATACATCCGTGTCAAATATGATAAAACTATACTGCGGTACGATGCCTGGCTATAGCGACATTTGCGAAGGCAAATTTTCAACGAAAACTTCGTCTTGCGCCGCAGCTACCGGCTCATGGCAAACAGGCATTGGATATGCCTATTGCAGGATATCAGATGCGCAGGGCACGGTTTCGGACGATAAAACTGCCCGGTTTTTGGTTATGGACCCGGGCAGCGTTTCGGGCATTGCGCCAAAGGTTTGCATAGACGGCAATGGCGACGGGCTGCCTGACGTCGTGCAAACAGATTCCACTGGAAGACGCTACTGCCTCGAGGCTTATGCTGCAAAGGCATTTGTTGGCGAGCATGTTCCTGCTGTAATCTATGCATGGCACGAGGATGGAATAAAAACATTGTCATTCTCCTCGCAGAGCATAGACTTCGTAATGAGTTCTAAACTTTGCGCATTCGCAAAGTGGTGCAACCTGACATCTGCTATTTATCCGCAAGGCAGTCCGGAGACTTTCGTAGTTGATGCTTCCATCCGCTCGAAGAACGGCACCTATATAAAAACTCAGTTTTCAGTGCAGGTTGCGTGCAGAAATCCGGAATACTGCCGGCCTAATACAGATTTCACAGAATTCTTCAACTGGACGCGCTCAAAGGGATACAGCGAATGCATTACAAGCCGGTATATTTCCAGAACAGTGAAGCCTGAGGAGAGGGCAATCCTGAAAGGCTTTCTGCTGAAGCGGCCGAGCAACATAACGCAGCCCTACACGATTCATTTTTATGATATAATCCCGACTGACGAGAACTCCA
>JACPJV010000040.1 GCA_016187395.1 Candidatus Aenigmatarchaeota archaeon
ATACACTTCTTCTTCCGGCTTTAGCTGTGCATCCTCTTTAGGGACAAGCTCAAGCAGCGTGAAGTTGCGCCCCAGCGCTTGCGCTATAGGCTCTGGATGCCTTCGGTCCGCATAGCCATTCGGCAAAAAGTCTAATATGATGCACTTTTCCTCTTTCACGCAACTCACCCATTAATTCACTTTCGCCAAGCTGTTCAGAGATAGCATCTCCTGTTTCGCTGAACAGCCATTTCATTTTATCAGAAATAACTGGATTATGCAAGATTTAAAAGGGCAATTATTCGAGAACATGAACCTTATCTAAACCCTCGAAATCTGAGTCGCCTGTGACCAGAACGCAGTTGTTTAGGAGCGAGGTCGAATAAATCAGCGAATCTATCGCAGCGAGCTTCTTCTCAAGCGATATTCTTGTGGCACCATCGACAATTTCCAAGTCTAGATTCGCCACAATACTTTTATGAATAATGAAAGCCATCGCCCTGGATATTTTATCATCGGAAATCTTCATCCTCTTTAGCTTGCGCTTTATTTCAAAAATAGAAAGAATGGAAGTGAAGATTATCTTACCTTTCTCGAAAATGTCTCTGGCTTCCGCGCTTTCCTCCAGAAAATAAGCAAGCCATGCAGAAGAATCAAGCAGAATTCTAGATTCTATCCCTTTCATCTCTAAGACCCCTTAATATCACTTTCATACTTCTGGCCCTTCCCAGAGCCCCGAACATAGAATCAGGAACCTTCGACTTCTCCTTGGCAAGTCGCATAATCACCTCATTGTAGCTTGAAGCTCTCTCACGCCTCTTTATTTCGTCCAAAAGCTGTTTCGTTGACTCCTCAACCTGTATGGTTGTGGGCATTTTATCACTATAGCTATAGCTATAACTATAACTATTTAAAGTTATCTCTTGAAGAATGACGAATCATTTCTTGAAATTCTTGACGATCCCAACGATCTGCTTTATCTCTTCCTTTTTCAGGTTAGTGCGCTCCTTCTGGAACAAAAGCTCTACCTCTTCTTCTGTGTCAGGCATCATGTTTATGATAAGTGACGTGTAGCGCGGCTTCAGTATCGCCATCTTGCCCAGTTCCTCCTTCAGGTCTGCCAGCTGCTTCTCCGTGAGTTTTGGCAATTTCTCTAAAAGTTCGTGACATACCTTCTGCTCATATGTCATATCGCTCAGCTTCTTCCTTTCCTCCATGATCACGCGTGCATCCTGCATCGAAACTTCTTCCTCGCTTAGAACATCCATAACAACACCGGTAATTTCCAATAAATCTATCTATACGCAGCCTTTTTAAGGTGCACCGACTTTGCTATAACTTTTTTTGACATATTGCCGTCTGTTATGCCTATCACGTACGCGCTGCCGCGCTTTTCCAGGACGCGTCCTGTCCTTCCCTTGAAGCGCAGATAAGGATATCCCCTGCCCTTTATGCTGGGCACAAAATCTATGTGAACTATGTCGCCCACGTCAAATTTTTGCATGAATTTGTTGGGGCTTATGCGCTCCCTTGCCTTCATCTTATTGCGCGACCTGTGCCGCGGACCGTGTGATTTCTGGACCATGATTATCACCACTAAAATTCATAAATATTTTTTCTTGGCGGCGGATGATCGGCACCTCCATCTCCATAAAGAACTTCGATTTCACCGCTCAGCAGGGCATTTCCTATTTCTCTTTCCAGCCTTCTGCTTTCTCTGCTTCCCATGTTTTCTGCTGTTTCTTCTGCCAGACCGCAAACCAGCGTCCTATCTTCCATCAGACTTTCCTGCCTGCCGTAATTCATACCTTATCATCGGATAATCAACTATAAAAGCACTTTTCACCCTACCTATTAGCAAACAATTTACAGCGAGGTGGAGCAGCCTGGAGCCCATTCCTGCGAAGCAGGTTTGGCGAGATTGCTCGCCGGGCCCATAACCCGGAAATAAGAAGGCAACTTCTTATTGGGGAAAGGTCGCAGGTTCAAATCCTGCCCTCGCTATCCTTTAACATACGAAGAGCATTTTCCGCTCTTATGTTATAGGCGGAAGCCTCCACATAAAACCTCCGCTTTTAAGCGGAGGATACAAGGAGGAACAACGTTCCTCCTGTACAGCAGGAGCTATGCTCCTGCTTGTATGATACAGAAGGCTTCCGACATGCTTTGCTCAAAGAAACCCACGCCTTTAGGCGTGGGAGTATATGGAGCAAATCATTCCTTTATAAAGATTTCACTCTAACAACAATTTGGGACGTTAAATGAATGCGAAACTTATAGTGGCTTTGATTGTTGCGATTAGCCTCTCAACCCCTGCATTCGCCGATGTGAATTATGCAGCATGGCTGGACCCTTCCAGCCAAACATTAGAGTGGAGTCAAAGCACAACGATAAACGTAAAAATAAGAAACGATAATGGTTTTTGGGGAGCGAAGTGTTATGCAAAATCGCCTAGCAGTGATTGGTCGTCCGAAAGAAAGATTAGCCCAGGTAATGTGGGTACATTTTCTTTTTCTTTGACAGCCCCAAGTTATGGGGAATCTACAAATGTGGTTACCTTTACCGTAAAATGCAATGACGATTACGACTCGGATTACGTGTATAGATATTTGGATTTTACATATTCTTACCCAACACCCGCCCAGAAAAGTGCTTATAATGCTATAAACGGTGCCCAAAATTCAATATGGTCTGCAGAGTCATCTAAATCGTCTGCTGAGATTGCTGTTACAAATGCAGGAATTTCGTGTTCTCAGGCCCAATCTGCATGGAATTCTGGAAACACTTTTCTTTCTGATGCCAATTTGAAATTCAATTCCGCCACAAATGCTTATACCAACAGGAACTATGCTTCGGCGCAGACAGATGCAAATGCTGCAAGTTCATCGGCTTTACAAGCAAAGAGCAAGTTTGATGAAGCCAAAACGACGGCAGAAAATTGCATAGCCGGAGAACAGGCAAAGCAAGCCGCTTTGGAAGCCCAGAGGCAAAGTGCTTTAGATGCGCGTAACAAATTGCTTTCTGCTATATCTTCAGCCAACAATGCCAAATTGAACGCCGAATCCTCTGTAACACAAGTTAGCACTTCATGCCCTCAGTCACAATCAGCATGGACGGAAGGGAACTCGCTGCTAAACGATGCAAAATTAAAGGATACATCATCATACAGTAAATACAACAGCGGCGATTATGCAGGAGCGCAATCAGATGCCAATGCCGGAGAGTCGTTGGCTAATCAGGCAAGAAGCAAGTTTGAATCTGCAAAACAAGCGGCATCTGCATGCTCTACACAAATGCAACAGTCTCAACAATCAGCGCAAAATTTGATAAATTCAGCTGAAATAAAATTAAATGAAGCCAAGTCGTCCATAGATTCTTCCGAAACTGTTGTGAAAGGCTCAGCTGAATGTGTCGCAATGACAGAAGCTGAAGTGAAGCTAAATTCTGCTAAGGAAAGCCTGAAAAACGCTGAAAGTTCCCTAATTGCGGCAAAAAGCGATTTAACGTCAAAAAACTATCAGACGGCTTCTTCTAATGCCGCAAAGGCAGAAACACTGTCTATTCAAGCTAAAAATGATGCAGAATCGGCTAAGCTTATTGCCCAAAAAATATTAAGCGATGCCGGCGAGGCGCAAAAAATTCTTTCTGCAGCCAGCGAAAAAATCTCAGAAGCAGAAAAGCTTTCCAGTTTGGCTAAAAGAATAGAAGGAACCTCAAAAGATGGCGAATCGCTTGTCTTATCCGCGAAAGACGCATTCACACTGGCAGCTTCTTCTTGCCGTGCTGGAGACCAATCGAGCACAGCCAGCAATTCTGAATTGGCAAAAAGCAAAGCCGAACAGGCGATGCCTTATTTTGAGAAGGTTATAGAAGAAAGATTAGCAGTCATTGCGGAGGAAATTCAACAGAATATAAGCATGATGGAAGAGACAAGAAAAAATTATGGTATAAATGTAAGTACCGACACAACCAAAGGCTCGGTAGCAGAATCATTAGAGTTGCTTGAAAGCGGCGATTATGAGAACGCAATCATTAAGATGGAAACCGCAAAAGCACAGACCTCAACCATAGGTTCGCAACTGACCAACGCCGTGGAGGACGCCAAAAAATCTCAACTAACAGGAATGATAACAGCTGGTGGCGGAGCTGGATTGATAGCTTTAGCTGCAGGTGGAAGCTATCTTGCTTATAGAAAATTTAGAAGTCCGAGAAAACCAAGAAAAGGAGGTCTATCATGCAGAGCGTGTGGAGTGCATCTTTCACACGATATGAAATTCTGTTCTTCATGCGGAGCAAAAATAAAAAAATAATGAGTCAACAATTGGAAGGCCATTCATTTCACCACGCTTACCCCAATCCCAAATATTTCCGTCTTCATGCCGCCTGCATTTCCATAGCTTATTTTACTCACCTTCAGCGTGCCTTTCAGGTCATCTTCGAATTTTTTCAGAGAGATTTTATCCACGGTGAGCTCCTTCAGCGGCGCGTTCTGCGGCAGCTTCTGCGAGTTCTTCCACTGCCGCACGCTGCTTATGACATCCCTCATCATCGCGCCTATGCTTTCTAAATCTCCATTGAGCATTTCTTTGTCAACTTCAGGCCATCTGATCTGGTGGATGCTGCCTTCGCCGCCCAGCTCCTGATAAACTTCTTCCGCAACATATGGCACAAGCGGTGCAAGAAGCTTTAGCGAATTCATAAGCAAATAGCGCAAAGTCCACAGCGCTCCTTCCGCATTCTTGTTTTCGTAGATGCGGTACTTTATCATCTCCAGATAGAAATCAGCGACCTCATGCCAGATGAATTGCTCTAAAGGAGTTATTGGAAATGTGTACCCTTCGAAAGATTGCGTTGCCTCACCTATAATTCTCTGCACCCTTGAAAGTATCCACTTGTCAGCTTCTGTAAGTTCCGGCATCTTGCCATGCCTATACGCGGCCTTTTCCTCCATCATTTTGAAAAATTTCACCATATTCCGCAGCTTGTTGAAGAATTTTTCAGCATGCTGTATGTCCTTGCTCGAGAACGGATAGTCGCTGCCAGGCGTGCTCCGGGCAGCCCAGTAGCGCAGCGAGTCTGCGCTCGTTTTCTTCAGCAGTTCATTAACTGCAATAAAATTCCCCAATGATTTTGACATCTTCCTGCCGTCTTCTGCAAGAACCCAGCCGTTGATGAGCACGTTTTCATAGGGCATTTTTCCAGTGAGCATCAGTGACCTTATCATAAGATAGTAGTCCCATGTGCGAATTATTTCAGGACCATTAGGCTGGAGCGACGCGGGGATGAATTTTTCCCATCCTTCCTTTGGCCAGCCTGCGTGAAAATAATTTGAGGCAGAAGAATCAAACCACGTGTCAAACGTGTCCCTTTCTCCTCTTGCTTTGTTTCCGCATTTATCGCACTTCTTCTCCCTCTGCGTCGGATCAACCGGCAGTTCGCCTTCTTCTGCGGGGATTATGCTCTTGCATTTGTCACAATACCAGACAGGTATCGGCGTTCCAAAGACTTTTTGCCTGCTCACAACCCAGTCCCATGTCTGCGACAAAGCCCAGTCTATCTGCCTTTGGCTCATAAAAGAAGGCCACCATTTCACCTGCTTTGTGGCATGAATAACCTCGTCACGGAGCTGCACAGCACGCACAAACCATTGCTCGCGGTTTAAAATTTCAATCGCATTGTGGCAGCGCCAGCACGTGCCTGTGCTCTGTGCTATATCTTTTTCGTCAAGAAGAATTTTTTGCATTCTGAGGTCGTAAACAATAGATTTTTTCGCCTCGCTTGCTGAAAGACCCTTGTATTTTCCGGCTGCAGCACTCATCCTTCCGCTTTCGTCCAGCGCATCTATGATAGGCAGGCCGTGCCTGAACGTCCATGTAACATCCTGCTTGTCCCCGAACGTGCATATCATCACGATTCCTGTGCCGAAGTTCATGTCAACGTCAGCGCTTGCGAATATTTCCACTTCCTGCCCGAACAAAGGCACAACCGCCCGTCTTCCGACAATCTCCTTGTACCTCTCATCATCAGGGTGAACGACAATACCTACGCACGCGGGAAGCAGCTCTGGCCGCGTTGTCGCTATCACTATGCTGCCTTCGCCTGCGAGGCTGAATTTTATCTGGTGCAGTTTCGCCTTTCTTTCCTCGTATTCCACTTCCGCAGAGGCGACAGCAGTTCCGCAATGCACGCACCAGTTCACGGGATGCCTGCCCCTGTACGCGTATCCCTTTTCAAGATGCATCAGAAAACTTTTCTGCACCAGCGCCTTGTATTCGCTGTCGTCAGTGCTGTATTCGTAAGACCAGTCTATCGAGAAGCCAAGCTTGCTGAAGACTTCTTTCAGAAGCTCAATATACTTCTTCGTCCATTCGTTGCACCACTTTACCCATTCTTCACGGGGAACGTCGCTGCTCTTCTTTCCCTTCCACTGCTCTACCTTCACTTCTGTAGGCAGTCCATGCACGTCCCAGCCCTGGGGGAACAGCACAGCAAACCCTTTCATGCGCTTATAGCGCGCAATAAAATCTATGTAGCCCCAGTTCAGGATGTAGCCGGCATGCGGCTCTCCGCTCGGATAGGGCGGCGGCGTGTTGATGGAAAATATTTTCTGCCCGGCCTTCGGAGTGAATTTGTGGACGCCCTGCTTTTGCCAGAGGTCGCGGATTTCTTCTGGATTCATGATTATCATTTGGAAAGAAGAATTATAAAGGCTAAGTAAGGGATAATTGTCTCATGGCATTCAGAAACAACCCCGTTGTCTACCTGACCATGGAGATGTGGAGATACTCCGAAGGCAATCGGAAGAAGGTCGTGCTTTACTCCCTTATGTTCATTGTGGCGAACATCATCGGGCTCACAGAGCCGCTGGTGGTGGCGCTGCTGCTCAACACCGTGCAGGAGCAGGGAATCACAGCGGCAAATCTTAACTACCTTCTCGCTATCATCGGTCTCTTTGTTGCCATCGAGGTCGGCTTCTGGGCGTTTCACGGCCCTGCCCGTGTAATGGAGAATAACAACGCCTTCAGGGTCAGATCAAATTATAAGAAGCGCATGCTGGAGGGCATGATGTCCCTGCCCATGGAATGGCATACAGAGCACCATTCAGGCGATACCATAGACAAGATAGAGAAGGGCAGCCACAGCCTTTTCGATTATTCTTCAAATACATGGGGAGTCATCCGCATAATAGTCAGCGTCATAAGCGCTTATATCATCCTTGTGTTCTTCAACATTCATTCAGCTTACATCGTGGCCGCGCTGATAGTCCTGATGTTTCTTACACTTCTCAGATTCGACAAGTCCCTGATAGGAAAATGGGCAAGGTTGTACAAGGCAGAGAATGCAATATCAGCCAGGGTCTATGACGTCATAAGTAATATATCGACCGTGATCATCCTGCGGCTGGAAAAGCTGTCATCAGCCGGCATTGTCAGGAAAATCACGGCGCCGTATGGCCTCTACAAGCAAACCAACAAGCTTAATGAGGCAAAATGGTTCATAGTGTCTCTCGTAGGAGTCGCTATGATGGCAATGGTGATGGCTTCTTATATACTGGGCAGCCTCTATGCCGGAACGCCTGTTCTCATCGGCACGCTCTATGCTCTCTACGGCTATGTCCAGCGCATAAGGTCTGAATTCTTTGAACTCGCATGGCGGTACAGCGAGATAGTCCGCTGGAAAACAGCTGTTCACAATGCAGAGGAAATCAGCAGGGAGTTCAGGGAGAAGCCTGCAATCACGCCTATAGACCTCACCAGGTCATGGAAAGGTCTGCACATAAACAAGCTCTCGTTCAACTACCAGGGCACAGAGGGCGAGCTGCACCTAAACAACGTCTCCCTGGAAATCAGGCGTGGCGAAAAAATAGCGCTTGTCGGTGAGAGCGGCAGCGGGAAAACCACCTTCCTCAAGCTCATCAGGGCTCTGTACAAGCCGCGGCACGTGGCTATTGCAGTTAATGGAAAAAAACTCAACAGCTTTGATGCGCTCGCGCCGAATATCACGCTCGTGCCACAGGATCCTGAGCTGTTCGACGCTAGCATAAAGGAAAATATAGCGATGGGCATGCCTTACAGCCTTGCAAAAATCAGGAAGTATACTGGCATGGCAATGTTCACGCAGGTTGCCGAGAGGCTTCCGAAAAAGTTCAATTCGCATATAAAGGAGAAGGGTGTCAACCTCAGCACAGGCGAGAAGCAGCGCCTTGCGCTTGCAAGAGGACTCCTTGCCGCAGAGAAAACGCCTATCCTGCTTCTGGACGAGCCGACAAGCAGCGTTGACTCTGCCAACGAGATGGAGATTTACAAAAACATATTCAGCGCTTTCCGGAACAAGACTATAATTTCATCAGTTCACAGGCTGCACCTGCTCCCGCACTTTGACAAGATATACGTCTTCAAAAAAGGCAGGATAATCGCCAGAGGCAGCCTGAAGGAAGTCCTGAAGAACAGGGAGTTCAGAAAGATGTGGAAGAAGTATACCAGGAAAGAGTCAATGCACGTGAGGTTTTGAAGGAGAATCAGAATATCCAGCTCAAAACAGCTTTAAAAACATTCCAGAGAAAAAATTCTAGGTAAAATGCGGATCATTGCGGCTTTTTTGCTTCTCCTGCTTGTCGCAGGCATAGCTTATGCAGAACTGCCTGCGGGCCTTGAGATTTCGAAGCGGCCGCTGACTTTGGAAGAGCGCCTCCTGATAGAGGACATGAAGGCAAATAACAGGTGGATAGTGCCAAAGAGCACAGGGATTGCGAGAATTGTTCTGGAAGGGGCAGGCTGCAAGATATCGAAGAATCTTAATGGCCCTTACGAAGCTTATGCTGTAAAGTGCCCTAATAACGTTCACATAAGTGGTGCAATCAGAGATGAAATACTTACAGTGAAGGGAATATCAGAAGCTGTTAAAATCAATGCAGATGATGTGTGGAATCTCGGATATCAGGGAACAGGGCAAACTGTAGCTGTGCTCGACACAGGCATAGACACAACCCATTCGCAACTCAGCAACGATATCACGGGAGGAAAGAATTTCCTTGCATCCCCTCCGAGTAATTTTTTTAAGGACGACGAAGGTCATGGGACAAACGTAGCAGGAATTATAACCTCAGACGGCACATCTCCGTTCTCTGACTCAAAGGGGATTGCTCCGAGAGCTAAATTATGGGTCGCGAAAGTCTGCAACAGTCTTGGACAATGTTTTACCTCTGATGTCGTAGAGGCTATAGAATATATTGTAAAAGGCCCTGATGGCACTGTGAATTCGGGAGATGAGCCCGCAAGAATAATATCAATGAGCATAGGCGTCAATGAAGAGCAGGTGCCGTATTGGGCCACATGTGACGTTGTTCAGGTATCGCAATGGGTTAACTGGGCTGTAAGTAATGGTTTTGTAGTTGTTGCAGCCGCTGACCATAACGGGTACGGTTCCGGTATAAATGCCCCTGCATGCGCATCCAGGGCTATAGCAGTGGGCGCCGTTGATTCAGCAGATAGGCGTTATAGTGCCCGCTCAGGCACAGGAAATGAACTTGATATAATGGCTCCAGGCGTGTCTGTAGTGACAACTTCCATGGGCGGAACGACAGAAACGTTTGACGGCACTTCGGCAGCTACACCCCACGTATCCGCAGTAATCGCACTTTTACACCAATTCGAACCGGCATTAAAAGACCCACATAATATTGGAATGGTAAAGGATGCGTTATACAAAAGTGCTAAAGATTTGGGAACTACCGGGTGGGACTCTTTGCATGGCTGGGGGCGTGTTGACGCACTAGCCGCAATCCGTAAGCTTCACGATCCCGCTGTGACTGCATTCAGCGGGCCCGCGCGGACTGAGAAACAGGTGACTGTGTTTTTAAGTGGGACGTTTGTGAATGAGGGTGTGTTTCCTGAGATGTTTTCAATTACGATCAAGGATTTGACAGACAACG
>JACPJV010000037.1 GCA_016187395.1 Candidatus Aenigmatarchaeota archaeon
TATAGCAAGCATTTAAAAGCAGCGGAAGAATCATTCCTGCATGAATACAAAAGGAATTGCGCTGAAGCCTGAATTTGAGAAGGCCATTCTCGATCTTGGTTTTTCAGAATTCACGGAAATACAGGAAAAATGCATACCTATAATACAGCAGGGAAGGGATGTAATTGGACTGTCCTTCACAGGCTCGGGAAAAACAGCCGCGTTCGGCTTCCCTGCGCTTGAGAAGGTCGTTCCTGGAAAGGGTTTGCAATTATTAGTGGTCGTTCCTACCAGGGAGCTTTGCAATCAGGTTGCAAAGGAATTCAAAAAGTTCACGAAATACAGGAAAACCTATATTGTTGAGATATACGGAGGTGTATCAATAGACCCCCAGTTCATGCACCTGAGGCATGCTGACGTCGTCGTAGGCACTCCAGGCAGGCTTTTGGACCATCTTTCACGGGGAACAATAAACATCGGCGCGATAAAAATACTTGTTCTCGACGAAGCTGACAAGATGTTTGAGATGGGTTTTATCGACGATATCAGGAAAATCATCTCAAGAGTTCCGAGAAACTGCCAAAAGCTTTTTTTCGGCGCGACAATGCCCCAGGAAATAATGTACATCGCGAAAAATTACATGAATAATCCGGAAAAGGTCAGGATGCAGGAATATGTGGACAAGAGCAAGCTTGTGCAGCACTATTACGATGTCGATAGAAACGATAAATTCTCTTTATTGGCTCACGTGATAAAAAATGAATCAAAAGGATTGACAATTGTTTTCTGCGCCACCAGGCACATCGTCGATGTTATAGACAGAAATCTCAATGCGCAAGGCATAAGATCGCAGGCGCTTCACGGAGGGATGACGCAAGCCAGAAGAAACGAAGTTATGGAGGCGTTCCATAACGGTAAATTGGACGTTCTTGTAGCAAGCGACGTGGCTGCGCGCGGACTGGACATAAAGAATGTCAACTTAATCATAAATTACGACCTTCCAAAAACATCGCAGGATTACGTCCATAGAATAGGAAGGACTGCGCGGGCAGGAAAAGAGGGAAGGGTAGTTTCCTTGTTGTCCAGGGAAGATCATCTCAATTTCAGAAGGGTTCTCGAAGACCGGTCTTTATTAATCCATAAGATGAGAACACCGCACTTCGAGCGCCTTGGATTCATTAGGTCGCAGCATCAAGGCAGGCCGTTCCGCGGAAGATTCCCAAGAAAAAGAAGATGGTAGTGAATGATAGAAATTTCGGCCTGAATAAAACCAAGCCTCCTTGCCCAAGGAGAAAATAGACATAAAAGGTTTTCTGATAATAATAAGTCTATGAAATTCCGCAGGTTTTATGATGACTCAGGTTATTGGGACAGTGAGCCAAGGCCAAGAACAGTGCCTTTAATGGACCGGGAAACCAGAGACATTCTGCAGTCACTTGAAGGAAGACTTGATGGAGTGGATGTTGTCAGGGCTGAAAAGGGCAAAATCCTCGTTCTCGGAACAGAAGCGTCGCCATGGCGTTTGGCAGATCGGTATCATGAAATAAGCCTGAACAGAGAAACAGGAGAGTTATCGGAAACTTCCTTTAAACGGGTAACGGTACCCGAAGGCGTGGCTACTGTTCTCACACTAGGATTGTATTGGCTTTTGGCCCCTAATCTGCGTAAAAGAGTCAGAAGACAGAATGAATACGATAGAAAAATGAGAGACTTTAGAGATGCGAACTGGAGAGAAACCGTGGAAAAGGCAGATTCTGTCAGGGTTTATCAGGGTGGAATAGAGGAAGTGGAAAGGGAAACAGGAAGGCAGCTCGAAAGAGTTGATACAGGCAAGCCTGAAACATTCATTCGTGGAGACGATACTCTTTGGCTGAGGATTAGAGCATACCAACAGGGTGCTGACGCAGTTGTTCATTGCCAGCCTGGCTCGAGTATAGGAACGCCTGTGAGATACGTCGATAGAAAGGATTAGAAGTAAGCATTATTCTCAATTAATCCCCAGCATCGCTTTTAGTTCCTCAGACGGCTGCCAGGGAGGCTCCCAGACCACGTTTATTTCCGTGCTTTCCACGCCTTCAACCTTCTCAGCCACACTTTTCACTTGGTTCAGCAGCTGCGGCCCGTACGGGCAGTTCGGCGTTGTGAGGGTCATCGTGATCTTGATTTTGTTGCCGTCTATGTCAACCCTGTAGATGAGTCCCAGAGTCACGATGTCTATCTGTATCTCAGGATCGACGACGATCTTCAGCGCCTCGAGGACCTGCTCCTTGGTAGGCATAAGATGAGTATGCAGGGAATGTATTAAAAGTTGTTGAAGAAATTCAGAAAGTTCTGCCAAGAAGGAGATGTTTCAGATAGGAATGAATAATTCCAAGTGGAATTTTCCTTTCTATGTCAGGGTCGACATCGTAATTAGCGCTAAAAGGGGAGGAATTTTGAGGCGTAAGACTGTCTGCCGGATGCAGAGAGCGCGCCGCGGCAATATGCTTACTATGCTCTACACTCATTTGCGGAAACCCTATGGAAAGCCTGTCTCTAAGTTTATCTGTATCTTCCCGGCATCCGTTTATAACAAAGAATGGCTCCCTGTGAAAAGTTATATGCACAACCGGCAGTTGTCCATCAAGCTCAACAGGTTCATAGACAGAAAACGGGCCTGTATCAGGAATCTCGCCTTCAATGTCATAAACAGCCGCATAAAATTCCTTCTCCCACCTGTGTACATTTGCATTTGAAAAGAATTGGTTGTCAGTTACCTCTGCAAACCCGTCCCATCTTTGATGTTCTCCCTCTAGTTCTTTCCATAACGTTTCGTGAGAAACATAATTTCTCCTCCCGTTCCCGTGGCGTGCACGGTTTTTCCTGTAGACATCCCAGAATCTTTGCGAGTTCCGAGGGGAAAACCTCGTATACTGGAACTGTACGGCCCGTCTTTTGCCGGTCGGGTGTCCAACTATAACTGGTCTGGATCGCCTTGAAAGCAGCGGCTCACCTCCGCTGTTGCCCA
>JACPJV010000036.1 GCA_016187395.1 Candidatus Aenigmatarchaeota archaeon
AGGTCAGCTGCCGTCGAAGCTGTTTCTGCCGTCCCGCTTGTTGCGATAATCGTCATTGGTATCGTCCTTGCAGCCTCGCCTGCAGGCACTGTTATCGTTATGACAAACGTCTGCGAGCCGCCAAGCGCGATGTTCGCAGAAGCTGGCGAGATGCTTACCCATGAAGCAGGCGGGCCTGAGGCCGTCACGATTGTATTAGGAGCGCTCGCGTCAGAGCTTGTCACGACAACATTAAGCGACCCCGATGTTCCTGCCTGCACAGTTATGGAGCCAGGCACTGAAAGCGAGAATGAAGGCGCCGCGCCTCCGGGAGGCGGTGCAGCCTGCACTGTCGGTGCAGGTGCAGGCGGGCTCGCAAAAGCCGCGTAAGGCGTTGCAGGCGAGACAGAGAATGTGATGGTGTTTGCAGCCGTATCGCGCGAGATGACAGGCAGCGCTGTCCACACCCCGCCAATGAACCGGTAGGGAGCAACAGTAGATTCATCTATTCCGGGGATTGTATCGTCATAGCTCATCGTCACGATGATTGTGAAGCCGCTTATGGAAATCTCAAAAGGCCCGCCTACGGCAATCAAACCGCCAGGCACAGGCGCTCCTGCATAGAAGCCGGCGCCCAGCGAAGACAACTCATTTATAGTCCCTGCTCCTGCAGCAGAGCACGGTATGCTGATTATAAAGCCGGGCAGCGTTGCAATCGTAATCGTAAGCCCTGGCCAACATAAAATAGGCTCGTCAAGAATAGAGCCGTCAGCATTCGGACTTGTTAATGCAATAGAGCTTGGAAACGCACCCCATGTCAGGTCCAGATTAGTAACCTCGCCGCTGTCAAACAGCACGCTTTCCTCTGTCACTGCTGCAATCTGATTAATGTAGAATTTTATCTCAGCGCCATCTGCTGCATTCTGCACCAGCAGCTTGTTGTCAGATGACGCAGGGCCTCCATACCCGCCTGCCTCTGTTGTGATTATCCGCCCCCTCTCTGTCGTGCCTTCTTTCGCTATAATGCCTGTCCCTGCAGGCGTATCCACGCCGCCTATATCAGCATCGCCCCAGAAAAGATGCGGCAGCCCAGGCGACTGTGCAACCGCAACCGCAGATATAGCAGAAATCATCAAAGCAATAACAATAAATGCTGATATGCCCAAGCCGAACTTCCTTCCGTCTGATGCTAATTTCATCTCCACACCTCGCTTTGAATTTTCATTGAACATTATCACTGAATATTTGTTATCCCTGTTTCCTTTTCTCATGCCTTATTAATTCTAAACCCGAAATCTTTTTATTCCCGATTTTATTCTAAACTGGCTTTCCTTTTTTCATTTTTCGTGGCTATTTCTATGAATTTTATGATTATGAGATAAAAGAAAACAAAACCCCGCTCAGTCGCTATAATAAAATGGCAGCGGCGTTGTCGTAAATCCTGGCAGTGTGTCTGCGTTGTCCATGAATACCCAGTATCCTCCGAAGTTCTGCACCCATGCGCTTCCGCCTGTGTAATCATATCCACCTTCGTCAATGAACTCTTCCTTGGTCGTGCACTGGTTCACAGGCGAAGCCCCTGTCTCCTGGATAATCGGCACCCAGACCCAGCCATTCTGCTGGAACTGCCATGAGTTGTCGTCCTCATCTGAGAAGCTCAGGTACTCGCGCGGAGCCACTACAACCTCAACAGCGCGGTTTCCGTTGCTGTCGTAAGCGACAGCGTCAAAAACTTCTCCAACGCAGGCGTCGTTGCTGTAGAGATCGGTGAGGTAGAGGTAGCTATCGCCGTAATAGTCGCGGCAACCTTCCCATCCATAGTACCTGATGCACCAGCTTATTTCATCTGTCATCTCCAGTGCAACTCCAGCCAGGTTCCATCCCTCATTCAATTCTTTCGCAGCCGGAGCTGTCAGGTCGCGGTCAAAGATTATTCCGTAGTGGCTGTTGCCAGTTGCATGGAAATACAGCGCCTCAAGAGGCACATGCCTGTCGTCTGTCACAAGCTCCCATGACTGCGTCTCTGCGTTCCAGCTGAGAACAGCATCGATCGCATCAGTCGGCCAGAATCTGTCGCCATCCAGGCTTAGTGGCGTTGCGCGCAGGTTCCATCCAGGCTGTACAGGCACTGTCAGGTCGACGATGGTTATAATTGCCGAAGATTCTCCGTGGTTATCCGCCTCGTCAAACACGCTTACAGGCATCGCGAATTGTCCAAGCACAAGCCCCTCTGAGATGAATCTCTGAAGGTCGTTCCACTCAAGCACGCTGTTGTCATACAAGTGATAGATGTGCTCTCCTGCGCAGAACTCATATTCATAGAATCCTGTGTCTCCGTTGAATTCAGCTACTGGCGTTGCGTGCATGTCCATTGCAAGATACTCTGCCCATGCCTCCGCGTCAGGGTTGAAACCGCCGATGTCTGCAAACATCTGCTCAAGCACAGAGCCGACATTCGTCAGAACCAGCAACCCGCCGGGGCGTTCTTCCCTGTCATCGCTCGCCTCTATTGAAATCAGCGTGCACTTCGGGTCGTCAAAGTATTTGTATCCGCCGTTCCCTCCGCCGCTCTGATAATACTCAGTGTCTATGAGCTCATGCTCCACAACAACAGAGTTTATCACAGGAAGCGTCACGTCAGGCCTCTGGATTTGTATCTGCTGCTCCCAGTCCCAGTCCACAAGCTGCTCATTCACAGGGGTATCAGGATCCTGGATATAAACCTCAAGGAAAACATCAAAGAAGCTGTCTGTTGGGAATTGCGGCTCATTCGTTGTGTCCCATGTTCCCAGTGTCATTGGCGCAGATAGCCCGTCAGGTCCAATAGGTCCTAGCTGGTGGTCTGTGATTGTGGTGCATCCTGCAGCGTCCCTTCCAGCCCGGGGTGCTCCTGGTTCCAGTGCACCAGTCGGGCAGACAAATACGTCAAAAGGAAGTGGTGATTGTGACTGCAGAGTCAGTCCGACTATCTCTATCGGTATCGTGCCTGGCGATCCGTCCACAGGCGCTCCGCCTGGCGGCGAGGTTATGTCAACGCCATCAGGAGGAACTGCGTTTGCTGTCATTGCTACTAATCCAATTGCTGCCAAGAATGTCACTGCCAACACGATTTTATTTTTAATCATGTCACGTCACTTCGCTTAGATTAAAAGATAAAGTTATAAAGGCAGATTTTGCTGTTTTAATTACTGGTGAAAAGTGAATAGACTGGCACAGGGTGGGAATGCTTTATTTTTAAGCGTTCCTGCTGTCATGCTTTCATGAATTCAAAGTTGGCTGCTGCTATTATTGTTATCATAATTGCTGTTGTGCTTGCCGTTGCAATTATAAACTTCGGCATAACCGGCTTTGCTTCAGGCGCCGCTGCCCCTGGCCAATCTTTATTCATGAACCAGAACGACCCTGCGGTTGCGCTGGCAAAGCAAGAGTTCAGGGAAGAATACTCCCCTGGTTGGGAAAACATGGAGCTTTACGAAAAGTACGTGGATATAATAGGTGCCAACGGAATCCTGGATGTTCTCGAAGAAAACTCCTGCCACAGCGAAGCGCACGACCTCGGGAAGATTATTTTTTCGCGCTCAGGCGACCTTGAGGAATCCATCACCATATGCGGCGACCGCTGTACGTCAGCCTGCCTGCACGGTGTCCTGATGGAGATGCTGGAAGGGAATATTACGCAGCATCCCGGCGACCCTGAAGGGCACGCGCGCCTGTCTGACATAGAAAAGGAAATTAACAGCATCTGCAATAAGGAAGAAATTACATCCGTTCATAGTGAAGGCACATGCATCCATGGCCTGGGCCATGCAATCATGCACCTGTCAGGCTATGATATTAATGAGTCGCTGCGTGTCTGCGATACGCTGGAAGAAAAGCCCCAGAGCTATTACTGCGCAACAGGCGCATTCATGGAATATCATATTGTCTACGGTGAAAGAGACCTGCAAAATGAAGGATTGCGCTATCCCTGCGATGCTTTTAAGCAGTATCCTGCCGCCTGCTACAGGTACAAGATGCAGTATTCAATGCCAAAGATGCTTGCAGAAGGCATGAGTGTTGAAGATATATCAGGCGAATGCATGAAGCTTGAAAAGCTGGAAAGGCTCGGCTGCTTTCACGGAATAGGCTTCTTCTTCCTTCCGCACATTGAGGAATCGCCTGCGAGGATTTCTGAAATTTGCATTTTCGGAAATTCCGACGACCGGCGCATGTGCATCGAGGGCGCTGTCGAGAAGCTGGCGGATTATAATCAGGAAAAAGCATTTGAAGCCTGCAGTCATCTGGATGGGGCAGACAGGGAAATCTGCACAGAAGCTGCGTCCGGAAAAATGTACAGGATGGACAAGGACTTCTCGCTTTACTTTGGGTGAAAGGCAGAAAGGCTCTCATGTTTTTCTCAGAATCAACCCTCCAAACCTTTATCTGCGCATCTTCCCAGATTCTTTCATGGCGCTCGAGCTTTTTTCAATCTTAGTCTTGGTCGTGCAGTTGCTCATCATATGGATTGTAGTTCTTCTAAGTGCAAAACTTGTTGCTTCAGGCATAGGTGCGTTGCGCGCGTTTGTGCTTGCCTTTCTCGCATATTTCCTGCCGCCGCTTGTTTTTTCCTTCTTTAGCATAAGCATACCTTACGCTGCAATAATAATTCCTCTGATTGTATGGATCATCTTAGGCGAGCTTCTCCTCAGAGAGGCTACGTTAGGTGGCAGGCTGAAGATCACAATAGTTGCTTTTATCATCTACCTGATTCTGCAATTCATCGGCCTGCCAGGCATTATCATAGGGCTTGCTGGATGACCTATATTTTCACTGATATGTTCCCCAGCGCTTTCTGGCAAGCTGCATTCCATAGCAGCGAGAATAAAATTGCAGGGCTTTCTATCGTGTAGTGGGTTCTAAGATATTCAATCCATTTCTTTAGGGCATTCTCCGACCTCGACAGGGATAATCCCACGTTCTGCCCCTTTAATAGCGAAAGAGGGATTGAATTAGAAACTTCCAGGCAGGGCCTCGCGATTTCATCTTTTTGTGGAGTTGAAACTCTGTTCTTATCAAAGGGAAAAACAAACCCTTTTGTATATCCAATGTAACTTGCTGCTCCCTTTTCAACTGCCCTTTCACCCAATATTGCAGCAGAATCACAAGCCCTGGCAAAGACGATCGCATCTGATAGAATGTCTTCGTTAGTCCCGGCCTCTATCAATAGATTATCATCCTGACCAGCGACCGTACTTTGATTTCCATGACCGTTCAGAACAATAAAATTCGGGGGATTCTTTCGAACATAACTTTCAAAATCTTTCTTATTGGCTTTATTACGGTTCAGATCTATGCATTTCATGCCCCTTTCTCCAGCTTCATTCAGAATTGGTTCGCTCCATCTTGACAAATAAGTTGTGGTATCATCATATTCCGGCCGCGTTACTATAATTGTCTTATCACTCACTTATCTCTACCTCTTTTTTGAATGTCCGGATACCTGACATCATAACTTCTACTATCAGTTGGCCAACCTCGTCATCTTTCCTGATATGCTCAATTAACTCCCATTTATCGAAAGAGCCATGGCTACCGATTGAAAGCTTTATATGTTCGGGCATCCCTTCAAGCCTCGCAATTGCGATTTTCTTTTCATCCTCGCTAGCCATACATGCCACCGTTCAAATTATTTCCAACTTGATGAGTTTTTGAGATATTTTCTGCCCAAGCTCTGTTTTATTTCTGATTTCTAGATACGCCATATTCCATGATATCGGCTGTTCGTCTATAACCGCAATAACCTGGTTTCTTTCCTCTATAGGCAGATTAGCATAAACTTTCATAAATCTTTCCAAGGCATCTCCTAGAGGCATGTCTATATCTCAATTGGCCTGCTTATATTCTTTGTTTAATTTCTACCAACAGAGAGACTTTTTAACCTTGCTGTCTTTCCCTTCTCAGCTTTCTTCTGTTCCTTGATCTGATCCTTCGTATCTCGTAGACAAGCCCTGCTGCAAAAAGCAGCACTATCCCGAGTGCTCTGGAATTTGCCGTCAAGAATCCTATGACGTTTACTGCCGGAGCGCTGACCACACCGTCAGCAACCTCTGTCCTTGTCCTGGGATTCTCATTCCTTCCCTCCGCAGCAGGCGTCTCTGCTTCAGCTGTTATTGTTTGCCTTATGTTCTCTTCTTGTTGCTGTTCTTGATTTTCAGGAGGTGTTGGATTGTTAAGGGAAGTCTTGTTCACAGGCTTGGGCGGTAATGAAAATCCGCCCCCTCCCCCGCCTCCTCCGTTGCTTCCGCTGTTTGATGCAGGCGGCGCGCAGTTTACAGTCGTGAGCGAGGATACGTCAGAAACGGCCGTGCTGTTTACGGTAAAGTTCGTGTCACCGCTTTTTTGTGCATTAGCGTTCATGGAAAAAGAGCCGTCATTTTCCGTGATCACAGCGCCTGAAATAATTCCTGCATACGTGATGGTTTTGTTTGCAATCACGCTGCCGTTATTCCACGTGAGATTGCCTCCTATTGTGTAACTGCCTCCTGAACAAACGCCTGTGTGATCAGTAACTATTAGCAGCGCAACTCCCGTTGATGTGCTTCCGTTTGTACTCACGGCATTTCCCGCCTCGTCTTCTGCAGTGACGGTATAAGTGTAATTCTCCGGGGTTTTCGGCGCAGCCCACGTGCCTGCAAAGGATGTCCGCGATGAGTTTATCAAAGTAATGTTTTCAGTGAAATTTTGATAAAATACTGTTGCGGTTACATTCAGCTCGCTGCTGTCCTCGGCTTCTGCTTTTATCTCGAAAATCTGGCCGTTCATCCCTTCCTTTGGATTCGCTGTTGTGCTGGTTATATTCGGAGCAAACTTGTCTATGGATATTTCATAGATAGGACCTTCCGTCACCCTGCCAAGCCTGTCTTTTATCAGGAAGTAATATCTTACCCTTGTGCCGTTTTCATAATGCTCCAGTTCTTGGTTAAGATTTATACTGCTCTGGCAGTACATGTAAGTGCCGTTAATGCAGCTCACGTTCTTTTCCGTGAATCCTGCTGTTCCATTTTCCTTCCAGTAGAACCTGCTTTCGTTGACCCAAAGCTCCGTATAGTTCATCCCGAACTTCCTGTTGCCTCCTGCAAAGGCCGTGTCATTCGCATAATTATAGCTGTTGATCACTGGTGCTGATGTGTCTACTGTTAATAATGTTGTCTTCATCCCGGTGTTCCCTGCACGGTCTTTTGCCCGAAATGTCATTGAATAAATGCCGTCTGGCATGCCAAGAGTGCCGCTGTAATTGTCGCAATTGCTGCAGAGTGTGCTTTCATTATGCGCGCTGTAATTGAGTAACGTGACGTTTTCGGATAATTCTATATCCAGAGGCACCTGCGAAATTGTGAAATAGTCACTATCCGGATTTATCACTGTTATTTGTGGAATTACTGTGTCTATCTTTACTGTTCTTGCTTCGCTCACGTTTGTCCTGTTCGCAAAATCAGCGGCATAAATTTTGTAGTAGTGTTCGCCGTCTGCCTGCCCCTGCATAGTCCTGTGCCATTGCGTTCCAGAGCCGTTCATCGTATAGTTTGCAGAATCCCATTCTATTTTTGCGCTGCTCAGGCTTTCGCTCGATGTGATGTTTATGACTACGCTGCTTCCGTTCACATAAGAGTCATTTGGAGGAGTCGGGCTTGCAAAGCTTATTCCTGGCTGCATTGTGTCTACTATTGTATTTGCATTTTCACTTGCGCTTTCAAAAAATTCTCCGTAGCTTGTTGAGTTTGAAATTGCAAAAAAGGAATAATTTCCATCCTCCTCTGCTTCAACCTCCCACGTGACATTCATCTTTGTGTTGTTTTCTATCGACCCTAAACTTCTGGGATTGTCTCCTGAAAGTATGGATGTTTTGAGAGGAAGAACAAGAAACGCCTGCACGCCGTGCGCATGCAAATCCCCGCTGTTTTCTGTCTGCGAAGTCACATTGAATCTCCTTCCTGCTATCGCAGGCGTGCCTATAGTTGTTTTCAGAATGATGTTTGCTTCTGCATAGCCTCCGTCTGTTGCCAAAGCGAAATTTTCAATATCCGAACCGTGCGAGAAATTTGCGGGTTTCGCCTTTATCTTAAGGACCGCTCTGTCGTATGCGATATCCGCTTTAACCTGCTCTGCGTTGTCCATGCTGCTCTCAGATGAGTTTATTGCTGAGTTGCTGGTTTCATTATAAAGATGCAGATCAAGGTTGTTCAGAGAATACCACGCATTTGGATAGTCGATTCCGTTGTATGTCGCGTGCCTGTTCCACGCAAGCGTTGCACGCTCGCCCGGCAATAGCAAGGCTTTGTACAGCCTGAAAGATCCTTCTGTTATGTTTGAAATTAGCACATCGTCCTTGAATGAATAAGCCCTGTCAAGATCCAGATAGCCAAATCCGTATGCAGTTTTATCACCGGTGCTGTTTGCAGTATTGAATAATAGCGCGCGCACAGCCATTGGATTCCAGTTTATGCCCTTGTAGTCTAGGATTAGCGCAATTGCTCCGGCCACGTGCGGCGCAGCCATGCTTGTCCCTGACTTATCCACAAACTGGGATCCGCCCTCCCAGTTGCTGTTGGCGGACTTTATTGTGACGCCGGGAGCTGCTATATCAGGCTTTATCCTGCCGTCAGAGGTCAGCCCTCTGCTGCTGAATCCCGCGATAGAATCGTCGCCTGTGCTCACCGTACCTGCGTCATCTACGGCTGCAACACTGAATGCATTGTACGCAACAGCTCCAACAGTGCTCGCACCCGGACCGCCGTTTCCTGCAGAATTTGCCACGTGAACTCCCAGTTCATCCACAACAGCATCCAGATATCTTGCAAGGTCGCAGTCGCTCTCACCCACAGAGCACATGCTTATGCTCCTGCTGATTATGTCAGCGCCCTGTTCCACTGCCCAGTCTATTCCTTTTCTGTTATCGCCTTCGTAGCAAAGACCGCTGCCTGCGTCATCTCTGAAGCACACCTTGGCGTTGATTATATTCGCGCCAAAGGCAATGCCCTTGTATGTGCCGTCTCTGCTTGCAGCAATGCCTGCGACATGCGTGCCATGGCCGTGCAGGTCGTCTGTGCTGTTAGGATCGTCATTATAAGACGGATCGCCCTGCGCATCATCGTGGAATGTTTTTGATATATTTACGCTGTTGTTCAGTGCCGGATGTTTTTCATCCAGGCCTGTATCTGTGATCGCAACCTCAAACCCGCTGCCATTGATGCTTGCATTCCAAAAAACGTCTGATTTTATTGAATAGCTTCCTACGTCAAGGTCTAATTGCATTTTTTTATTTTCTATAATAGCAAGTACATCTTCATGGTTTTGCAGGTCGTTAAGGCAGGGCTGGGGCAGCAGCGCTGTCACGGAATTTATTATGGCAGTTGAACCCGTATACTTCCCACCGCATCTCTCTATTATATTTCTTATTTCATCATGGCTGCTGCTTGTCTTTGCATTCACTTCTTCTATTATCCGCCTTCTCGCCTCGTCCTTTAGTGAATCTATTTCACTTCCTATCTCACCGAGTATTCTTCTATCTTTCTTAGTCAGAAATCTTTCTTCGTATTGCCTTACTTCTTGCAGGCTTTTTCCTCTCCTCTCCTTCTTTGAAAGAGGCTCTATCTTTGCATATATGCCCTTTGCCTCGGAAACTTCGGCCTCTATTCTTCCCCCGATCTCTGCGTTCACCTGAGCGCCCACCTCCCCCAGGGGCTGGTCTTTGAGTATTATAATCACGGGCATTGTGCCTTCGTTATCAGCCTCTGCCGTACCTGCCACAGAGGCAAGAGTAAGTGAAGCCAGAAAAAGAGCCAGAATGCTGCAGATACGCATGTATTTGCCTTTCATTGGAATTTTATTGAGAAATCAAAGCAATAAATAAACTGCGGTAATTCATTGTATCATTTTATTTCAGTTCTTCCAAGAATTCCCTTGCCGTAACTATCCTTATTCCCCTGAATTCTTTCAGCTTCAGAAGATGCGGGTCTCCGGAAATGATGTAATCAGCGCCTCCTGCCACTGCTGACTCCAGAATCCTGTTGTCATCAGGGTCTTCCTTGATAACATCAATACTTTCTGATAGACTGACAAACATTGCCATCTCCAGAATCAGTGTCTTGAATCTGCTTTTCTGCTCTTCTGTGAACTGAAACTTGGGGTAGTCTAATACCCTTGAGAGTTCATTGAATTGCTCTTTGGAAATGACCAGCTCGCAATCTCCGCTGATTATTTTTCGCACCACCTGCCTTGGATTTCCTTCCCATCCCAGCGCAGAAATCAATATGTTGGTGTCTAGCGTTGCCCTCGTCTTGCCCATTTGACAGCCCCTTTAACATCTTTCTCGCTGACCCCTCTTTTTTTGAAATGAGTCTCTATGTCTTTAGACAAAGATTCAAATTCCGCCTTTAAATCAGGTATTTTTACCTTTTTGAAAACCACGCCTCCCTTAATCTCGAAAGCCACAAACCTGTCGCTGGTACCGAAGCCTTCCTTTTCCCTTATTTCCTGCGGAACCACAAGCTGCCCCTTGGAAGACATCTTGACCAGCTCTTCTTTCATTTCCATCCTGTTTAACAGTTTAATAGTTAAACTATTTAAAGCTGTTGGCAACCTGAAGATTTCACCTTTTCTTTTTCTTCCCTTTATAGTATTTAGTAAGCGCCGGCATGGCTGCCGTAATTCGCGTTCCTCCATGAAGCAGAGCCCGTATAATTGAACCTCACGGGAGGTCTTGAGCGTTCACGCGCATGCGTGCTTGCCTCATGATCCGTAGGATCAATCTCAAATTCCGGTCTGTGTGCATTGTGCCAGCCTTCATGAAAAACAAGCCTTTCAGGAGTAAGCAGATATTCGAAAATAACTTCCTGCCTTCGCACGCGAGCCCTGTTATCAAGAAGGGTCCATCCGTGAACCCCTCTTTCAAAATACTGTTCACCTAATTCAACAACATCCACAACATTTCCGGGCTCAGAAGTGACGTTGGCACTGTGCATTTCATACCTGTCTCCGGAGTCTGATGTTGCTGTGTCATTCTGTTGCCTTTTCCGATCATCCGCCGGATAGTCGTAAACAAAACCTTCATATTTTCCTGCCATATTTATCCCCTTTGCCGACATCTATTAAAGGGCTTCCTGCAACGCATTCATGCAGGCGGTTTGCCGTCAAAAAGTTAAACTAAAAAGATAACTTTAAATACATTTGTATTAAATTATAAGCATGAAAATGAAAACACTTGTGAGGACCAGGGCACTTGGAGGCTCCCTTGTGGTCACCGTGCCGAAAGAAATTGTAAAGGAAGAAGGTATTAGGCCGGGCGAGCTTGTTGAGATAGAAGTGGAAAAAGTTAGGAAATCGTTTTTTGGCGCAGCAAAAGGCGTAGGACCTTTCACGGAAGAAGATGAGATGAAAGCCCATGACTGATTACATAGTTGATGCCTGGGCATGGATAGAATATTTTGACGGCAGCAGGGCGGGCAATAAAATCAGGGATTACATAGAAAGCGGTAGGAACGCCATTTTCATATCCTCTGTAACGTTCGCAGAAGTAATAAGCAAATTCCTGAGGACAGGAAGAGATGCTGATGTTGCAATTGAAGGAATCCGCGCCCTGTCCAGAATTATAAATGCAGACGAAGAACTGGCAGCCTCGGCAGGAAGGCTTCACGCGGGAAACAGAAACAACATCAAAAATTTCGGGCTTGCGGACGCCTTTGTTCTTGCATCAGCGAGAAAAACAGGCTGCAGGATTCTTACAGGAGATCCGCATTTCGAAGGCTTCAAAGAAGCTGTCATGATAACACGGTAGAGTGAATCAATCATTGTTCCAATCCCGCCTCCTTTATCAAAAGCATACCTGACCGTGTATTCGCATCCCAGATTTTTTCCGCCTCCTTCATCGCAATCTTCTTCCTGAACATCGGGCATTTGATTACAAGTGTATCAAACTCGCCACCCTCGCCAACAAAAGAAACGCCGTATTTCTTGTTCAGTTTTTCCAGATCTTCCAGCGCTTTTTTGTCAAGCCTCCTCCCAAGCCAGCTTTCATCCAGCCCCTCAGCTGCGACCGCAACAATTATAATCTCGAAGCCGCTTTCAATCATTTCCTGCACAACCTGTTTTTGATCAAGCTGCCACAAGGGTGCAATTGACTGAAGTCTCAGTTCTCTGCACAGGTTATCAACCCTGCTCTTCTGATATTGAGAGGCCACTGCACCCGTCGTTATCCCTTCTATGCCATAGCGTTCTTTCATTTTTCTCAGCAGCCTTTCTAGGTCAGCAAGCTCTTCCTCCTTCTCGCCCTTTGTCTTTTCTATGATTATGGGCAATTGCATCGCTTCTGCAACAAGCTTTGTCAGGTTTATATTCGGCACGTGAAACATGTAGCTGTCCTTGTTCTCGGAAACCATCGTGCCCAGGCATTCTATTGAATGTTCCTTTTCTGCCAGATAAACCGCAAACAGCGAATCCTTGCCGCCGCTTATGAGAGAGCCAAGTTTCATGTCTGTAGGTAAGGGGGAAGCATTCTTAATCTTTTCTGCGCAAAGTTATTAGTGATTTGATACGATAGAATCAGATCTTGGTGTTGCATACAAAACATTGGCTGAAAGGGCATTAGAAAGAGCTCTAGAGGAATATGTTAGGAACAACATGGGTGCTTATGTTGCGAATGCATTTCAAGTTGGGTTTTGGACAGCTGAAGCAAAAATGCATGGAGAGCCCTGCACTGATCTTAGAAGAAAGCTCAGGATGGAAAAGTGAGTTCTTAACCTTTTCCCGTGTTTAATTCTTTTGATCCGTATGGTGGCTGGCGCTGAATCTGAGGCAAGGCCTGTGTCGGAATACCTGTATTTTTATCACAAGCACAGGAAAAATTTCAAATATCTTTACTACTGCAAGAACTGCATCATAAACTTTGATGCAAAGGAGCGTGCAAAGAATTGCGAGAAATGCGGCGGTGATAACATAGTAGAATTGCCAAAAGAGACCGAACTCAAGGGCAAAAAGAAAATGGGTATAAGAGATATGATTGAAGGTGTGAAAACCGGAATATATAATGACAAGCAGCAGCGAGCTATTTTCAAAGGGAAGCCTGACGTGCACCTGCTGAGGTTGAAAATATTATTCCACTACCTCACCATTCCTGGCAAGAGAATTTAAGATCTACGGTGTAAATTATGATAACGAACAGCGGTGAGCAATTTTGATAATGAAATATCTCACGATACTTGTACTGGCTATAGTAGTGCTTGCAAGCGGGTGCGTTGGCCAGTACAGTTCTGATACGACCTCTGATACTTATGATACGCAAACACCAGAAAGTCCTGACACGCAAACACCAGAAAGTCCTGGCCCGCAGTTGCCGGAAGAGGATCTAAGAAGCATGGCTGTAGCTGGTGACACTGTATCACTCAGAGAATGTGATCCGTATCCGAAAGTTTTGAAGATAGCCGAAGGTGAAAAGATAAAATTCCAGAATCCTGATACGGTACAGCACAGGATATTCCTTGAAGGAGATTCGTACAGGATAGAAGGAGGCAGTTACCTGGAAATTATTGCCGAATTCCCTTACGCGAGGGAAATATACAATTATCATTGCGACGATATCCAGAACGCAGGATATATCATTGTTGAATAAGGAATGCAAAATTCCAGCTATAAATATTTGCATTCAAAGTAATGGCTATGAATGCTAAATTTCTCCCTGCGATTCTCATTACTCTGGCTCTTTCTGTAAGCGCCTACGCGTTAAGCGTAGACTTCGACCAGAGGCACCAGATTGTACCGATCTCTACAGAGGAAAGTACAAATACTGTAATGATTTCCGGAACGGCACTGGATGCATTAGATGAATATACTTATGAAGTTATAGGCCCCGGAGGAACGCAGATTATGAACGGCACAGGAGCCCTCAATGACTCTTTATTTTCAATTACAATTGAAATACCAACTGCTGATGATTTTACGGAATTAGGAGTTCCAGCAGCAGGACAGAGAGCAGCCATACCTATGCACGTACTTATTACATTCACCGATGCGAATGAGACAAACGAAACGCAGAGATTCCATGCCCACGTGGTTGTTGCTACGAATCTGTTTGATGTAAAAATCCAGAATATGATAAAAAGATTGGAGAATATAGCAGAGCACGCAGAGCGTCTGGAAGTAAGGTTGGAAAGACTTTCTGAAAAAGCAGCGGCAAAAGGCCTGAACGAAACCGCAGCTGCGCTTTTTGGCAGCGCGACGCAGGCTCATCTGGTTGCTGAGAGTGCAGAGGACTTGATAGAAAAGATAGAAGCATTAGGAATAGGTGCGTTTGAAGCAGATGATCTGCGTAATGCTTTGATAGAGTTCAGGGAAGAATTCAGGGAGATGCATCAGTCTCTCAGAGAGATAAGAAATGTCATCGGAGCTTTGAGAAGAGGAGGATAAAATGAAGGTATTTTTGTTAATCGCGATCGTGCTTGCAGCCTTTGCAGCTGGTTGTATAAGCCAGACAACGGATTATACTCAAGAGCCTTCTTCAGATTTCGACCAGGCTGAAAGCTCTATAAATGAAATAGAAGGCGCAGGAGACGTAACCGAAGATCCTGATCTAGATGCATTCGTTTACTAGTAAAATGGGCCCGGGCGGAGTTTCCGCACAGAAGCCCTTCTGGGCTTCATGCACTATCGAACCGCCAATCTTCTGCACGTCTTCCGCGAACCTTTCTTTGATGAAACTTTCTTTCCAAAGAAAGTTTCTAAGCAGACGTCATGCCACTAGACCACGAGCCCTTTACACGAAATTTATAATTTCATGCATATGAAATGCGCTAATTCCGTTTTTGCGGCACCAATCTGCAAGTTTCCAGTCGTATGTTATGATAACACCTGAAAAAGTATCTGCCAAAATAATTATAGATGCATCTGAAATGCCAAATTTTTTCATTGCATCTGATTGCAGAATTGCAGTTTTTTCCACATATTTTTCAAAAATTTTTAATAATATTTCTATTTCATCTTCTTCCCAGCCTCCGAATTTCTCTTCTATAAAATATGCCATTTCTGCAAGTATTTGAGGTGTTATGAAAATATTCTTAGCTCCGAAAAGCTCTCGGAGGACAAATTTTTCAGAGTCTTCTAAATCTCTTTCCTTCAAATATCTGGTAAAAGTTTTAGTATCAAAAACTAGGAAGCTCTCTTTTAATTGCTCTATCATTCTGGATCTCCCCATTTCTCTACTTTTTTAGTGTACTTGTTAACAATGGCTATTTTGGTTTTCCACTGAATCGTGCCTTCTGGTGAAGGCTCTGGAACTGTAAATCTGACCGTATATTTGCCTACCACCGGTTCATCCGATTTTATTTCCTGTATAAAAGCAATAGAGCCTAGTGGATTTGCTGCCAATACCTGATTTTTAACCGCCTGTGAAATTTCCTTAAGTTCATCTTCCATTATTATCACCTAACTTAAGAATATCAGCATATTAACTTAAATATTGCACCTGTGGTCTAGTGGTATCTGCAAAACAGGCACGAAATGATGCGAGCTTCCCAAGAAACTTTTTCGAAAAAAGTTTCATCAAAAATTCAAAGAAGGAAAAAGCTTGCGACCCGGGTTCGATTCCCGGCAGGTGCATCCCTGCGAAAGGTTTTGGGAGTTGTCGATTGGATAAAGTCTAAAACAATAGTCGCCTTATCTATTCCGGAGTTCATAGGTATTTCTGTCAATTTCTATACTTACTGTGAAGCAAATTTCCAGTACGGATTATTAATTTGGTTCGCATTATCTGTGGTGTCTTCAATAGTGGAAGGGATCTAATGGAGGGGAAACCGTTGGTTTCCCCTAATTCTACCCTTTCCACTAACAATAATTCGACAACCTCAGGGTTTTAACTGTTTCTGCAATAGATTTCCTATGAACCTCATTGACAGAGAAAGCAGCATGCTTGTAGTGATAGACGTCCAAGACAGGCTTATGCCTCATATTTCAGACAGCGGGAAAACCATGAAGAATATCGTCAAGCTCCTGAAATTTGCCAAAATAGTCGGCCTGCCTCTAATCCTGACTGAGCAGGAAAAACTTGGAACAACCGCGCCGGAAATAAAGGCGCACGCTGAAAGTGCGGTAGTGAAAAAAGAATTCAACTGCCTTGAGTGCGGCGAATTCCTCGGAAAATTGCGTGCACTGGGCAGGAAAAACCTTGTCATCGCAGGCGTCGAAACGCATATCTGCGTCATGCAAACGGCGCTGGATGCGATATCCAAAGGCTATAACGTGCACGTGGTTTCCGACGCCACGTCTTCCAGAACAGTTGATGAAAAGAACCTGTCTTTAGAGCGGATGCGTTCGGCCGGTGTGGTTATCACAACAACAGAAGCCCTGATCTTTGAGCTTCTGAAAAGGGCAGGCACGGACGAGTTCAGGGCTGCGCTGGAACTAGTGAAGAATTAACATCACAATTTTAATTCAAAATGGATCGTGGGTATCTGGACGATTTGATGAGCCTGATTTTTTTATTTCTTTCTTCTAAAATGTATTTCCTTTCATGAATTCATCCATTCCTCCACGTGCATTTTGCATTCGCACAGCCGCACTCCGCGCCAAACGCCGGCGCGTTGTAGCACTCGCGGTATTCGCATGTTGTTATGATGCTTTCTTCACTGACGCCCTGGCATACCTGGGAAGAACAGCCGCCAACCGTGCAATCGGAATCTTTTGTGCAAGAACTGCCTGTCGAGAATCCGCAGAAGCCGCCGAGCTCTGCGCCGGCGACTATAAAACCACTTTCTCCGGTCTCTGTGTCCTCCCCTATGGTGCCCTGCCCTATGCAGCCTGCTGCAACAACAAGAAATGACAAAATAATTATGGTTCTCATTAATTTATTTGGTTTGGGAATTTTAAAAGCTGGTTTGGTGGGATTTTTCACGCCCGGGATTTTCAGGATTTTTATCCTGCTTTGTTCATCAGAATCTTTATCGTTTGTCATCCTTTTACGCAATCGCATACGTCGCCAAGCAGTTCGTGCAAGCTAATGCGATTATTGTCAATAGTATAACAGCGGCAAGAAACGCCAGCCAGATTTTTCTCTGACCTCTTGACTCAAAAACCCAGACAACAAAAGCGAACCACACAATCAGGTACGCAAAGAGCGGAAAGGCAAAGAACGTAAACAGGTTATAGCCAAGAAGATAGAAAGCCCACTCTATGCCGCCCATGCTCGCTCCCAGAAACAGGGTTGCCCAGATGAGTAAAATTATACCTCTTCGCCCTTTCTCATTCAAGCCCTTATAGTATAGGGCAATCGCAGCCACGCCAGCTATGCCAGCTATCGCAAGCGCCAAAGCCCAGAGCATATGTCCCTTGTTTTCGCAAACAATATAAATGAAATCTGGACATCTATCTGACATGAGCGGATATTTGCAGCTGTTGCTAGGCGAAAGCGCCCTGGTAGGCGCAGGCTATCTTGTTATTGATTTCATCATGGCCGGAGCAATGCGCGATTGGGAACCTTCCTTTGACAGAGATATGCCTCAGTATTCTGTTGGAGAAAGAGCAAGACGTCTGGAGTCAGCATGCGGCAGGCCAACAGGACCTTTTACCTGCCGCGCCTTGAGATATTTGCGAGGCAGATACATATCCATGCCTGAACCTGAGATTACTGAAGTATCGTCTGCCGAGCCTGTTCCTTTCGCAGCTACTGCAGCGCCCTGAGGCTTTGCATCTAAAGTTCATGTTGCACCTAAAGTCGGAGATTTAGACTACTTTAAGTGCAAAGCTGCGCCTTAACAGGTTCTGTCAATTAAAAGCATGATGGAACAATTTTCAGCCCATCCCTGGGGTGGGGGCTGAAAATTGTAAATAAATGACCCGTTCTGACGTTTTTCTTCGCCTCACCCAAAAAGGCGAAGAAAAATGAAGTTTCATTTGCTAAGTTGACAGAACCGCCTTAACGAAACATTTAAATCCGCAGCGTGCAAATGAAAGCTATGGAAACGGTGCAGGTGCACATAGTCAAGGAGATGCTCATAGGTGAGGTCATGGCAAGATGGCCGCATACAACCACGATCATGGCGCGCCACGGATTCAAGGTAGGCGGCTGCAACCTTTCTCCTTTGGAGACCATAGAGCAGATCTCAAAAACCCAGGGCATGAGCGATAGCCGGATAGACGAGATGATAGGCGATGTAAACAAAAGTCTCGCAGAAGAGAAGCCCGCCGAAAGCATGAGCGGCGTTGTCAATATTACGGAAACAGCTGCCTTGCATATCAAAAAGATAATGCAGAGCGAGGGAAAAGAAAATGCATTCCTGAAGCTGAGCGTTGTGCCAGGAGGCTGCTCTGGCTTCAATTACGAGATGGATTTTGTAGAAAAGCCATCTTCCCAAGATATGCAGGACGAAAGCCAGGGCGTGAAGCTTCTCATGGAAAAGACGCATGAGAAATTCCTGCAAGGAATCACCATAGATTTCCGAGAAACCCTCAATGGCGCGGGCTTTGTCATGCAGAATCCTAACGCAAAATCAGGATGCAGTTGTGGTCAGAGCTTTTCGGTGTAAAAATGAGTGAAAATTTTCCAGTTATAGTTAACAAAGAATATGGAAGTCTGACAGCAGAAGAACGCAGTGCTTATGCTGGCTGCTGGCTTGCACTCAGGGTTGCTGGTACTGGAGAAGGTCCTCATAACTACAGAACAGAAAGGAGCCCTGTTATTGCCGCGGGGAAAGATATTCAGGACTGTCAAAATGGTGTTATAGCAAGAAGTGAGGATCCGTCATCAGTTGGTTATGTTTTTGTTCATTAGAAAAATGAAGGTGTGAATAATGGCTAAAAGAAACGTGAGAAAGAATCCGTGGATCGCAGCTATTCTGAACATCATCATTGCCGGCCTTGGCTATATCTACGTAGGGCGAAGGAAAACTTTCGGTTATCTTCTTGTGGCAGGCACGCTAATAACAGCTGTCGGAGGGGCTATTGAAGGATTTAGCTTGGGAAGTGCGTTTGGCACCGCTCCGGAAGCGAACCTGTCATCACTTGCCCTTCTGATTATAGGAGGAATTATTTTAGAGATAGCTTTTGCCTATGATGCGTATCGCCTCGCGCAGGGAAGAGAATAAAATTCATAAATGGATTGTACCCTGTTTGACCAGATTCTGGATAGGCAGGAACAATGGCTCTGGCAATTCATTCCATCCAAACCATCCGATATCAGTACACTTCTCTCTTTCCAGAATTTTTGCTTCCCCTGAATCCCAGTCAGCAGCCATGAATATTGTAATGTAATGTTTATTCTCCTCTTTGAATATGTCATTTGTCAACCCTGCAAACCGTATATTTCTGATTTTAATACCGCTTTCCTCCATGACCTCTCTCCTTGCGCAGTCCTCAAGGGATTCATTAAATTCCAGATGCCCGCCTGGAAAACACCACGTACCTTCTCCATGGGTGCCTGTTCTCCTGAGGAAAAGGGATTTTCCATCCTTCATAACGATCACACCCACACCTACTTTCGGCATCTGCTTCTTCATTTTTTCACCCGCCCTCCCCGATCCCCGTCCACTTCTCCATCTTGATTCTTGTCCTGTCTAATCCTATGCGTTTCAGTATTTCCTCCACGCCTGAAACCATGCCAGGCGAGCCGCACAGGTAGTAATGCGCTTTTTGAGGGGTTTCAACATATTTTCTGAGAATATCAATGCTGAAGCGCTGCGTTTCTCCTTTCCACCCTTCCGGATTCTCTCTCGTAACAACAGGAACAAACGTGAAATTTTCGCTTTGCATTTTATCGAATTCATCCAGCCATATGAAGTCTTTCGCATAAGAGCAGCTGTAGAATAATGTCATCTTCATCGGCAGCTTTTTATCGATGACGTATCTGACGGCAGAGCTTACGCCTGCAACGCCAACCCCGCCTACTACGAAAACTATGTCTGCGTGGGATTCATCAAGCGTGAACACTCCGGAAGGCCCTGCAATGCCTACTTCTGCACCAATTCCAATATCAAGCAGCTTTGCCGGAAAGTTCGGCGTCATCTTTATCGTGAACTCCAGGCATTCGTGCTTCAGCGGCGACGATGATACAGAATAAGGCCTTACATCGCCTGCCGGATTGCCCTTCTCATCCAGCAGGTACATCAGCACAAACTGGCCCGGCCTGAACTCGAGGTTATTACCATTTACTGCCGTAATCTGCCACGTCTTCGTGTTGTGATTTTCATTTTTGATGCCGATTACCCTGTACTTGCGAACAGGCATGCGCGCCATGAGATGAAAAATGCACAAGGTTTTAAATAAGTAAAGGGAAGGAAAGCGCAGAAATCTTTAAATATGTACACATTTAAAACATTACATAACGTGATGATATGAAAAAAACAGAGCTGATAACAATACGCACAACGCCCGAAGTTGCTAGAACGCTGAAAAAGCTGACAAATCTGGAGTCCCGGACACTTGCAGATGAGGCAAGGTTTGTTATAGAGATTGGAGCCAAAGAAAGGCTAAAGGAGATTGCTATGGACAGCTACAGGAGGGGCCTAGTAACGCTTGAAAAGGCTTCTGAAATTGCCGAGGTAGGCGTGTGGGAAATGACAGAAATTCTCGGCACGGAAAAGATTCCTTACAATCTGGACCTGACCGCTGTGAAGATTGAGAAAAAGTGAGCCTATGCTAACAGTTTCGAATACCTCTCCGCTGATTTTTCTGGCAAAAGTCCCTGAGCTGATCGCCTTGCTTAAATGGAAGTATGACAAAATAATTATCCCGAAAGAAGTCTATGCGGAAGCGGTAGAAAAAGGCATAAGCTCCCACAACCCGCAGATAAGCAGTAATGCTGCAAAGATAAAGGCACTTGTTGAGGAAGGTTTCATAAAAGTGGAGATAGTAAAAACAAAAATAGCGCTGCCTTCGTACCTTGGAAAGGGAGAGTCTGCTGCAATTGCGCTTGCTCTAGAAAGAAAAGTAAAGGGTGTGCTCATCGATGAAAAGCCTGCGACCTCTGTGGCAAGGAGCCTCGGACTGAACCCATCGCCGATTTCCACGCTTCCCATCGAGGCTTTCAGGAAAGATAAAATAAGCAGAGCCGAAGCTGTGAAAATTCTGGACAGCCTGCTCGCAAACAACTATTACCTGAGTTCAAGGGATTACAAAATTCTCATGAAAATGCTGGAATTATAACAATGGCTTTTCTTTCCCTTTTAATGAATTCGCTTCTTCCTTACATCATGGCTGCGAAATCCTTTTCTTTCTCTGTCCTTGTCGAAAGCAATAGCTTGATTGGCATAACAGAGCGCATAGAAAAACTCGTCCAGAAAAGCGGCGTTGAGAATGGCATTTGCAACGTCTTTTCAGCAGGCAGCACAGGCGCAATCATCATCAATGAAAACGAAGGCAATCTTATCGATGACCTCAAAAAGCTCATGAAAGACCTTGTTCCGGAGGGTGAATGGCATCATCCTGAAAACGCGCACTCGCACCTGCGCGCGATGCTTGCAAAATCCGAAGCGACCGTGCCTGTAGCTGATGGAAATTTACAATTAGGTACGTGGCAGTCTATTTTTATCTGCAATTTCGACACGCGCAGAAGGGAAAGGAAAATAATGGTTACGGTTGTTGGAGAATAAATTTTATGGCAGAATCGAAAAAGTTCTGCCTGAATTATATGCCAAAATTCGCGGAAATAGTGCCAATCCTCTTGCCTCCTCTGGTACTGAAAAGCTGTTGTATCCTACCAGGTCTCCATGAGATGTAGCGGCTGTGTCCCTGACTTCATCGGGAATTCTTCCAACACCTCTTGGATAGGAGCGATGGAGTGTATCATGAAACTCTGTTTCAGGCATAGGTGGATCTAATATGAACGTCTCAAATAGCTCGCTATCAGGTCCATTGCCTGCATAAATTCCGCATGCAGCGTAAAGTCCGGTACGAGGCTCACGGGTATGGGTCGCAGCACGCAGAAAGTCTCTTGCATCTTCACCAGCCTCTATCTGTGCAATTACCTCATCAACATGATATTTTTGCCTCGCGGCCTTAAGCCCATCAAAGCATCCACAACGCATTTTCTTTCTAAACTTGTCTGAAACTGCATGGAGATGTCCCAAGGCATCATTTCGTGTAGATGTGAGTGTGTGTTCCAACTCTTCTGGTCCGGCTTTGCAACCGAACCCATTATCAAAATACACAATCTCTCCTGGGTTTGTTACAATACCAAAAGTGCCCGGTAGGACAAGAGGCTTTCGAAAGGTGACATAAACAAAATTCCCAACGTCTGCCATAATAGTCACGTTTTCACTATCATTAGAAAAGTTTATAAAACAATCATCACTGAAAGACTTAAGAATTGCATCAAGCCTTAACTTCTGCCAGTCTTTTCTTGAGTTTCTCGACAGCATCCCTTACCTGGTTCAGGCTTTTCGCGCCTGCGCAGACTATGCGGCCTGAGCTGAAAATCAGAAAAGCCACCTTCGGGTCCTGTATGCGGTAGACAAGCCCCGGGAACTGTTCAGGCTCGTATTCGCTCTCCTCCAGCTCAAAGGCAAGATGATCCAGGTTCAATTCCCTTTCTATATCAACAGAAACCACGATGTTCTCGATCTTCACTTTTATGCTTTTTTCATTAACGCGCACGCCTACCTTCTTGATGGATTTGACGGTTTTCCTGAGGGCAATCCTTGCAGCGTTGGTGCTTCTCGCGCCTACGCAGATTATCTTGCCGCTGCGGAATATTAATGTCGCCACTTTCGGGTCGGTGAGCCTGTAAACAAGCCCGGGGAATTGCTCAGGCTCGTATTCAGAAGATTCCAGCGTATTCAGAAGCTTATCAAGTGAAATGGTTTTCTTTATATCTGTTGACGCCACGACGTTCTCGATCTTCACCTTAGTCGAACCTTTTTTCCTCATTCTCACACCCAATCCATCACGCAGCGCTATTCAAAAAAGCCTATATAAATACTACCATTTAAATAGTAGAAACCTTTAAATCTTCGAATTCCACCAGTCTGTGACTGGTGGTAGTGGAATTCGAGATGTAAAAAACTCCGAAATAATATACGGAGGCATCTTATTATTGCGTTTATACTAAGATGCCTCCGGTCTGTGACCGGAGGTTTTTCACATATGGATATTCATGCCGGAAATGACGTACATAAATTTTCCACCGGAAGCATAAGAAATATACCTCTTGGATTGAAATACTTTCCCCGCTTTTCTTATTTTTATGGAACGCCACGAGGTTCTTGCTGATTTTCTCCGGAGAGATTACCAGACAGAGATGATACAGGCTTCAAGGGAGGAAAAGCCTTCGCTGGTCATAGATTTTGCAAGGCTCGACCGTTTCAGCCCTGCGCTGGCAGACGAGCTTCTGGAAAATCCCGGAGATGTCCTGAAAGAATTCGAAAAGTCTATGGCGTTTCTGTACGGAGAGAAGGTTCCTGTGCGTATAAGGAACCTGCCTGAGCGCAGGAGCATAAGAATACGCAATCTCAGGTCAGAGCACATAGGCCGGCTGATAAGCACAGAAGTTATAGTGAAAAGCGCGTCAGAGGTAAAGCCGCAGATAGAATCTATCACATACAGGTGTCCTGATTGCGAGGCGTTGCAGGAAGTCTGGCAGGAAGACTTCTTTTTTGTCAAAAAACCTGTTTCTTGCAACAACTGCGGAAGAAGGGGGGAATTTCCGGAAGTTGAGAAAAAGATGACGGATTTTCGCATACTCAAGGGCGTGGAGCCCTTTGAAATCACCACAGGCGAGCAGCCAAGCGAGATAGCAATCATGCTGCGCGATGACCTTACAACGCCGCGAATGCAGAAGAAAACCGATCCTGGAAACAGGATAAAGATAACCGGCATCCTGAAAGAGCTTCCAAAGCGCTTCAAAGGCAAGATGGCCACAAAGATGGACACGCAGATAGATGCCAATTATGTAGAACCTAGCGACACGGAATTCGAGGAGATGGATATATCCCCGGAAAATGAAGCGCAGATAAGAGCCCTGGCAGGAGACCCGAATGTTTATGAAAGATTGCGCAGATCGATTGCGCCTGCAATACATGGAAGTGAAATGATAAAGGATGCGCTTGTGCTGCAGTTATTCGGAGGCCTGCCGCACGTTCTTCCTGACGGAACAAGGATACGGGGAAATATTCACGTGCTGCTTACAGGCGATCCTGGCGTGGGAAAAACAGTTCTCCTTAAAATAGCGTCGCAGATAGTGCCGAGGGGCCGTTATGTTTCTGGAAGCGGTGTCACGGGAGCAGGCTTGACAACGACCGTCCGCAAGGACGAGATATTAGGAAGTTGGGTTCTTGAGGCAGGCGCTCTTATCCTCTGCAACAGGGGGCTTATAAGCATAGACGAGTTCGACAAAATGAACAGGGATGACCAGATAGCCATGCACGAGGCAATGTCTGTAGAAACGGTAAGCATTGCAAAGGCCTCCATTGTTGCGACGTTGCCTGCGCAAACAAGCGTTCTTGCCGGTGCCAATCCAAAGCTCGGCAGATTCGACCCGATGCGCTCAATAACAGACCAGATAGATATCCCTGAAACTCTTCTCTCAAGATTTGACCTGAAATTTGTGATGCGCGACGAGCCCAGCAAAAAAGAGGACAGGATGCTCGTTGACCACGTTTCCATGGGAAGAATAAGGCCGCATAAAATAATGCCGGAAGTCGATGTAAACCTCCTCAGAAAATATATAGCAACTGTACGGAAGATAAGGCACCTGGATTTCAATGAAGAGGCCATGGAAAGGCTGAAGAATTTTTACGTTGAGATGCGCAGTGCTTCTGCTGAAGGCCGCGTTGGCATAACATTGCGCCAGTTTGAGGCTTTGATACGGCTGTCAGAAGCATCCGCCAAAATACGTCTCGACAACCTGGTGAGAATACAGGACGCAGAGCGTGCAATCAGCATAATGAAATACTCCCTTCAGCAGCTGGGTTACGAGGAAGGCGTAGGATATGATATAGACAAATTTGAAACAGGCATAAGCAGCACGCAGAGAGGGATGATGACAAGGATGCTCGACATAATCTCAGAGCTTGAAAGCGAGCAGTCCAGGAACCCCAAGGCAACAATTGTGGCAGCGCCTGAAGAAGAGGTTAAGGTCAGGGCAAGGGATGCGTATGGTTTTGAAGATGTGAAGATAGAGGAGACGTTGGAGAAGCTGAAGCAGCAGGGAATGATATATTCCCCGGGACCGGGCTTCGTGAAGAAAGTTTCTTAAAGATGCGCTGAAATTCTACGTCATGGTTGAAAAGAAAAGAATAACTTCTGCGAAGGTGAAGATACGCGAAGTGTCTGAAGGCAGGTACGTCAATGGGGAAGGGCTGAATCCTAACTATGTTTTATCCAAAGACGGGAAGCGTCTCTCAAGAGTCTGGATTATCGGGACCTTGGTCAGAAGATTTGCCATTCCTGAGAAGCATTTCTATAGCATTACTCTTGATGACGGCTCTTCCACGATAAGAGTCAAGGCGTTTGGGTCTAAGATCCTGGAAAAATTATCCGAAGGGGATATTATTGAGATTATAGGCAAGATACGAAAGTACGGCGATGAAGTTTACGTCACTCCTGAGGTTGCATGGAAAACCGATGCAAACGCAGAAGCCATGCGCGAGCTTGATATAAGGACATCCCAGGAAGAATGGAAAAGGAGATCCGCACTGGTTCTTAACTATAGGAAGCAGGCTTCTGACGCTGAAGAGCTGAAAAAATTATGCGCAGATATCGGCATAGAAGAGGGGGAAGTGGAATCCATACTGGAAGCCCAGGAATCCGTAGAAGCAGGGACCCAGGAAAGGAAGTTGCACGTCCTGAGCATCATAGAAGAGCTGGATAGCGGAGATGGCTGCGACTACTCTGCCCTTATAGAAAAGGCAGGCCTTGAAGAAGCACAGCTGGACGAAACAATCCAGGAGCTTTTGGAAGAAGGATCGTGTTTCGAGCCCCGCGCCGGGAAGATAAAGAGAGTTTGATCGTCGAAGAATAAACCATTAAATATTATTCTTTCTTAATATAATTATGTCGAAGCTTGGCGCTATTAAAGGCGTAGCGAAGGTATTATGGTCTTCGCTGGTTGAGGATTTCCAGCAAATGGATCACAAGATCGTCAGGATAGGCGTAGGCATCGCAGTATTCATCTTCTGGGCGTTCTTCTGGTTTTACTTCTTCAGAAACACGAGCCCCTTCGGATTCTTTTAAATCACTCATTACTACTGGGTAGCGAAACTTTTAAATACTTTTCTATGAGACTAATTTAGTGATATTATGGCTGGAACAAACGGTTACGCCGGAGAGAGGGAAACCCTCATGCTGGCACTTGCCTCTGCGCCTACGAGAGTTGACGTTCGCAGATTAAGTTATCCCGGAGGTCTTTGTTATTTATGTCCGGAGCCAATGCCCCTGAGAATCAGAGGAATCGCAGACAGCGAAATAACTGTGCATGGAGCTGATGATCGCGGGAATCCTGAAGTCAGAACGTATAGGGCATGCACCATCTGCCTTAAAGATGCCGGAAAGCTTAGAGAAACCTCAGGGCTGAACTGATCCGGAAGGTGAAAACATGTCTCATGTTTCAATAGCAACAGGCCGCCATGTAGATATAAATCCGTTTCTAGAAGCTGCAAGAGGATCTGCTGAAGGTTCTGCAAGAGTCGTGGTTTCCCGCAGACATCCGCCGGGGATCTGTGATTCCTGCAATACAGAAGATTGTGAGAGAGGATATGCAAGAATTAGGATATTTGCCAGTGAGGATGACGTAGGATTGAAACCTCCCAGGCAGAAATATCTTCTCTGCACAGATTGCCTATGGCATTTCAAAGGATCAGGATATCAGTGGCATTAGCCGGCTCATTCCTCTGCTTCTACTATTCCAATTCTTTTTAGCGTATCTATTATGCCCCACGCATAGACTACCGCTTCAAATGCCCTCACCCAGTCCTTTTTATCAATAAAATACCTGCAGTCCTTTACGTAATTCCTCGCATTCCTCAGGATATCTTCCTTGGTTCCGTCTTTCAGCGTGCCTTTCCCAAGCTCTTTCTCTATCCTTTCCAGCCATTTCTGCGTCTCTTTCTTTAATTCCATCTCCGTATCCATGCGTATCACTTCCATAATTCCAGAGCCTCTTCTTCCTTGAAGTTCAGCTCGCCTGGAATTATTATGCACGAAGGAGAAGTTATTTGCTTAAAGTAACCTTTCAGTTCGTTTGCAGTCCCGTATTTTATAATTTGCCCGTCAGTGCCCAAAGAAAGACAAGCTATTATCTTTTCCCCCGTGCCTATTTTCTTCCCGACTGTTTCCAACGCCTCTTTCAAATCCATTCCTACATCCAAGAGTATAAGCGTATGCAGTCCTGTCTTTTTATTTTTCTCTATGGCTTCGAACGGGCTTTCTGCCTTGAAATCCTTCGGCAGCGTGGTCGTCCTGCCGAACTTGTACAGATGCAGTCCTGTCTCCGCTACAGAAGTGATTATGGACGAAGAGTGGATGATTTCACATTTTATTCCTGCCTTTTTTGCATCAATAACCAGCTGGAAGTGCGTTGTCGCAGAAAGCGGGTCGCCTGGAACGAGCAGCGCGACCTTTTGTTTTTTTGCCATATTAACCAGAAAATCGCTCTCCACTCCTTCTCGCGATAACGTCTGCACCCTTTTTCCAGTTGCTTTTTCTATTGCAGACAGATTCCCTGCCCACTGGCTCGTGTAAGTTTCTGCGAAAGCCTCGTCGCATTTTTTTACAGCTTCTATTCCCCTTATCGATATATCCCCGTCATCCAGCCCCAATCCTATCAGGTAAAGCATTTTGTTAGTTCGAGAGAAAGGGATTAATAGGAAAGTTACTCAGACTCAAGTACCTTTACCACGCAAACAGACTGAATATTTTTTCTTGCCAGTTCATGCCATGTGAGTGGCGCCCTGTCAGGGCTTGTTATATGCCTGGTTGCCCCTCTCGACACATCAGTTCTTTGTGCCATCCAGCAATAAAAAACATCGTCATCCATGAATTGGTACGCATGACCTGCCCTGTAAGCGTCGTTGCCTGAATCACTGCTGGTTTCTTGGTTGTCATATGGACCACCTCTTCTCCCGTCCAGATCCAGCCCGTATTCACGTAATGTAAAAACTGTTTCCGGCGTTCTCTTTGAAGAAGCTTCTCCTGAAGTATTGTGTGGATTGTGTCCATTCCTATTATCATGGGAATTCCTTTTTGAGAGACCTAAGCCAAATTCCCGGCAGGTAAGAAATGATTTTCTTCCATCCCGCCTTTTTGGTCTTTCTTCCGGCTCTGCTTCAGGACGGTAAAGAAGTGCCGCAGCCAACCCCATGCCCTATATTGTCTATCCAAACATAAATAGGATTGAAAAGCAAAATTAAAACCCCCGTTGACAGAATTATATCATGGTCCGCATCTCGCGCATAATTATGCAGGGCTTCAAGTCCTTTGCCGGCAGGACAGAAGTGCCCCTGCCTTCCGGCCTTGTCGTGGTTACAGGTCCTAATGGATCGGGAAAAAGTAACATACTCGACAGCATCACTTTCGTTCTGGGTGTCACAAGCGCGCGCCACATTCGCGCGCAAAAGCTGCAGGGCCTGATTTTCAAGGGGTCGCGAAAGCGCAAGCCGTCAGAATACTGCGAGGTCGTCGTGGAAATAGACAACAGCGACGGCAAGATTCCGGAATACGACAACGAGGTCAGAATTCTGCGCAGGATAACGCGCAGCGGCATTTCTGTCTACAAGATAAACGGCAAGACCGCAAACAAGAGCAAGGTTCTGGATGTGCTGTCATACGCAGGCCTTTCTGCAGAAGGCCACAATATCATAATGCAGGGTGATATCACGCGCATCATAGAGATGAATCCCCAGGAGCGAAGGCAGATTATAGATGAAATCAGCGGTATTGAAGAGTTTAACATAAAGAAAGAAGAAGCCCTGCGCCGCCTTGAAAAATCAGAGATGCGTGTGAATGAAGCGCTGGTTGTCGTGGCAGAAAAAGAAAAGCGCACTGAGCAGCTAAAGCGCGAAAAGGAGGCGGCAGAGTTGTATATAGAACTGAACAAAAATCTGCGCAGGTCAATGGCTTCATCGTTTAAAAGAAGGTCAGAAGACGCATTGGAAAAAATAAAGCAACTGGATGAAGAATCAAATGTCATGATCAAAGAAATGCACGGCGCGGAAATGGAGCTGAAAAAGGCAGAAGACCTTCTTTTGAAGGCAGAGAAGGAATTCAGGGAGGTAAGCGATCATATACTGGAATCAAAAGACGCCGAAGCCATCCGAAAAACAGAAAGAATAAGGGGAGAAATAGCCCGCAAAGAGGACAGGGTAGATTTTTTAGAAGCGCAGTTGAAGCAGACGTCGCTGCGCGATGCCGAGCTGCACCTGCCTGTGGATGCGACCAGATTCTCTTCTACCCTGCACATACCGGCAGAGTATACGACTGCATTTAGCGTCGCCATAGGAGGGCACTCCCACGACCTGATCGTGCAGACAGCAGACGATGCTGTCAAGGGCATAATGCACCTGCGCAAGAGCCGCCAGGGCCGGGCGCGTTTCCTGCCCCTGGACAAGATACAAATAAAGACCAGAAGGGAAATCCAGGAAAGGGAGGGCTTTATAGGATGGGCGCTCGACCTCATCAAGTACGACCAGAAATGGTACAAGGCCGTGAGTTACGTGCTCGGAAACGTCATGGTTTTTGATAACATAAAAAACGCGAAGGTCGTGGCTGGTCGTGGTATCAAAGCCGTGACGTTAGAGGGCGATCTTATCGAGCCTTCCGGCGCAATGGTCGGCGGCTGGAGGCGCCCTGTCCATCCTGTCCATGGCGAAGCAGGCATACGAGAAGAAATATCCAGGTTTTATTCTGAAATCGAAACCCAGAAAAAACAGCTGGCAGAGCTTGAATCAATAGAGCAGAAAACAGAGACGATGTCATCAGAGCTGCTCAAGAAGCGCGAGGATGTCTCGTCCGCGCTCACGGAAATCCGCCTGAAAAGAAACGAATCTGCAGAGAAGAAATTCTCGTTGCAGAGCAGGCTTACCAGGATAGAAGTAGAGAAGGCAAAGCACGAAACTGATGTGAAAGATGTAAAGGAGCGGGCAAGGGAGTTTGCAGACGTGAAGGAATTCGTGGATGCGCCGCTGGAAACGCTGCAAAAAACCGTAGGCGAGCTTACCGCACGAATACGCGCATTAGGCCCTATAAACATGCGCGCTATAGAAGAATACAAGACCGTGGCCGTGGAATACGAGCAGATGAAGCAAAGATTGGAAAAGCTTCTGGAAGAGAAAAATTCCGTCGTGAAAACCATAGAGGAGGTGGAATCGAAGACAAGGGAGAGATTTTTGTCAACGCTAGGCGAGATATCCGGGGGCTTCGCGCGCATCTACAAGGACATGATGGGAGGTGAGGCAGATCTGCGCCTTGAGGAAGAGAACAACATCGACGGCGGCCTTATCATAGAAGCCCAGCCAGAAGGGAAAGGCAAAATTGAATTGGATTCCATGTCCGGAGGCGAACGCACAATGACATCGCTTGCATTTTTGTTTTCAATCATGCAAAGATACGCGTCGCCTATCTACATCCTGGACGAGATAGACGCCGCCTTGGATAAAGTTAATACGCAAAAGGTTGCCAGGCTCCTCAAAAAATATTCGCAACAGGTGCAATTCCTGGTCATAAGCCACAATGATATCACAATCTCAGCAGCCGACAAAGTTTATGGCGCGGCGATGGAAGAAGGCGTTACAAAGATATTCGGCGTGAGCCTTCCTGGCAGATAATTTGCTTCCATCCGAACCTCAGGCTTCATGCCTTCCCTTAATGAATAGCAGATTGGATAGAAACCCGGGTGATGCATATGAACGAAATCACAGAAAACAAAACGCAAAACAGCAAAATAAAGGCAGCCGTATTCGACCTTGACGGAGTGCTTGCAGACACAGAGCCTTTGCACTTCGAAGCATGGAGAATAATCTTTGAAAGTCGTGGAAGAAAGCTGTCAAAAAGATACTACATAAAAAATCTCATTGGAAAGGGAAAGAAGATAGCCGAGGACCTGATGCCAAAAAGAGTCAAGGGACCTGAAAGGGAAAAGGAGATGGAAAGAATCTGTGGTGAGAAAAAAATTGCCTTCAGGGATATTGTGAAAAAGGCACGTCCTTACAAAGAAGCCGCAGAGTTCGCGAAATCGCTTAAAGGCAAAATGCGAATCGCCGTTGTCACGTCCACGGCTAGGGAGTCTGCAGAGGAAATAATGTCTGCAATAGGAGTGGAGGGCTTGCCTGAAGTCGTTGTTACAGGCGATGATGTCACAAATCCGAAGCCTGCTCCAGACCCTTACCTTCTCGCCGCAAAGAAACTTTCTCTTGCCCCCAGGGAATGCATGGCATTCGAAGACACTCCAACAGGCGTGTCATCTGCAAAGGCTGCCGGTCTGATGTGCATAGCCGTGCCTAATGCGTATACAAGGCACATGGATTTTTCCCATGCCGACCATATCGCAAAGTCGTTTTCCAGATTATCCCTGGAGTTTCTGGAACGCATAGCCTCAGGAAATTATGCCGCGGCAAATGAGGGTGAAATCCTTGATACCATCGTCAAGGGCTTCGACTGGGAGGATGTTCTGACGAGCATCGTCGTGGAGCACGGCCTTGATCCGGAAAACATAGACATAGCCAGGCTTGCCAATGATTTTATCGCGTACCTGCGCAAAACAGAATCCCTGGATTTCCGGATACCTGCCCGCTTCGTTCTTGTTGCCGCGATTCTTCTCAGCATGAAAGTTGAAGCATTACTGCAGGAAGAAGAGGAAAAGCTGACCACGCTGGATACAAGCGTTCTTGACGTCCAGATGGAAGCGCCCCTTCTCGTCCCGCCGTCAGAAAGAAGGGCAACGCGGCCCGTGATCCTTACAGACCTGATTTCCGCATTGAACAAGGCATTCGAGATGAAAGCCAGAAAAGAGCCGCTCCTGCACAGGCCTGCGGCGCGGCTTCCTGTTCCTATCCAGAAACCGCCTGACATAGAAAAGCGCGTGAAAGAACTGTACGAGAGGATACGCAAAAAGGGCCTCATGACGTTCTCGGATTTGGTGCCGGTCTGGAAGCGTTCCGAAATAATAGCGACCTTCCTGCCCCTGCTCTACCTCATCCATCGCGGCAAGGTTGAAGCAAGGCAGGAGAAGATGTTCCGCGAGATCACGATAAAGCTGAAGTGATTACAAACGTAATTATTCGTAGTTACAGATGTAATGAAACTTTAAATATCTTTATTACACGTGTAATTATAGATGATTATAGGTGAAGTTATGAGAATAGAAGCGCACAGAAGGAATCTGAAAGAAAGCACGATGACCCTGCGGGAAAGTGTGGAAAGGGGTCTCATGGAACGCCAGAGGAATGTGGGCTTTCACACCTCGGCCGGCATGTGCGACATGCTCGAGATGCTCCTGCATGAGAAAAACCTTATAGATCCCGGTTCCTCCATAAAACACGAGTGGTTCTCCTCGAGAAAGGCTGTTGATGAGCGACTGCCCTTCGATTTTCCGATGAAAAACGAAATAATCGAAATGATGATGCGGATAGAAAGCAAAAGGAACATCCTCTGCTATGGAAAGCAGCAGACAGAAGAATTCATTCAGGAAGCCATAGATGACTTCAACCTTCTTGTATCGAAGTTCAAAGAGGCTGGTCTTCATGAAATATGACCTTCTCGCCTATTCCATGGACTTTGCGTCATTTCTGGTGATGAAGCTGGGGGATGAAGCCGATAAAATCAAGGCCATAGTGCTTTTTGGCAGCGTTGCCAGAGGGGAAGCGACTGAAAAAAGCGACATCGACATTTTCGTCGAGGTTTTCAGCGATGAGAAAGGGCTTTCCGCAAAGGCGGACAGAATAAAGGAGGACTTTTATAAGTCAGTGAAGTTCACAAAATTCTACAAACTGATGAACATAGCCAATGATATCAAGCCCATAATCGGCAGGCTTGATGAGTGGAGAGACCTTGAAGCCAGCGTCATGGCCAACGGCATAGTCCTTTACGGCAGGTATTCCGGCGTGCCTGCAGCGAAAAAGCGTGTCATTCTTCTGTGGGAGAATGTAAAACCCCCCTCGAAAAGGGTTATGATAAACAGGCAGTTGTTTGGCTATACACATTACAGGAGAAAATATCAGGGGCTTCTGCAGAAATACCAGGGAACAAAGCTTGGCAAGGGAGCCATAGAGGTGCCCATCGAAAGCTACCATGTTTTTATGAAATTATTCAGGGCTTACAGAGTCGCCGTGAAAATAAAATATATCATGGTATGACTCATCCGCCTCCTGGAATAAAGGCAGGAGAAGATGTTCCGCGAGATCACGATAAAGCTGAAGTGAACCTTTTAAGTATTTCTCGTCATCTAAAATCATGTCAGAAGTAAAAGTGAAAACTCTTGGGGAATTTTTGCAGGAATGGGATGTAAGAATGAAAGATGCATACAAACAGATACCTCTCTTCAACCTAGAGATGACTAAAAATTGGAGTGATGCACAGAAAACATTCTTTGCAAAAGCATTTTATCATGCCAGAGGTCATTTCCATGACTTCTTGTGGTTCATGGGAAACCACGCTCCAGATGCCACGGCCAAAAGAATCGTCATTGATAACATATCAGAGGAATTTGGAATCGCGAAATCTCATGAACAACTTTATTGGGAGTTTGCAACGAGTCTGGGTGTAGACCTAAAAGATGAATTCCTGAAGGAAAAAACGTACCTTCCGTTTGTAAGAGAATTTAACAAAGGCCATATAGAATGGCTTACAAATCATGACTGGGAAAGGTGCTTATCGGCATTTGCTGCTTATGAAAGACTGGATAATCTGGACTACACAGAATTAATGAAGCTTGCCGAAAACATGGGAATTTCTGGAAGGGCCCTTGCGTTCTTCCAGGTCCATGTCTATGTAGAGCATTTCGAAGCTGCTAACAAAGATGTGCAAAGAGTATGGGACAAGGATCAGCAAAAAGTTATAGAAGCCTTTGATTTCATAGCCGAGCATCAGATAAAGATGTGGAAAGGCCTTAGCGATATTGTTTTTAATTACAAGGGATAAAGCAGAATTCTTTATAACCAATTCTTGCTATATTCATTATTGATCTCATGCAAGACAATCCTAAGATCCGCAACCTTGACCGCTATTGCGCCCTCGTAGAGGCAATTTTATTTGCCGCCCCAAAGCCACTCAGCCCTGCGGAGATAGCGCGCATATCCAGAATAAATCCCGGCCACATGCCGCAAATCCTGAAAATGCTTGAAATTCGCTACCAGAAATCCGACCGCGGCATAACGCTCAGCAGGCTCGGTCAAACGTACAAATTGTCGGTCAAGCACGATTTCACAGGCAGGGTTGCAGGACTTACAAAGTCAGAGCTATCACGCGGCCTGCTGCGTGTTTTGTCCTTAATCGCATACCACCAGCCCGTAAGCCAGAGCGACATCGTGAAAATTATCGGCAACCGCACATACGAATATGTGAAAGAACTGGAAAAGCTGGGCTTCGTGAAAGGCGAAAGGAAAGGCAAAAGCAAATAGTTGGCAACAACGCCTGCGTTTGCAAGCTATTTCGAGACAAGCCCTGAAGAACTGAAAAAAGAGACGGAGAGATTAAAGGAAGAGGAGAAAATAAAGAAAGCAAAGGAAGGCACAGCAAATCCGGAGAAAATGCAAAGCGGTGAATCAGAATGATGTCTGTCATCTATACTACCGTTCCTGAAAAAGGCACGGACAGGCTTTCTGAGGCATTGCTCAAAAAACGCCTTGTCGCCTGCGTTGTAATGCTCGATGCGAAGAGCATGTACTGGTGGAAGGGCAAGATAGCCAAAGACGAGGAGAAGGTGCTTTTATTCAAGACCACGGAACAAAAGGCAGAGAAGGCGATTGCGGAAATCCGCAAGCTTCATCCTTACGGCGTGCCATGCATCCTGAAATTTTCCGCAGAATGCAATCCAGAATATCTTAGATGGCTGGAGGAGGAGACGAAAAGATTTAAATAATTTGATTCCATCAGAATTCTATGGCTACAGTTCGTGAGTTACACGCGTATTTCAGGGATTGGGCTGAAAACCTTTTTGCCATTGAACGTGAAACAAGAGGGTGGGACAATGATTCTGCCAGAAGACATTATAAGGAGAAGACCAAATCCTTTAATGAAGAAAGAGGCGAAATTCAGAGATGGTTCAGGGACACGAGTGAAGATGATATTCAGGGATTAAAGTTTTTTGCAGCCGGTTTATTCTATGTAATTTGCCATCCATTCAAATTCGGGCGCGCTTACAGAATCGAATCTACCTTAGGCCAAACAACTGAAGAGCATGCACGAACCGAGCGCCTGCGCAAAGAATTCAGGGACTATCAGGACTTCAGGGATGCCGAATCCCATCTGTAACTTTATAAGCCGCTGAAGCAAGATTACAGCATGGCAAAGAACGACACGCTGCTGATAATAATCATAATAGTCATCCTTCTGGTATTCTTTGGTGGCAGTATCCTGGGGCTCGTGAAAGATATCCTGGTAATCGTGTTGATTATCGTGCTCATACTCATTCTGGCAAAGAAATTTCTGAAATAAGATAGCGAGCAGCAGCGAGCTATTGATTACAGTTGGTTACAGTGAAAACAGAATTTCTTTTTAATCAGTGAGAAAAGTTAGAAAGGTAAATTTTTCAATATACTACCTCTGATCATTAACATACTCCTCACTTCCAAGCAAACCTCTGCATGAGCGGCGCAATGTCGATATTGCCTATATCCTGCTCTACTGGGGGTACAGCCACAACCTTAGCTACATCTTCGTCATAGGTGTATTTTCCTTCTTCTATGTAGAATCTGCCGTAGGCGAGTTTCCCGTTAACCATGCCTGTTGATGCCAGGCGTATAGCTGCATCCCTGTCGCGGGGATTATGGCCGTTGTTGTCCACGTTGTAAAGATTGTCCTTATACCACATCATCGTATTGACGCGGTTATAAGTCGGGCACGGCTGGAAAACATCTATGAGTGAAAAGCCCTTGTGCTTTGCTGCGTCTACGATCAACTGCTTGAAGTGGGGCATGTCAAACGAATAGGCACGCGCCACGAATGTGGCGCCAGCGGCAATCGCAAGAGCCATCGGATTTATCGCCTCCTCTATCACGCCGCTTGGCGTTGACGGCGAAGGCGTGCCCTTTTTGCTTGTTGGCGAAACCTGCCCCTTCGTCAGGCCGTAAACCTGGTTATTTTCAACTATCAACGTGATGTCAAGGTTGCGGCGCATAGAGTGTAAAAAGTGATTCCCGCCGATGCCGTAGGTGTCCCCGTCGCCTGCGACCACGATGACCTTCAGTTTCGGATTAGCCAGCTTCGCGCCTGTTGCAACGGGCAGCGGCCTTCCATGTAGTCCTTCGAAGCCGTATGTGTGGATGAAATGGTTGCACTTGGAACCACAGCCAATCCCTGTCACAATAAGAATGTTGTGCCTTTCCTCTCCTAATTCTGATAATGCCATTTTCAGCGTATTCAGTATCCCGAAATCGCCGCAGCCCCCGCACCACGCAGGCTGCTCTTCTGTCGCCAGATCTTTTATTGTCATCGACATTTTATTCGCCTTTTACGTTTCCATTTACATCTCTCAACCCCAAGAGGTATTCATCCCTTGGTACAAACTCCCCGGGTCTTACAAGATTGTAGGGGATTGCAGGCTCTTCGCTCTCGCCGTGTCTCCTGTAAATTTCTGCCCTGTCCAAAACCACCACCTTCAGTCCCTCATAACAGGCCCTTCATCGCGGTTAAACCACCTTCGGAGAAATTCCAAAACTTCCGGATGATCTTTTTCCTCTCCCTGATAGGGTTTTGCTTCCTCTCTTCTGCCCTGAAATGGATAAGAAACTGCGGGCTTTGGATACGCTCCTTGGTTATTTTCTTCCATTCAATCACCTTCCACAACAGCCGAAAACAGCTCGGGCGCCTTTAGCAAAAGCTCGCCCTCGCTTTTTAATTTCACAGCCTCCTGCCAGCCGTTCAGGATGATAATCCGGTGGGCATCTGACGTTGCAAGATCCTTGATGGCAGTAGCAAGGTCTTCAGGATTGAACGGCCTTCCGTCGTACTTGAGGATTTTGCAGTTGAATTCCAGCCCTGTTTCCTGTTTCACAATCCCTGCGAACTGCGCCGTCTTGTTGCCCTCTATGTCGATTGTGAGCTTTGCCTTTCGCATGACTTCCGCAATCTTCTTTGCAGGCAGCGGCGACAGGAATGTCACGTGCAGCATGTTTGCACTAATGCCTTTCTGCATCAGCAGGCGCATCGCCTCCAGCGCTGGCCCTTTCGTGGAGCCCCAGCAGAATATGGTTATTTCCGCATTCTCGGGTCCTATTAGTTGAGGCTCTGCTATTTCCTTTGCCGCATTTGCGAACTTGCGAAATCTCTTTTCGTGCATTGCCATTCTGACATGCTCTTCTTCGCGTTCAAAGCCAAATTCGTCATGCTCGTAGGAGCTTGCCACGTGCTCTCCGCCCTTAACGCCAGGAATACTCCTGGGAGATACTCCACTTTTTGTTACCCGATATCTTCGGTAATCTTCTTCATTCACTTCTTTGAGCATCTCACCCCTTTCTACTTTTATCTCGTTGCCGCTAAAGGCAGGGGCAGTCGCAAAAGACTCTCCAAGGAATTTATCAGTGAGAACAATCACCGGCATCTGGTATTTTTCCGCGAGGTTGAATGCCTGTATCGTGAGATAATAGCATTCTTGCACGTCGCCTGGCGCGATTATGATGCGCGGGAATTCGTCTGTGCTTGCATGGAGCATGAACCTCAAATCACCCTGCCCTGAATGAGTGGCCATTCCTGTTGCAGGCCCTGGCCTCTGCGCCTCTACGACTACGAGCGGTGTTTCCGTTTGCGCAGCCAGTCCAAATCCTTCTGTCATTAGCGCAAAACCGCCGCCGCTCGTCGCTGTCATTGCGCGCACCCCTGCAAAGCCTGCGCCTATTGCCATGTTTATCCCGGCTATCTCGTCCTCCGTGTGCTTCACCACGACGCCGTGGGTTTTTTCAAACGAAGCCATGGTATGCATCACCGACGAAGCAGGCGTCATCGGATAACCCGAGAAAAACTTGCACCCGGCCTTCACCGCGCCAACGCATATAGCCTCGTTGCCTGACAGGAATATGTTATTTTTATCGCCCTGCCGCTGCACCCTGAAGGGGAATTTTACGTGGGCAAAATTCTGCCTGATATAATCATAGCCCGCCTTTGCTGCCTTTATGTTGTTGTCTATCACGGGCTGTCCTTTCTTTGCAAAATTCTTGGAAAGAATATGATTGAATAGCTGGCAATCGTAATCAACAAGCGCGAGCGTTGCGCCCATTGCTATGACGTTGCGCATGATTTTCCCGCCGCACGCGTTTGCCATCTTAAGAAGCGGCATTGGAAACAGGGATATGTCGCTGCGGCCTACTTCCTCCGGGTTTATCTTGGTTTCCTCGCTGTCGTAGATTATGCCGCCGCCTGGAAGCAGCTTGCGCGTGTGCTTTTTGATTGACTCGCTGTTTAGCGCTACTAAAAGCGACAGGCGCTTTGTATGGGAGTAAAGAGGCCTTGCGCTGACACGCACGTCAAGGTGGTTGTGCCCTCCCCTGATAAGCGAAGGATACTCTGCTGTCGCATGAACGTACAACCCTCCTATCAGGCAGCTCTTGGCAAACATCAGGCCTGCGCTCAGGATGCCATCGCCTGCCTCGCCAGCTATCTTCCACGAAAAGTCGTCAACAATCATCGGCACCACGCGTACTCAAACTTTATAGACTCTATTCAGGATTTGAGTATATTTATATGTTACGCGTCTTCTTGCAAAGATATGCACAATAGTGTATGTCCAGTGTATATATTCCCCTCTCCCCACATTCCTACCGGGTGGGATATGTAATTTTTGCACAATCAGTGCTTCGTGCACTTTTATAGTTTATTGTCGAAGAATTGGCATCAGGTATACGCTTTTATGCATCCATTAAGTTATGCGCTAAAATGCAGGTGATTATATGGGATATGTAAGATACAAGCTTCCCGAGCAGACTCACCAGATCCTCAAGAAAGTATGCCTCCGTCTTGGTATGAAAGAATCTGAAATATCCAGAATTTCTGTGATGGAATACCTTAAATCGCTCGGAGTTTTATCTGAAAGTGTCCGTAAGGTAAGCTTTGTTGAAAAGCTTGAGCATCTGAAAAGAGAGAAGCCTGAAAAGTATAGAGAGAGAGAAAGCAGGAGGGAAAGATTGTTTGCAAAACTCAGAAAAAAGAAGTAGTAGAATTTTTACATGCTCTAAGGATGGAAGGGGTCTGTGAGATGATTTTCATTGTTATTCCTGCGTACAACGAAGAAGCTTCTGTAGAAGCTGTAGTGAGGAAAGCCAAAAAACATGGAAAGGTCGTTGTAGTAGATGACGGCAGTTCTGACAAAACTGCAGAAAGAGCGAGAAAAGCGGGCGCCAGAGTAATTCGTCATAAAAGAAACATGGGGCTTGGAAGTTCGCTTAGAACAGGGCTCAACGAAGCAATGAGAACGTCAAAAAAAGACAGTGATATTATCATAACATTGGACGGGGATGGGCAGCATAATCCGGATGAAATTCCAAAATTCGTTGATCTTCTGGACAAAGGTTATGATTTTGTTCTTGGGAAAAGGGAGCTGTTTAATTATCCTGTAAGGAAAAAACTCGGTAATTTTATCCTTACAAAAATAACTAATGTCATGACTCGTACGTATCTCATTGATACAGAAAGCGGTTTTCGCGCCTTCCGCAGAATCGCGCTGGAAGGAATGCGCCTCAAGGCAAAGCGCTACGAGATAGCCGTAGAAATTATAAAAGAAATAGGAAGAAATCATATTCGTACCGCCAACGTGCCGATAAGCTCTCCGCGCTACGTCAAGGGTGTGAGTGTCATTGACGGAATAAAGAATCTGCTCTATCTTTTTAAGGTTGTGTTTGATTTGTGATTATGATTTGCTCTGTATACTCCCACACCTAAAGGTGTGGGTTTCCTAGAGCAAAGCATCTCGGAAGCCTTCCGTATCTTAACCTCCAACTGAAGGTGGGGGTTTTAAGAGGAGGCTTCCGAAGATGATAACGACCCGCAGGCGAGCAATTATGAAAGATGAGCATATTTTGATCTTTGGCGACAGCATAGCATATGGAGCCTGGGATGAGGAAGGCGGTTGGGCGCAAAGGCTCAGGAAATTCATAGATGAAAAGAATCGACATTATAAGAATATAGTCATGCAAGGAAAGAATTTGCTTCACTATAATTATTGCCTGATCTACAATCTCGGAATAAGCGGCGATACAAGCGAGGAGGTTCTGGGAAGGCTTGAATTTGAGGCAAGGCAGCGTGCTGGTCTTGACAATGAAATCATACTCATATTTGCCATAGGCGTCAATGACTCTTACTTTGTGCATGAAAAAGGTAGTAATCAGACTGAACCGGGAAAGTTTGAGCAGAATCTGAGAAATATCATAGAACTTGCCAGAGAATTCTCAGATAAAACCATTTTTATCGGCCTTACTCCCTGCGACGAGTCAAAAGTGGATCCGGTACCATGGCGTCCGGAGATATCTTATAAGAACAAATATATCAAGCAATTCAATGACATAGTAAAACAAGTCTGCAAAGAAAACGATGTTAATTTTATAGAAATGCTGGATAATCTTTCAAAAGAAGATTTAGAAGACGGCGTCCATCCGAACTCCGGAGGCCACAAGAAAATATTCGAAATCGTAAAGGATTATCTCGTCAAGGAAAAAATCATTTAGCCCTGCACATCTGCCTTATTCCGTCTGCCAGCGAAATTTGCGGGGTCCACTCTTCTTTTTCGATCTTCGTTATGTCTGCAACGCTTCTTTCTATCTCGCCATCAACAGGATCTGTAAATATAGTTTTGATTTTGCTTCCAGAAGAGCTTTCCGCCATATGAACCACTGACAAAACAGAAGACTCCTTTCCTGTTCCTATGTTGTAGGTTCCTTTTAGATTCATCCCTTTTATGAGAGCTGCCACCGTATCATCTATATGCACATAATCCCTTGTCTGCATTCCGCTGCCGTATATCTGGATATTTCCTTCTTTAAGCGCAGCCTTGCACGCCTTATTCACAAAGCTGTTGCCTCTTAGTCCGTATACATTGAACATTCTCGCGATAAATGCATTTTTTGGAAGCAGCTTTTCTGCCTGAAATTTGTTCAACGCATATTTTGAAAGAGGTCTTGCTTCTGACTCTTCAGGCACAGGCTCATCGCAGTTGCCGTATACCGCGCAAGAAGATGAAAATATGATTTTCGAGCCGTTGTCTTTTACAGCGTCAGCCACGTTCCTTGTCCCGGAAAAATTCACCTGATAATCCATGTCCGGGTTTTGCTGGGAAACTCGCACATCTGTCTGCGCAGCCAGATGAAATATGACATCAAATCCGTTCAGGAATTTTTGCAGAGATGCAAAATCTGTAATATCGCATTTTATTATCCTGGCGTCTTTGTTCACATATTTTGCATTCCCTGTCGTGAAATTATCTACTACAGTGACTGAATGATTTTCTTTTATCAGTGCGTTCGTCAGATGGCTACCGATGAAGCCGGCTCCGCCGGTGATGCAGATGTTCATAAGATAGAATGAGAGGAAAAGCTTATATGTTCTTAGACATCTTTTCTCGATATTTCCTTTACGTCATCAAAATCAGGATCAGTGGATACAATCGTAGAAATATTATTGACAAGTGCGCTTGCCGCGTGTATCGCGTCTCTTGGATCAAGACCGTATTTTTCTCTAAGTTCCTGCGCTCTCATGATTACAAGCGAATCAGCCGGTATGAACCTCACGCGTTGAAGCGATACCATATCATGTCCTGCTGCCAAAGATTCCTTCTGATTCCTTTCCTTTTTTACGTTCCATACAACCTCATCGTAAGTAAGTGCAGACGTTGCTGCCTCTTTCCTCCCTTCTTCTATCTCCAGCAAAAGCGTTCTCGCCCTCTTGCCTTTTTCTGACACGTCAAGAAATGCCAGAAGAAATACAGAAGAATCCAAATAAATCATTTTATCTCCTCGTCTTCTTCCATCTCTTCTCCAGTTCTTCCACATAAGAGTGGGGATTTGGCCTCACGCTTCTGCCTGAAGCAGCTATACGCTCCATATCAGAAACAACGTCCACACTAGGCCTGGTAATAACCACTCCTTTCTCTTCCAGCTTCATTATTACGTTTGTTCCGGGCTGCATATCGAGGTATTTCCTGAATGTCCTCGGAATGACTACCTGCCCTTTCGAGCCTATTTTCGATTCTTCTTTGATTTCCATATCTATGTTTTGTTAGAAATCTATTAATACTTTTGTATTACTTGGATTCTTACGAAAATTAACCATTTCCTCGTTAGATTTATAGGTTTCAGCAAGTTCACTTAAACCTGTATCCTTCCTTCTCAATCATCCTTTTCATCTTTAGCGCATCTCCCTGCGGATCAGGCGACTCGCAGATGAGAGTGATGTCTGTCTTTTTCTTTACCAGCAATTTCGCGAGCGGCTCAAAAGGCGGCTCGCCTATAGGAACGTGCACATCCACGTGCTTTTTCTTTTTCGCATCAAATTTCATGCCCTCAAAATGCGAGTTTATATGCCTTATTCCGGTACGATGCAGCTTTTGCAAAATCTCCTCGTAATCCATTTTACTGCCGCCCCTTGCAAACAGATGCGCCCAGTCTATGTAAGGAATTGTTTTTCCGTGTGTTTTCTTGTGTAGCTGCAGAACCTCATCAAGAGTGCCCCACTGGCTTTCCCTTGCCATCGTCTCTGCTCCTAATTTTACATTTTTTATCCCTGCTGACCTCATCTTGTCAAGAATATCCCCGTATTCCTCTGCCAGTTTTTCTGTCGCCTCCCCTGAACTCATCTTGCCATAAAACGCAGTATGTATCGCAATTGCGTCAGCACCCATTATTTCTGCCCTATCTGCACTATCCAGAATGCGCTTCTTTGAAGCTGCTATCGTTTCTTTTTTGTCAGAGAGAAGGTTGATATAGAAAGGTGCGTGGATAGATAACCGCACCCCTGCTTCCTTAGCTGCGGCACCTGCTTCTCTTGCCGCCTCAGGCTTCATGTAAACCTGCTGGACGAATTCAATTTCCATCGCATTCAGCCCCAGCCTGGCGCAGGTCTTTATGCCTTCTGTTGTTCCAAGGCCCTGCGCATCGCGAGGGATGCCTGCCGTGCCCAGAAAGATTGTCATGAAGAAACTAGTCAAATCAAGGATTAAAGATTTCTGCCTAATGTCGATTGTTTGAAATGCTCATTAAAATAAAAAAGAAAAACAATGAATTTATTCTTCTCTTCTTCTCCTCCTTCTGCGGGCCATTTTTTCACCAATATATTGTTGCGCTATCTGCAATATAAAATTTGCGGTATTCCAGTGTTTGTCTATAATTTGCTTTTTATACCTTTCCGAACAAGCAGTAAGTGTATGCGCGTGCCCGTTGCACGCACGATGTGTGATTCGAATGGCAGAAAAAGAGCGTACGTACATGCCGCAGTCCACTGCAGGTCTCATACGATATTTCGAAAGCGAGGGCGGGGTCAAGCTGAGGCCGCACCTTGTTCTCGCAATAGGCGCAGGCTTCGGCCTTCTCGTGATCGCTGCAAAGTTTATTGCTGTTTTGTAGAGCCTATTCTATAGTGCCTTTTCAGAAATTTTTCAGTAGAGCGCACGTGCTTCCTGTGCGCCTCCAGTTCACGAAGAATCTCCTTGAATATTTCTCTTGCACTGCTCATTGCTTCCTCTGTCTCCTCTTCCAGTTGGCTGCCATGGCTTTTAATCTCGCCCTTGTGCAGCGACCTGTGCCTCTGGTGAAGCGCCTCTACCAGAGCCAGAAGCTCCTTGCATTTCTCCCTCGCCTCTGCCAGATGCGCGGAGCGCCACCTGCCGTCACTGTGCATGATATTGCTAGGTGTGCTAAGGATAAAAGAATAGCTTTTTATATTTATCTATTCATGTAAAGTATTACAATTGTTGTAATGCTTGAAGTGATTCCGATGAGCGAAGAGAAAACCGTTACTATAAGCAAGGGCACTTACAGCAGGCTTCTCGGAGGGCTTGTGATTGCTTTGGTAGTTGTATCCTTCTCATTCGGCTATATCATAGGTGGTTCATTCTCAGGAGGGGTAACAGGCCA
>JACPJV010000033.1 GCA_016187395.1 Candidatus Aenigmatarchaeota archaeon
CTCTTCCAGCGTGTAAGGACCGTCCCTGCCCAGTATGCCATGCCGCAGGCAGTATATTTCAAAACGCGTTCTTACGGTTTCCTTGTCTTTTTCCCTGCCCGCATAAGAATCCTTCAGCCCCAGGCTTTTTTCTGCAGCCCTGTAAACTATTTTCCCAAGGGCATCCAGCGCCTCGCTCCTGGCAGCAGCTTCCTCTGGATTCACGCTGCTTTCGTGAGGAATCGGAAGCGGCTCGCTGTTTTCTTCCACATGCTCATCCATGCGAACGTATCCAAGTTTCATGGCAAACGCAGCTTCAATATGGTGCTTGCGAGCTCCCGTTGCCTTCCCTATCTCTTCAGGGTCCATCGAACCTGTCTCATCTATGTATGCAAGAACCCTTCTTACCGCTGGAGAATTTACACACTTTGGCGGCACCGGAATGGTGTTGTCATCATAGTAAGCTTTGTCTAACCTCTGCCTGATCCACCAGCCCGCATACGTGAGAAATCCGTTCCGCCTTTGAACGTCCCATTTTTTGAAAGCCATCCATTCGCCAAGCAAGGCCTCCTGCGCGAGGTCTTCCATTCCGAGCAGCCCGTATTCGCGAATATGCATTTCTCTGGTAGCGCTTCTGATTGCAAAACCCACGTTGGAACGAATGAGCCTTTCAGCAGCCTTTCTCTCCCCATGTATCGCCATTCTGATGAGCCTTCTTTCCTCTTCCCGGTCCAACGGGTCGAGAATAGCCCCTTTTATATCTAAGAATACCACTGGTCTGTGACCAGTGGTCACAAATAATATGCAGTGGTATTCTGGATGTAAAAAACACCCAGTATGATATGTGGCATCTTTCGTTACACCAACAATAAGATGCCACCCATCTGTGATGGGTGGTTTTTCACAGAATCCAATGTATCCGACCTGTCTGATCGCATGCGCATGCTATAATTTCTTAGAAGCCTTAATAAGTGCAATTCTTATTTAAGTCCCGGCAAATATACTTGTGATATTATGACAGAGCTTTCTTCAAACGCGCCGATGTTCATAAAGCTTGAAAAGTACAGCGAAGTGCTTTCCACGATCAGCGAACTGAAGCAATTCATCCAGAGCCTGAGGTATGTTTTCGATATAGCCGAGGAAGCCGAGAACATAAGAAATGATGCCGTAGGCATTTTGCGTGCATCGCTTAACAGGCTGGAAAGATCTGTTCATGAGGTAGACAAGGGCCTCGTCAAGCCGTCTGGCTGGACTCCTGAGAGGAAGATGGATGCAGCGCAGCTGTCTTTAGAAAGATTGCAATCGCAATTATCGCGGCTGCGAAAGGATATAGAATATCTCGGCTCAGAAAGGCGTACAGAGGCAATTTCCGGTAAAAGCGCCGGATAATGAATAATGTGAAACAAGAAAATAATACTGATTAGTTCTTGTTTCACTTATAGTGCGCAAGGATTATTATATCTTGATTTATTCCTTGCAGCACTATAAAAGATTGTGTTTCCTTCTTTAGCGATGTCAGTTCCAGATCCAAGACTAAGTCAAGGAGCCTCTATGAGAGAGTGGAAATTCAGACTAGCCGTTGGTGTTTTACTGGAGGGACTTAGAAAGGAAGACGGATTCTACAAATTTGTGGGAGAACACGGAGACGTGCCAGTGGAATTTGAAGGAAGGGATATAAGACAGATTGCGAGATTAACATACGATACACCGGTTGCAGGCATAATGCTGGGATTTGAACGCTCTTAGGCGCAGGGAAACGTTGGGGCAGCGACATGTTATCTTATCGGTCTAAGATGGAAACTGGACGGAACGTTTCAAAGTGAGCAATAACGAATACCCTTCATTCTTTTTATCCTTCATCTGCATTCCTATTGCAAAGCGGAGGTAGCCAAGAGCCTTTTCTTTGCGAAAGAAAACAAAGAAGGGTTGGCAATCTGGTCAAAGGCGCGAGCTCTTGAGTTGTGAGCCAAGCGAAGCGTGCGAGCGAAAGCGAGCTAGCTGAGCGCGGCAGTGATCACAGCTTAAGGAAGCGATACTCAAGAGTTATCCTGTTGCTATAATCAGGAAAACAGCAACTGAGGTATCTCGTCTCTTAGTGAGTTCGGCGGTTCAAAGGCGTATGAGCTTTCAAAGGCTCTATGCGGAATTTCCGCCCCTCCGCATTTCATCTTCGAAAGAACTCCAATTAAAACCTCTGACGTTAGTCAGAGGATAAAAATACTGAGTTCTTTCGAGATGCTTTGCTTCAAGACCCAGCAGGCCTTCGGCCTGCGTGGCATATGGAAGCAAATCATTTACGACGAAGCCCCCACTTGACATCTTCCTTTATTGCTTCAGCAACTCTTTTAGCTCTAGAAGTTTTGGATTTCATGTTATTACAAATATGGCATAAATTTATAGTGAAACCACAAATGAAACGGAACATGACATTTGTGCTTTCCCATACAAGGAGGAACGAAGTTCCTCCTGTACATGATGAACCGAAGGTTCATCAGTACTGGAAAACTTTCAGTTTTCCATGTACAGCAGAAGCTTCGCTTCTGCTTGTATAGCAAACCACCTATGATGTACCGTTTATTTAGTTGGTTTGCTATAAAGTAGTAAAAAAGTTTGAAGTTCATTTATTCGCATCTTCAAAATCCCCAGGTGGTATGCACGAGCATTCTACGACATCTTTCACAGGGCTTTTCATCTCATACGGCATGATAAGCCTCTGGCACAAATAAATGACAAAATGGTGCATGTCCTGCCTAGCCACCTGGCAATAATCATCGCACTCATCCCGCCATGTAGCAAGCAGCCTGTCTTTGTCGTCAAACCTAATTTCAACTACCCGCCTGCTTATTATCCTGTTCCTCTTTAGCGCATCCACCCACTCAAGCTCAAGCTTCCGCCTCTTTTCGTAAGGCAGATGGTCAAGAGCCCTATGCATCCTTTCATGGTCATGGATAAGTTCAGACCTGCCTGATTCAGACATGATAATATGATCGTCTCCTGTAAGAATGCCAGTCAGGCGCTCCGCTGACCCCATCGAATAGTTTTCCAAATAGGTTAATTCCTCAAAAATTCTTCTGCTCCATTCAAAATAATCGCCGTCCCAGACACGAACATCAGGATTATAATAAGCCACTGCGTTTGCAGGGAAATTGGGATTTTTGTGTTTGAAGACCTCCCTGTAATTCCCTGTGGATATCTCGAAAATTTCGTCAGGAACCACAAAGTCCCTTTCGCCCACCTGCACAAAGCCCTTTTTCTGAACCTCGTTTCTCAAGTACGCTTCGTATATTGAATGCAGAAACGGCGCCTGCGCATGGGCAGGCATAGAGATGGCAGAAGCAAGAAAGAGCGGCAGAGCAAGCCTGCGAATCCACACCATGTCATATTATATGAATGCAAGGATAAATTTCTGACAGCAAGAACGCTTCAACACACTTATATTTTTCAGGCGCGAATTAGGGAGGTGGTTTTATGGGGATTTTCGATGAAGTCGAGTTCAGGAGATACTGCCCAAAATGCGAGGCAGTCACCGCATGGACAGCCCAGTTCAAGTGGGAGCACAACTGCCTTCATAGATTCAAAGAAGGCGATAGATTGCAGAAGGCATTCAGGCACATGAAGAAAGCCTTCAGGGACAGGTATGGAAGTCTGGGAAGAATGTCATTTGTTTATAACAAAGCCCCGGCTTCCTGCACCATTTGCGAAAAGAAATTCCGTGCCGTTATGGAAACTGTGGCAGGGAAATGGCTGAAAGGAAATGAAGACTTGGCAAAGAGAGTGGATAGCATTGACAGGATAATGGAATCGCTGCACCTTACTCACAAGAACCTTGTGAAGTGGGACGTAGATGTAATCGTGAGAAAAGGCAGGATAAAGGTCAGTTACAAGGAAATACCAAAATCCTGGCGAAAGAGAATCGAAGGAGCGGAATGAGGGAGTGAACAAAGGTTATACATTTAGCTAACCCAGGTTTATCATGAAAATACCGCTTGCTTTGAGGCCGAAAACATCCAGGCACAGGGAGATAGCGAAAGCCCAGCTATAGGTTCAGTTCTCTATGTTCTCTTATTTAAATAATTAAGAGAACACGCGATTCGAAACCTTTAAAAGCTTTTTGCCACTATTTAGTAGGGATAAAAGGTGACATTTGTGAAAGGAATTAAGAGATTGTTGGCAGCAGCGGCATTGCCGCTGGTTCTGGCTGGATGCGGGAGAGAACCAATGGAAGTAAGAACTTTTACTCAGGGTCCAGGTATATTTGACATTGAAAAGGTTGAACGTTATGAAGATAGAATAGAGGTAGTAAGAACAGGTCCGGGTTTAACATTCGATGCACAATGCGAAACTCACGATACTCACACTTTTTATCCATGTGACAGAAGATGGATAGATAAAAAACCCTATGGTTCATTGGATTATTGGAAAACAGAATGTCCGCTTGATTATGGTGCTTATGAGAGGAGTGGACAGGCAGATAGCTATATGCAAGGAAAATACGAAGAAGATATAGCTCTTCTAAAGGCACAAGGCTGGAATTTTCCAGGTGAATAATATGAGAAAAATATTAGCGACTTTGGCATTGCCACTTGTTTTGGCAGGATGCGGAGGAACACAGAAGCAGGATATTGTACGAACTGAATATTTCGGAAATATGGAAGTAACTAGATATTCCGACCGCATAGAAATCCGTGCCCCTATTATTGTAAGACCGTTGGGAGGGGAGGAAAGAGTAAGCGGCTACACTATTTTGAGTGATACGCGACCTTTCGGGCGGTACAACCCTGAAGACAAGGGGTGGTTCGTGTGGACGGAAGGGACTTCCAGAGAAACGGCTAAAGTTGAAGACGAGCTTGACAGCAAAACGGTTGAGGAAGGTATGGAAAGTACAGTTCGTATCTTAAGGTCAAACGGTTACGACTATCCAGGTGAATAATCATGGCAGAAAGCGAATTCATGTACGGCCTTGTCGGAGGCTTGATGATTTTAGGACTGCTTCTGCTCGTATTCAACACGACATGGGCGATGTCCTTTGATGGAGATGGTAATGACGCTGGAGAGGCGCAAAAAGGGCTTGTAGTGGTTATAAACGGCAGACCTGTGCTTATTCCTGCCGGGGATGATCAGCGTGTTGTAGCTGTTGCGCCAGGCGACAATGAAGTAGGCACACGCTTTGAAGATTCTTCTATATTCTCAATTCTAGGCAGCTTTGACATAAGCTCAGAGCCTGAAATGCTCAGCTTTCCGGGAGGCACGCTGAAGAACGGCTTGCTGTTCGGTGAGGAAAGCATGCGCTTTGTTGCAGAGAATCCAAGAAAGATTCGCGTCTTTATAACAAACGAGAATGATATAGGAGATTTTATAATGCTTGTAAATGGCAATGTTTTTGTGAAAGAGCGGCTTGCAGCAGGAATCCATGAATTTTTGCTTTCAGAGAGCGGTGAAACGCAGATAGAGCTGCGTGCAGAGTCAAGCGAATGGAAGATATGGGCGCCTACGCTCTACGAAATAGCAAGCGTAGAAATTCAGAACACAAAAAGCGCAGATTATTTCACATTCAGCGCAGACCCGGAAAGATTTCACAGAGGCACGCTGGAGTTTGATTTTTCAGAGAACTCGGGCACTATTGACGTAGAGCTGAACGGCCAGGCTGTGTACAGAGGAGCAACAGGCCAGAGGCTTGTCGTGCCTCTGAACAGTGTACCGGCGCAGAATACCGCGGTGATAAGGGCTCTGGACGGAGAATTCAGGGGCACAGCTTCTGCTTTGGAGATCGACAGGGACAAGTTTGTGAAAACCTTCGACATCGAATACAGCGTAGAAGATAAGGCAAGAATGCCGGGATGGATAGCCTTTGATCTTATAGTATTGCAGCCAGGATCCCTGGTTGTAAGAAATATTCACAAAAACGGAGAATCCCTCATAACAGCAGAAGCCGCAACCAGCGGCTTTCACCTGTTGCAGTTGCGTGGAGAGCACGTATCTGAAGGCGTAAACAAGCTTGTTTTCGAAGGCGCTGGGGATGGCTTATTCTTAATCAGAGATCTGCACGTTGTGGATTAGGTGATTTTACGGACACTTATCAGAACAATTATTGGAAGCTTGTAGAACTGGAAAGAAAAGCAAATTCATCAGACGAAGTGCCTAGCGAAACAACGTTGGCATGGCATTGCGGCCTTGATCAAGAAAGAGCAGAATTAGTGAGAGAACACGTAGAATATTGTGCAAAAAGATTCAGGAGTATCGGAAACGGAGTGATAAATGTTCTTCCAGTGCTTGGAGCAATTGCAGGGGTGTCCTTTGCAGAAAATCCGGTTGTTGGAGCGCTTTCAGGTTTTGGAATCGGCATTGTGGCTAGATCATTTCTGGGAGCAATTATCTACACCTCCTCTACAAGACAAAGCAGAAACAGCACTTTAAACAAAATACCATATGAGATGAAAAGCCTGATTTGATACTGATGCTATTTCGCAAATCCCTTCAGAAATTCCCCGAGATTTCCCAGGCCAGGTATTTCTATCCTGTTTAAGTTAGTTCCCTGAGGAATGTATTTCATTCCAAGGAATACTCCCAGCGCCTGGGCTCTTTGATCCTGAGTAAGCTTGTCGCCAACGCCCTCCAGAAATCTCTCAACGTTTTCTTTTACGCCCTTTGCATCAGCTTCTGCTTTGGTGAAAGCAGTATATGCATCTGCATCGGCCAGAACCCTCCTGGCAGCAGCCTCCTGCTCAGCCTGGAACCTTCTTGACAGCGCTGCCTCGTCTTCCTCTGCAAGGTTGATTATTATTCTTGGAGCCTCTATGCGCAGGTTCAATTCTCTTGCCAGTTCTCTGTTCAGCTCAGGGAGTTTCTCTCTCACTTCCCTGGGTAGTTGTTCCTTCCCGTCCATAACGTCGTAATTCTTCGCCATTGCATTCACATGTTCAATGAACCTGTCTTCAGCAGAAGGAACAGCCTGCGATTCTCCGGTTTCCGTCTCTCCAAAATCCCTTGTAAAGCCCACCAGGAATCGCTGCAAGTCAGGATCGTCATCAATCACGTCTCTCGGAATGTCAGTAAGATTATAGACCTCTTTTGCACTGTCCCTCGCATACGCCTGATATCGGGGATTGCCTCTAAGAACTTTTCGCGCATCAAGGCGCAGGAACAGGCTTATGTCCATAGTAGCCCTTCCCAATCCCTTGAACTCCACCTCTGCATCCTGCTTCTCTCTCCTTGCAGCCGCAAGATTCACTATGTAACCTGTGTCATTGATTGTTTTTACATAGATAATCTTCCCTCTGGAAGCTGCCGAGTATCGCTTTGTCCATGAATTATAAGATATAGCCACGTGCGTATCAGGAACCTCTCTGATTCCTACCCACTCTACCATGCCCCTGGCTTTGCTTCGCTGTCCATTTACTTCATCCAGCCTATATTTAGTAACAATCTGGTCTTCTTTCAGCACACCCAGCCTATGAACCATTGTAACTACCTTTCAGTATTAACAATAGCAAAGTATTAAAGCCTTTGCATAGCTCACGTTTCTGTCATCCCGGCGGTGTGCCAAAACTAACCTTTCTATATTTTACAAAACATTAAGGCGGAAAATCGAAGCCTTCTGCGTGTTTGTCAAATCTTGGTATGCTAACAAACGCATTTGACACCGTTTCTAAATAGGAATAGAAGGCTTTTTACATAGTCTGCTACTGAATGTATCTTTCGAGGTATATCCCGTAATCTAATGATTTCTCTCCAGACCGAATCGAAGCTGTTCATTTTTCCCGAACGTTACGTTTATGAAAAGTGAACAAGAACAAGCTGGCAAATGCACGGGAAGAGAACATCAGGAACAGAGCGAAGCTGAGAAGAAACGGCATGCTGATTGCAGACCTAAGTTCATACCCTCGAAAGGGCACCGGCTTTGCTGTGACATAGAAACGTATTAATACATTCTGGAGAAAATAGCAGTAGGTGTTCAGATGCGAATGAATTCAAGGTTGGATGCAGTTGAAAAGAAAATAGAAGGACTTAAGATAAGCTCGGTGAAAGAAGGAGCAAGAAATAATTTTATCAAGGCTGCCGGAAGCTGGAAGGATGTTGACACAGAAAAGCTGAAAAGGGACATTTACGAATCAAGGAAAAAAGCTTTTAATAATGTTGTCCATAATGATGCATATGAAACATGGAAGAAAGTTGTTTGACGATCCCGAATTGGACAAGTTAGTGAAAGAAATCAGGCGCAGGCATATAGTGGATAAGGTTAATTACAAGAAACTATAAATCTCCAGGGTGTATTATTTTTACCTTGAATTCGTTCTCCAGTCTCACATTTTCGAGCAATTTTTTGTCGAAGGTTACAAACGTATCCCCATTGTCTTGGATGCAGTTCGCAAGATGAATCGCATCTGTATCTTCGACTCTGGAATCCGTCTCTTTTATTCCGTCGACTAATCTGATGCTGTCATGCCTTAAGGCGGAAAATCTTATTTTTCTCCTTTTTATCAGATTGTCCATAAAACTGAAGAGAAGATGCCTTTCTTCAGATTTTTCTACATCCCTAAATGTCACCATGAAGAACTCTCCTATTACTGAAAGCGGTGCTATACCTCTATACTTATACCCGACTCTGTTCAGGTAATCTGAGCACTGATTCCCCAATCCGGTGTCTTTGTTGGCTTCAAAAAGTATGCCTGTATCGATAAAATGCAGCGGCAACCTTTCGAACCTCCTTTATATCTTTTCCATGATTTTTGGTTTCATTGAAATATGTTATTTTATGCGGGTTAAAAAGTAGTGGACAAACCTTGCATTCTTTTTCTAACCTATTTATTGCGCCTTTCGTCTAATTAATTGATGGCGACAACGGGAGACAAAGATAGAGAGCGCTCTCGACTTTTGGCTGAATTGCATAAAAAATTCCCTCACCTGAAAGAGGAGATTAACAAGGCAAAAAATGCAATATTCCGCGCCCATGCGCTTGCAAAAAGGCACAGAAAAAACCCGCACAGGGCGCGGCACGAAATCGGCTACATGGTCCAGTCAGGCCTTCTGCCCGCGCAGATAGCCAGGCATTTTTTAGAGATGTTATTAGAACCTTGGGAACCTGCCGGCGAGAATATAGATGTAGAACTTCCTTTGAAGGCAACGAGGCAGGCAAGGGAAGGCGGAGGTGGCGGGAGCAGGCTTGGAACATCAGAACAGGAAATAGAAAATGTATGGAACAGACTCCTTCCGCTCAGAGGCGAAGATATAGTTAAAAAAGAGTTGAGAAGGCTAAAAAGAGACTACCACCCTGATGGATACCCGAACCCGGCAGACAAAATTATCGGAGAGATTGTATTCAAGGAAATCGGAAGAATAGAAAGTCTTCTCAAGTCTTTATTATGGGTGCCTACAGTTGCGTATTCTAAATATTACAATTTCACAAGAAGTCCGTTTGGCGCAACCGAGCCTTCTCCTGAAGAAGCCGAAGAACCACAGGCTGCTCCTGCAGCCGCAGCAGCTGGCGCAGGAACTGGTGGTGGCGCAGGCGCCCCGCCACAACCACCGCCAGGCCCAGCCGCTGCCGGCGGAGGGGCAGGCGGCGGACGCAGGAGATGGAAATGGGGATTTGGAAGGCGGGCTGCGGCAGCCGCCGGTGCTGCCGCCGCAGGCGCTGCTGCCGGCGCTGCAGCAGGCGGCACCGCAGGAGGAGCAGCAGGAGCAGGCGGCGCAGGCCAGCAGGCGCCACCTCCAGGCAGGTCCAATTTCAGTGGCATTGTCTATGTAAGATCGCCGCGCTGGGCGACCAGAGAGGCAGGGAAAGGATACCCTGAGCAGGCGCCAGCTGCTCGCACGAGGCGCTTTGCATTCGGAACAAGAAGGCTTCCGGGCGCATCTGTGGAATGCAAGGGAAGACGCGCAGAGACAAATGTATTGGGACAGTTTGCATTCTATAATCTTCCGCCCGGCGCAGCAGAAGCAAAGATAAAATACGGAGACTACGAGAAAAGTTTCAGCGTAACCCTGACTCCTGGAGAGAACTTCAGGGAATTTGTTCTGGACATGTCTCCGGAATATGCCGAGGCAGGGCTGAAGATAGAAAGGTCCAGGAAATTCATGAAGGCGCGCAGCAAGCTTGCACCGCGAATGCCCATTGCAGTTTTTGCCTCGCGAATAAGAAAGGCATTGTTCGCAGAAGGAAAAAAATTTTATTTAGACAAGAAAAAAGAGCTTGACAGCCTGATAAAGCAGGAAAAAGACGACAAAGATATGCTCGAAGGAGCCCTTGACGCAATGGATGCAGAGATAGAAGGCGAAAATAGAGAAAAATTCAGACAAAACAGGGAAAAGATAATGTCAGGGGCAATAGGCGCAGCAGCCGGCGCAGGCGAAGAAGGAGCTGCAGTCGGCAAACTTTTAGAGGCTCTTTCCAAGGTGTCGCAGAACAGGGAGAATAGAGCAAAAACCCAAAGGCTTATAAACAACGTAGAATTCTGGCAGAAAACACTTCTTCAGAGAAGAAAAGGGATAGAAGGAATTGCAGACAAATTCGAGGACCAGGTAGAGAAGCACCTTAATGAATTCATGGAAGGGCTTGTGGGAGAGGTTGCAGGAGAGTACGGCAGGGAATACAATCCACAGGACGTTGAGAATTTGAAATTATGGATGAAGAAGTATGTCGCACTATACTCAAGGCATTACACAAAGCTTTTCAAGACAGGCAAGGGAATGCTGCGTTTCAAGGCTTTCGCTGGCCAGGGATTTCTTGGCGCAGGTGCCTACGGCATGGGCGCTCGTGAAATGCTCAATACGATCGTCAAGGACTGGTGGGGCGTCTGGTTGTGGCCTCTGCTTAACTTATTCGTCCCTCCGCTTGGCTGGATCGTTCTTATCATATGGGCGATAATGAAGATACCTCTTGCGTCATCAGTGGTAGTGCTGTGGCTGCAGGTCGGCTTCCTTGTCGGCGGCACCATATTGGGATTAGCCTCGCTGCCGGGTTATACAGCAGCAGCCACGCTGACGCAGCTGCTGATTTTAGGGTTCATAGGAGGCGTGCTCAACTGGATTCTTAACATGCGGACGCAGGTTTCAGTAGGCCCTCTTTTTGAGGGCACACCATTCGGGACAATACTGCAGCAGTTTAGCCACATCACCGCAGGCGCCATGATATTCATTGGAGTCGGCATCTTCACAATGAGCCTGCAGCTTGGCCTTCCTGGCGTGGAGGGAATAGCGCTTATGGCAGGTGTTATATTATTATTCGCATTCCTCCTGCCGCCTGAGTATCTCTCTATGCTCATCATCGTTTTCATAGTAATGGCAGGATTTTTCCCTGCGCTCGGCGGCGCAGCTACTGCAGTCTATGGAATCTTCGTAATAATGGGCATGACAAACTTCTATCCTGTGAGCGGTCTCGGCGGCATGAACGTAATTGCGCTTGCGGTTCTTGTTTTTGGTTATTTTGCACTTGGTCCTTACAGCGCCTTTGTGATAGATGCAATGAGCCAGATCAAAGCGCCTATAACCTTTGCAGTAAACCAGGCAAAGGTCGCATTTAGTGACGTCTGGCTTTTGCTAACAAATCCTACAGCTTATTATCAGTCCCAGCAGTTCCGGCAGGTGAGGGCAGAGAGGCCTATCAGCTTTCCAGAAGGCGTGGAGATCACGCGTCTGGACGCAGTGCCGGACGGCACCGTGCCTGCAGGACAACCCTTTGTCGTTTTTGCAGTCGTTGAAAACAGGGGAGACCAGGTTGCAGAGAACGTGCGGGTAACCGCGCAGTGCTCGCCAGGAACTCCTGCAAGCGCCAAGTGCAGTGTCTTGGACAGGAATGGCAATCCGGTTCTGATAGAAGGAAGAAAACTGGGAAGCCTTGGTCCCCGTGAGGTGAAGAGCATTGAGTTCAGGTTTGCTGCAAACCACAGGATAGACGATCCAAACCGCATAGCAGAAACCGTCTTCAACAGGGTTAACGTGAGCGTTGCTTATAATTATGATACTTCATCGCGCCTGCAGGTGGAAGTCGCGACAGAACAGGAAGTGCAAAGAAGGCAGCTGAATAACGAGCCTGTCTTTGTTCCTATTCCGGCAGTAGGCAAGGTAGGGCCTGCGCAGCTTTCTGTTTACGTGGGTCCTCAGCCGCTTTTGTTTGGTCAGACTGCAGAAGAAGAAACAATCCAGCAGGAAAAGCTGATTGTTGCAGCTATCTCCAATGCGCGGCCTGACGCAGAGATTGTCGTGTGGAAGGGAATCGAATGGAACATAACACTTTCAGAAGGGCTGGGCACAAACCTGCGCTGTTCAGAAGTATCCTGCTCGATAATAGACACAAGAAAAGTCCAGTGCACGTTCAGCAGGGAAGATACGATAGCAAGCCGCAAAGCTGAACAAGAGGAAGAAGCCTTGAGAAGCGCGAGCAGAAGCGAAATATTCTTTGAAAAGGCCGGAGATGTGGTCGAATATCTGATGTATCTTGGAAACCAGCCTGAGCAGCAGACCGGCGATGTTCATGTCATCAGGCCCTATGAATTCAAAGATTATTGGGTGCAGGTCTGTGAATTCACGCCAGATGCTGTTCTTGAAAACTCAAGGACAGGGATAATCACATCCACGCTTGAAGACTATATTGTTCACCTGAACAAGGAAAAGAGCGTTGCAGTAGGCCCGCCTCTTGGGATAATCGGCGAGGAAGTCAAGCCAGAAGCGCCGACACTAGACCTGACCGTTGATATTTTGGCAACAGGGGAAAAGATGGTCAAGCTGGAGTGGACAGACAACAGCGACAATGAGAAAGGATTCAGGATATACAGGCAGAAGGAAGGCGAAGGCTACATACAGCTGCTGGAGATGCAGCCAGGCAACACCAGATTTGTAGACGATTCTTTCGCAAAAAGATTTCTGCAGGTTAAAGGGCAGCCGTACATACCTGGAACGATTCTTGCCTCGGAGTTTCCGAAAAAATACAAATACCAGGTGCGATCATTCAATTCCGCAGGCGAAGCCTCTTCCATAGAGAAGAACATCGAAGTCATTCTTATTACGCAGAGAAATGCGCAGGGAGCGGATATAGTCCAGGATATGGACATAATAATTATTCCATGACGTGAAAAACATCAGCAGCCTTTGCATGCTAAAAACAATCACAGCTTCTCCAGAATCTTCAGCATCTCTTTGTCTTCCTTCAGCAGCTGCCTTATCTGCCTCATCGCCTCTGCTCTAGGCACCTTCATAGTCTTTATGCCTTCCTCTGTCAGTACTTCTCTTATGATATATTTCATTTTTTCACCTCACGAATCCTTCCGTGTAACCATGAAACTACTTCAGGATATTTCATATCCCCGTTTGCTATTTTCAGCGAAATATATATAAGCCCGTTATAGGGCGCTTCTATCTCAACTCCGTTCATTTTCAGGAAAAGTTTCATGGTTTCGGTCGCCGTTCTTTTGTTGCCGTCAGTGAAAACGTGATTGCGTATGATTTCGCACCAATAGATAGAGGCGATGGATGCAACATCCTTTTTCCTATTGCCCGTAAACCTTTTCGATTCTACTCTGGATATAATAAAATGCAGCTTGCCTTTGTCAGCCACGCCTCCATTCTGCCTCCTGTTTATCTCAATTATTTCCTCTTCTGAAAGAAGAAGTATGCCGTCGATAATATCACCTGAAAATATAGCGACCAGAAGCTAATAAAAAGGCTAAACCCCAATCACCAGCCTTATGATATTCCTCAGCCCTGGCGCAAAGCCCACTATGAATACAGCAATTTTCAGAAACCCACGCAACTGTTTTTCTTCATCTTTGCGCAATTCTTTGTCAAGAACCCACAGCACAAGCGGCACGACTATGAGTTTGAGCAAAAACTGGCCTGCAGGGCCAAGAAAGCCGATCAGAAAATTGCTCAGCACGTGCTGCTCGAAGTAGCCTTGGCTTGCATAGAACTGCAAGGCGGTGAAGGTGGTAGATGCATCAAACATGTGCGTGAAAAGCAGAAGAGAATTTTCCTTTGTCATCCACGCCAGCTGCCTTATTTTTTCCCTGTATCTGTATCCTGCGTATATCACAACGCCCCATGCAGCCGTGATGCCAGCTGCAATCAGAAGCGCCCCAGGATTCTGGCTGCCTGCAGGAATGAGCAGCACTAGGGCAAAAAGCGCAAAGACCCAGCCAATAATCATCCAAGGCTTCCAGTATCTTTGCGCATCCTTCATCACATACCTTGCTATGGCGAGCGCAGCGCCAAGCCCTGCTAATGCAACAAGAAAGATGACAAAATAAATTACAGGCGAGACGAGCAGATAAGTCGTGTAAAGGTTCGTGTCCTGAAGGACGCGCAGCAGGCTGCCGAAAAGGATGAAGGGGAATATGCCTAAGAAGAATTTTTTATCAATATTAATCTGCAATCTTCTCAAAAGTCTGTATATGCCAAACACCGCCAATGCAAAGACGATGGCGTATGCTGCGGTATTGACTGCATTATAACCCGTGTTCTCGATTATCGGGCGGATGAAGTAATCATTGAAGAAGTCCAGAGCCATAGCAACATATCTAGGAAAAAGCCTTATAAAAGAAACCTTTTAGACCAGAAATACTTTTAATTCACAGAACCCAAACTATATCATGCCCCTGCAGAAAGTGCTTGCAAGAATAAAGCCGTCGCAGAAAGAAATTGATGAAGTCCATAAATTCCTCGGCCGCCTTGAGGACGAAACAAGAAAGCTGGGCTGCGAAGGCCTTGCTGCCGGAAGCATCGGCAAGCACACGTGGCTGAAAGGCGACCACGACATAGACTGGTTTTTGATGTTTCCAAAAGAAACCAGCCGCGAACTTCTTGAAAAAGAAGGTCTGGCTATCGGAAGAAAGCTCGCGAAGGCGTTGCGCGGAAAAATCCAGATAAAATACGCAGAGCATCCGTATACGAGGATATTGTTCAAAAAATATCACATCGATGTCGTTCCTTGCTACAAGATCGAGAAAGGCGAGCGTATCATAAGCGCCGTTGATAGGTCTCCTTTGCACCTTGCTTTTATAAATGAAAAAATGCCCGCAAAGGCGCAGGATGACGTGCGCCTTCTAAAACAATTCTTGAAAGGCACGCATGTGTATGGCAGCGACCTGAGGCGCAGCGGCTTTTCTGGATACATAGCAGAGCTGTTGGTAATTAAATATGGCTCTTTTGCTGATACAATCAAGAATGCGGCAAAATGGAAACCCGGTCTTGTCATAAACATGGGAGCATCCAGGATATCGAAGTTGGAGAAAGTGCCTCTTACGATAATAGACCCGGTGGATGAGAAGCGAAATGTGGCTGCCGCCCTGAACGAAGAGAACTTTCTCCGCTTTGTGTCGGTATGCAACCAGTTTTTGAAGAAACCCTCCTTGGATCATTTCTTCCCGAAGGATCTTGCATTGAAGGGGGTGGAAATCAAAAATTTGCAGTCACGCGGCACTTACTGGTTTGCGTTTGTTGGAAAAGCGCCGGATGTCATAGATGACATCCTCTGGCCCCAGATGCGCCGCGCCTCCGAACGCATCGGAAACCTTCTGAAGAAAAATGATTTTGAAATATACACAAAGGGCGTTTTTGCAGGCAAAAAAATGACCCTATGGTTTGAGCTGGAGGAAGGGCAGAAGCCGCATGCGGAAAAAATGACAGGCCCTCCTATATACGCGAAAAACAATTTCACGCAGTTCCTGGAAAAATATTCGGATTCAGAGTTCGGCATAGCAGTCGAAGAAGACAAGGTAGTGGCGTATAGAAGAAGGCCGATGCAAAAGGCATCAGAAATAAAAACGATATCTAAAAAGCCGCTCGAATGGATGCAGCAGAACGGAATTCCCGGCAACATAGCGTCTTCGCTCAGGAAAGGAAGATTTACAGAGCAGAAAAAATTCTGGAGATTTGTGAGAAAAAACAAGGAACTTTCAAGATATATGAGAAGAAAATATTTTGAGACGGCTTTGTCATTATGAATTTTTATTCGTCGGCATATTCATCAGACGGATCAAATCCGGGAATTGTCAGAAGCATAGCTCTGAGGGCACATCCGTCAGGCGGGATAATCTTATGCCTCTTTCTGGGAGGTACGTAAATAAAGCTGCCTTCCTCTATTTCGAATTCCCGGCCTTCGAAAACAAATCTTCCACTGTCATAAAACCTGAAGACTTCCGTGGTCTTTTCGTGATGGTGAAGATGCGTTGGTATGGAGAAGCAGATAGCAACATATGTGACATCAAGCTCCCTCGAAAGTTCATCAGATAGCAATGGACGGATAGAAATTCCCGGAGCTACTTGAGTCATGCCGGAAGGTTCGAAGACACTCAGGTAACGGCTCATGCTGCCATGAATGCAGAAATCCTTAAAAACTCGAAACTCATCTCATTATTTTCGCAATCGAAGGGCTCACAATAATCCAGTCGTCGCCTGCCCCCACGATCTCGCCTCCTATTGCCTCTGTTGTGCGCCTTATTCGCTCTACCGCGCGCTTCAGTTCATTGATGTTCTTGTCCTTCAATTCCCTCACCTTAACCAGCATGATTGCGCCCTCGCGCACCTTTCTCTGAATCCGGTCACTGTCAGCGTATTCTGAAATCTTATCGACCTGTATAGGTATTTTATGCAGCCGCTCGTCCTCTGCCTCGATTTCCATGTATTCCCCTTCTCCAAAGATCTTCATGTGCATATTAGGAAAACAAAATATAAATAGGCTTGAGAAATGACATGCTTCTTATATGAACCGCTGGCTAAAGCCAGTGGTTTCCTGAAGCATGGCATGCCAAAGAACTTCGGTATCTTACTCCTCACTGAAGTGAGGAGTTTGCGAAGTTCTTTGTGCATCATCTTCCATTCTTTATTTTGACTTCGTTGTTTATCGTTTCCAGCATCGACAAAGCATTCCATATCTGCGTCCTTGAATAAGGCGGCAGATTTATGTCGTTGGCAACCTCGTCGAGAACAGATATAGCGGAATTAACGCGAAATTCCAGCTCAAGCTTTTCATTGGAAAGAAACTCCATGGCCTTTACAATAGAGCTCTTTACGTTCTTCGGCACCGACCTGTCGTTGCCAATCTCCTCCAGAACGTTGATTACTAAATTTACTTCCATATGATCACCCGTTGCACTTTCAAAATCCATTTGCGTCTGAATCATATCACCCTGCTTGCTTTCCACTGCCAGGTTTTATCATATTCTGAAGTTCATCCTGGGATTCTTTCATCATAGCTTCAAGCCTTTTTTCTTGCTTTTCAAGCCCCTTGATTTTCATGTCTATCTGCATCACGATCTCTTCCAGCTCTTCTTTCAGTTTTTCTTTCGTGCTTTTTAAGAGAACAGGCCCGACAGACTTGAATATGTCCCCTTTTGCATTAGCCACCTCCTCCAATGCCCTTTCTATTTCAATTTTTTGCATTGACAAAGACTGCTTCTGCATGACTACATTTTGCAGATGCTGGTTCTGTTCCTGGGCCCTGCCGAGTATTTCCTGAATCTCTTCATTCGCCATCGCAATCAACCTCACGATTGCTCGCAAGCAATCGTGCATTCACCTTACACCTCTCGTTTCGCCGCGGCGACGGAAGCAAATGACATTTTCTGCAGAAAATGTCCATTCACTCGCTGCATTCACTTTCAACCCCACGTTTTCCCGCAGGAAAACGTGCATTCACTTACACACCCGCCGCTACACAGCCTTGACGCGCCTTACAACTTCAGGCCTTGCCTTTACTAATATGCGAAAACCGCAGTAGCTGCAGCGCACCTTGTCTTCTATTTCAACCTCCTTCTTGCACGAAAAACATCTATACATCGTTGACACACCTCACATTTCGCTGCAGCGAAATGTGCATTCACATTCGACCTCACGTTTTCCCGCAGCAAAACGTGCATTCACCTTTCACACTATCAGGCTTTTGCAACCCTTCCAAAATCGTATGCGCCTGAGGCAAATTTGACGTTGCATTTTGAGCATTTCCATATGCCTGTTGATATGCGCCTTACAGATGTCCGGGAGCATGAAGGGCATTTTTTCTCCCCGGCATACCTGCTCTCAGCTGCCAGAACAGCAGCCCTTATGCGCTTTCCATATCTTGCACCGAACCTTGCATTAACCTTCTTTTTCACCATAAGCAACACAGAATTCTAAATACTTCAACAGAATGTATATAAGGCTTTTGGAGGATTGCATCTTAAGGTATCGGACATAAAGAGCATCAAAATGGATATAAGAACTTTCCCGTTATGCTATTTTCTTTATGGAACAATTGAGGTCGTATTTATCAAGAGAGGGTTGGATAGAAGACTGGAGAAAAACGCGCGAAGACGTTCGCGATGAATATCGCAGCGTCAAGAGAACATTCGGAAATGAAAACGGAAGTTGCGGCGTTATTCTTGCCGCTGCCGTTGTTGCCACGCCAGTATGCGCCTATGCAGGAAGCTATTTTGGAGAAGGGGCAGGATATGTAGTAGGTCAAATTATTGATTTTTTGCCCGGAGTTAACAGGGTAGCCCCGTGGCTGGCTGAAATCTAGCATTCCGCCAGTCTGTGACTGGTGGTAAGGCGGAATGCGGATGTAAAAAACTCCGATATGATATTTGGAGGCATCTATTTAGATACTTTTATCATAAGATGCCTCCGGTCTGTGACCGGAGGTTTTTCACAGATGCGGAGACCTGGGGCAAGGCCTTGACAGGCATGAGTTGAACGTTGAATATAGTGCTGCAAGGAATAAATCATGATATAATAATTCCTTGCGCACTATATGTGAACCAAATCCAAGTCGGTGTTATTAATTTGGTTCACTATATTACCAAACAGCAGGTGCAGTTGGCGGCTTCTGGGGAGGATTGGGGTTTCCTTGGTGGGCTTTAAACAAGCTAGTTCGTTGACCAAACCTATCTCAATCTTACACATTCAATCAGCTTTGGAGCAGACGTTTCTACCCTCAGTTCGCTGTGAGCCAGCCGTGCAAACGCGCCTGAAACAGAGCTCTCTCCGTGGTTGCATATGATCCTCTTTGGAGTGGCTTTCAGGTGCCTTATCCAGTCAAGAAGCTGGCTTTTTCCGCTATGGCCGCTGAGGCCCTTTATAGTTCTGATTTCTAATTTTAATTCCAGCCCCCTGTCATCGCCTTCCATAGGAACAAATTTCCACCCTTTCTGTATCCTTCTGCCTAAGGTCGCTTCAGCCTGGTATCCTACGAACAAGAGCATGTTTTTAGGGTCGCCGGAAAATTCCTTCGTATACTCTACAATCGGTCCGCCCTGCATCATGCCTGATGTCGCAAGTATGACGGCAGGCCCAGATATATTCAGAACCTCCCTTCTTTCCTTGCCCGATCCTATCCCTTTGAGACGCGGATCCACGAAAGGATTCTTCCTCTGTTTCAGAATGCGCAATTGCATTTCCTTTGACATGAATTCGGGATAGGCGGTGTGGATGGCAGTAGCGTCCCACAGCATTCCGTCTAAGATTATTGGCACGTCAAGCCCTGCGTCTATGAGCATCACTATTACATCCTGCGCACGCCCCACCGCAAACGTCGGTATAAGCACCTTTCCTCCGCGTTCTATAGCCTCCTTTACTGACGCGATGAGGTCATGCTCTCCCTGTATGTGTGAAGGGACATCCTCGTCTCCGTAAGTGCTCTCTATTATCAGTCCTTCCACCCTCGCATAGTCTGTGTAAGTAGGGTTGAACATCTTTGTCTTCTCGTATTTTATATCTCCTGAGTAGAGAAGGTTGTACAGGCCGTTTCCTATGTTAAAATGGCACGTGCTTGCCCCTATGATGTGGCCTGAGTTTTCCAGGGTAAGCCTTATGTCTGCAGTTATGTCAGTTACCTGGCCATATTCCAGACTCACGCAGTGTTTCACCATCTCTTCTATCCCCTTTGATGAATAGGGAGCCTTCCCTCCTTCTTTCTGCGCAACTCCTATGTAGTCCAGCTGCAGTAAAATCGAGAGATCGCGCGTAGGTCTTGTGCAGAACAAAGGGCCTCTGAACCCGTATTCATACAGGTACGGAATCAGGCCGACGTGGTCCAGGTGTGCATGCGATGCGACTATCGCATCAAGCCTTTGTATGTCAAATTCAGGGACGTCCAGGTAAGGAAACTGGCGGCTACCAAATGCGACCCCACAGTCTAAAAGCACGCGTGATTGCGGCGTCTGCAAAAGCAGGGCGCTCCTCCCTACCTCACGGAATGAGCCCAGCCCGGTCACGCGTATCCATTCCACAGGCTTGCTTTCTCCGTATATCTTCAACCCGAGATTGTGCAAGAATTTTTTTCTATACCCGGCTTCTTTATGCAGCATCCTTCTTACCGTTGCGATGATCTCGCTGTCTATGGCAGGCGTACGCTTGATCTCAGGCGTCCAGAACGTGTTTTTCTTTATGTTTTGTAGCGTAAGGCCAGCCTTGCCTATGGCCATGCCGGGTTTTTCCGCATGTATAATAACCTTTGCAAACTCCGGTTCAAAGTAAATATCCCTGACGCCGGCATCTGCCGATATCTTTTCTCTTATCAGTTTTTCCGTTGTCTCCTCGTCTGCAAGTATGCTTGCATGTGCCCTTACCTCAACCCTCTTTTTTACCTCGCTTACTATGCTTTTTACAAGAGGCATGGAATTTTGAGCAAATTCCTTGTTGGAAGTGTAGAGAATAATGTCAGGCCCTTCGTAGACTATTTCCTCTATTTCCGCATCCTTCGGTATCTTGCCCTTCACCTGTTCAATAATTCCTACATTTCCTGCGTTGCTCACTATATCACCTCATAGGACTAATAGGGAGAAGAAACCGCCATCAGTTCTCTATGCAGACAGCCTCATCTCCCCTTCTGCTTTGTTTATCATTCGTCCAACCTACTCTCCTTGCAGAAAATTTAATTTCCAGACCTTACAGATTTGTATATGTTATCTATCTCACTGCGCGACAGATGCCCTATGCCGTCCTTTGTTATAATTGCAACCACAATCTCCCCTCCGGATCCTATGTCGCGCTCTCTGGCTGCGTGCACTGCCTTTATCGCAGCGCGCACAGCATCGTCTCTGCTCATATTCTCCCTGTATTCATTCTCCAGAACGCCGTATGCAAACGGCGATCCGCTTCCTGTCGAAGAATAGTTGTCAGGTTCAGAGCCGCCAAGCGGGTCCACGGAATAAAGATGAAAACCGCTGCTGTCATGCCCGCCTACGAGAAGCATCGCCATAAGCGGGTAATATCTGCTCGATTGCAGGATATTGGACAGCAACGCTGCCGCAGCCCTGACGGTAAATTCCGAGCGTCTTGTGGTCTTATACAGCGCGATCTCGGCCTTCATCATGCGCACTATGCTCTGCGTGTCGCCAACGCCCCCTGCTGTTGTAATTGCGATTTTATCGTCTATCTCGTATATCTTCTGCGCAGTCTTGCTTGCAACCAGGTAACCCATCGTGCTTTTTGATTCTGTTGCCAGAACAAGGCAGTCCCTGCATACGATACCGAGTGTTGTAGTGCCTGTTTCCTTCATTTCTGATCTTGGATACATCTAGACACACCTCACGTTTTGCGAAGCAAAACGTGCATACACCTTCAACCTCACGATTCATCTTCACAGAATTCTGCGTCTATTAACAAAGCGAAGTATTTAAATGTTAACGTATGCCGAGGGGTTGTCGGATAATTCGTTCTTCGCCATAGGCGTATCAATTTAAGCCCGGATACGCCGTAAACATATGGGAATCTTGCCAGGCAGACTCATAGGAAAACCCCAGCATCATATAGATGCTGCTATTGTTATAGGGGTATTCTTCACAAGAGATGAGAAAATAAAAGACGCCTGTATAGCTTACTGCAATTCTCTTGGTTACAAATACGCCGGCAACATCTCCCTCGTATCTCTGGGCGAGATAACCAAAAAATTCGGAGCAATCAAGTATAAATTGGCACGAGAAGAGGCTATGGTATTTTTGGGAGATTTTCTGCGAAAGAAAAGCGTTAAAATATGTTATCTGGAGGAAGCAGACATAGATTTAACAAAGGAGCTAAAAAGGATGAACTACAGATGTGACATCCCAGAACTGCTTTCTCTCGCAGTTGCTATTAGATCGAAAGCAACGGTATTTATGACTCTGGATGATTGTATGCTTGAAAGCGAGAAGTTCATAGCAGAAATCAGGAATAAATATGGGATATCTGTTCAAAAGCCACGCTAGTCCAAATCTATTCGGGTGCCGCTCTTCTTTATGGATTTCCACGCCCTTTGATAAGCCTCTTCCAGTTCGTGGTCTGCGAATTTGGGCTTTGGTTTCATGCTATCATCTTATGTTATTGGTTCAACATTCTTTATAAGCTTATAGCAAGCCAACTTAATGAAAGGCATACCAAAAGTTGGTTTGCTATATGGGAAAGCACAAATGTCATGTTCCATTTCATTTGTGGTTTCACTATATCTTTAGCGGCTATAAATTGTTTTTATCAAGAAATCAGGCATGGAGCACATCGCGATAATGAAGAAATCTTGGGGACTGACAGAAAAGATACTTACCGGTCAGAAGAAAATAGAGTCAAGATGGTATATGGTGAAACAAGTGCCGTGGAACAGGATACGCGAAGGAGATGTTATTTATTTTAAAAATTCCGGCGAACCAGTTACAATTAGAGCTGAGGCTGAGAAGATAGTCCAATTTCAAGACCTTAATCCACAAAAGGTTGTGGAGATTCTGGAGGAATATGGAAGTCTGGATGGATTGGAGAAAGCACAAATTCCGAAATTCTTCAGCCTTTTCAAAGACAAGAAATACTGCACCCTGGTTTTTCTGAAAAATACACGGAGAACAGAGCCATTTGAAATAGACAAGAGCGGATTTGGTTCGATGTCAGCGTGGATCACCATAGACAGCGTGGAAAAATTAAGGAAGAAATGAGGTTTTATGACATATCTCAATCTTCTACAGGATAAGGTCTGCCGTTAATATGAGGATTGAAACCATCGTCAAGAAAATAAAAAGGTCTTGCATCATTCCACTCAGTTCTTTCAGAACCTCTCCTTAAACCTTCAAGATCAAAGCTGCCTACATAAGGATTTAGCAGTTCATCGTTCATCATGTGAAAAACTAGCGCGAAAACTATTTAAGCAATTTTTATCTTTTGCGGGATTACTCATTCCATGCACTCCCCGGATTTCTACAATGCCACCGCACAAAGCTATGACTTGAGGCAGCAGAATCCATGGACAGAAATACTGAGAGAAAAGGAAAAAGAGCTGATCAAAAAATACGCAAAGGGCAGAATACTCGATGTAGGCTGCGGCACTGGCTTTCACTTGAAGTATCTGGAGGAAAAGGGATTTTCAGAAATAACGGGCATCGATTCATCAGAAGAAATGCTAAAGCTTGCGCGAAAAAACACAAAGGCAGAATTATTGGTAGCGGATGCGGAAAAGCTCCCGTTTGCTGATGAAAGCTTTGTCACGGTTTTGTGCCTTTTCACCGTTCTAAATTTGTGCGATGCAGAAAAAGCGCTGGGCGAAATTAACAGGGCTTTGAAGAAAGGCTCTTATGCAATTTTCTCTGTGGCATCGGTATTTGATAATAAAGGAAGGAAAAGGAAGAAAATACATGTTGATGGCAATCCTGCGGTTTTCCGCCTTTTCTCAAAAGATGAACTGGAATTATTGCTGAAGAAAACAGGCTTTTCCTTGATTCATTTTGATTCCTTATTCCGCTCCCTGCGGCCAAAGTGGGGGAACTGGTCGCCGCTGACTGCGCGTGAGAAAGAAGCAATCAGAAACGAGGCAAATACCCCTGTGGAGAAGGGCGCAATCTACTTGGCCGTTGCTGCGAAAACATAAATATCTTTCGGTAGCATCTATATCAATGGAGGTAAAGTACATAGATGTGCCAGAGCCGACAAGCACGCTCGGAACAAGGTCGCTCATGCTCGCAGTATACATCATGGAAAGATGCCGAAACGGAAGGAGAACAACGGATCATCTGCTTGCAGCTGCGCAGAATCTGAGGCTCGCAAGAGAAGAGGGCTTGGATATTTATCCGAAAGATGAAAGATTCTTACGCTTGGCAGAAAGATATCTCAACGGAAACGGAACGCATCAGTGAACCAGACGAATCTTCTGTTTTATCTTCGGAAGCCTCCTCCTAAAACCTCTGGCTTTAGCCAGAGGATAAGGATACAGGAGGCTTCCGAGATGCTTTGCTTCAAGAAACCGCAGGCTTTAGCCTGCGGTTCATAGATGCGCAGTTTCCAAAGGCTAGTAAACCCTGAAGTCAATGCGATACTTGAAAATCCTTGGCCCCCATGGAAGCACTTTCTGTACCTGCAAAAAATTTATCCTCCTTTTTATTGAATTTCTAATCTTAGCCTTTTCCGCTTTTATTTCGTCCTCCCTGCAGAAACAGTAGTAGTGAATTAGTGCATTTTTCTTCGCGCATTTTTCTGCGCTATTTAAAAATTCTTTTGCCTTCTCTGGAAGGGGCATTATTATCCTGTCAAATTCACCCCTGTATTTTGTCGCAAGCTTTTTCACGTCGCCTCTTTCAATCTCCACCATATCTTCCACCTTATTCAATGTCGCATTTTTCCTGAAATATTTCACAGCTGAAGGATTCAACTCTATGCCGGTGACTTTCGCAGGCTTCGCTTTCTTTGCAATCACTATTGCAAATGGTCCTACGCCTGCAAAGAATACAGCAACTTTTTCGCCCGGCTTTACCTTTTCAGCTATTCTCATCCTTTCAGTAGATTCACGTGGGGAGAAATATGCCTTTCTCACATCCAACAGAAACCTGCACCCGCTTTCTGCATGCACAACCTCTGTATTCTTGCTTCCTGCTATTATGCGATAAGCACGCTTTCTATATTTACCCTTTCTCGGCCCTGCCTTCATCAGGACGCTTTTCACGTTCTTGTGCCTTGCCATGATTTCTTTTGCAGCTCCCTTGGCATTCCTCGCTTTTTCCATTATAGCCACGGCGCCCTCGCGGGAACCTATTATTTCAAATGCAGGGAGTTTTGACATTATAAGTCTTTGGGTTTCATACATTTTTATCCTGCCTAAGAACTACCTTCATCAGGGGCCTGTGGTGTAGCTTGGTTATCATTCGAGCCTTGGGACAGACTGACGCTTCGAAGAAGCGTCTTTTTGCATCATAGCTCGCGACGCCAGTTCAAATCTGGCCAGGCCCATTATGAGGATGATGCATGCAAAACTATGGATAAAGAAATAAGAAAGATTAGCAAGAAAATTCTAGGCTGGCAAAGCCGGGAAGGCAAATGCCTTCAAAATGGAAGCAAACCTACTCTAAGAGGTAACGCCTCAAAGCTTCGATGTCAGGCAGAACGGCTATCCTGTGCATCGTGTCCGCATCCGCAACAACAACCTGGCCGCAGCCTGCCGTGCACTTCCGCACGAAATATGCAACCATTCCTTCATCGCGCATGCCAAACGATACCATAGGCCCTTTGTCTGATGTTCTGAAAGGACTTGCAAGATAGCCAGCCATTCTTTTCAAAAATTCCATAAACACTTATGCACCGAAATCTTAATATGCGGAAGGAAGGCAAGAAAAAACATGGGTGGGATGCAAGGGGAAGGAGTAACCATACATGTCGTACTTGGAGTTTATGACAGGATTAGGCAAACTGTTCAGCCAGAAGGTTATGGAAATTACAGAACACAGAGATATGGAGATTCTTCGGTTCAGATGCCTTTCAAGGATGGAGAAAGAGTTGTTGTAATGTCATGGGCAGAATATCACACGCTCATGGGTGACGGTTCCAGATTGCTCGCTCCTCACATGGAAAATCAGTCACGGCACGAAGAAATACCACGCCGCGAAGACCCAAAATATCTGGAAGATCTGGAAAAGGAAATGGCACTTGCTGAAGCGCCTTAGTCAAATCCCGTCTTCTCGAGAAGCTTGTCTATCTGCTTATGCAGCTCTTCCAGCGTGCCGTTGTTTGTTACCTTATAGTCCACGAGTTTTAAGGTATCTTTGAAATCAAAAGCCTTTGCCTCTGCATTTTCCTGCCTCCTGAATTCCCCGAATGTTTTCGGATCTCCAACACGCCCCCTCTTCGACATCCTTTCGAACCTTATTTTAGGGTCTGCATCAACCTGGAGAAGAATCATGCTTTTGCCAAAACGCTGCTTGGGCACAGACGCATCAACAGGCCTTCTGATGCCGTTTATGATTACCTTATCAAAACCACCTTTCTCTATCCGCTTCACAACTTCCTTAGCAAAGTAGTCTATTCCATGCTTTTTCGTGTATTCCCTTTGTATTGCAAGCAGGTTGTCTCTGTTCGGCTCTTTGTTCATTTTCTTTGCGATTTCCCTTACAATATCGCCAAAATGCACGAGCCTGTAATCGTACTGTTCCATGATATATTCATTGGCTGAATCCTTGCCAGCGCCTATAAGTCCGATAACTCCTATGACTTTCAAAAAACCCCCTTCACTCAATGAAATGAATTGGAACTATTAAATAGTTGGACATTTTCCATTTTATTCCATTCAAGATCCCTTTATTAATTTTTCGCCGTCTGTGTTTACCATGGCGCAGGAATATCACGAGGCGCATGGCTCTTATCTTGGCATGAACTGGGCATACGTATCAGACAGAGGTTCACGGCGCGAAAACAACGAAGACCGCGCTCTCGTCAGGGAGATGCCGGGGAGGTTGTTTGCAGTAGTTGCAGACGGCATGGGAGGGCATGCAAACGGCGAGTTCGCATCAGGGGTTGTGACAGAAGCACTCGGAGATTATTTCTCTGCCAACGCGCATGGCACAACCGCCGATTCAGCGGCATATGCAAACAGGGTTCTCGCAGAAAAAATCGGAAGTATGGAAGGAAGGCCTGGAGCAGTCGCGGTCTGGTGCGTTGCAAGGCGCGAAAGCGGCGTTTATACCGCAGAATTGGGCAACGTAGGAGATACAAGGGCGTACAGGATAAGCCCCGATTCCATCACACAGCTTACAGAAGACCAGAGCGCTGTCAGAGAGCTTCGAAAGCAGGGTAAATGGAATCAGATGGGTCCTGCTGAAAGGAAGAGGATGGCACACGTAGTTACTAACGCATTCTGCAATGAGTTCAGGCCTGAAGAGGTTCAGGCCATAAGACTGGAGCTCGCGCCAGGAGATTATCTTGCGCTTTTCTCAGACGGCGTGCACGGAGAGGATGAAGGCAGTGATTTCCGCCGCTTCCTCAGCGACGACGAAATAGCGGCAGTTGTCCGCTCCCAGGACGACCTTATGCAAAGATGCAGTAGCGTGGTTCATAGTGCCATAGAGCGCGGTTCAAGGGATAACGCCAGCGGCCTGCTTCTTTATTTTACATGATTGGCAAATCCAAGGGTTGTCGAGTAATTCGTTTTTCTTCGCCTTCTGGAGTGAAGCGAAGAAAAACCCATCTGGTTTCCCAGAAGCAGTTTTTTCTGCCTTCATTTTTAGGGGCTGAAAAAATTGCCTCATACCTATTTATTAGGCAACCCCGCAAATCCACACATACCTTTTTATCATTCACAACCAAAAATTGTTCTATGGATGAAAGTCAGGGACAAAAAACCAGGGAAAACAGGAGAGAGCTGGGCATAACAGCCTCCAGGGAGAAGGATTTCAGCGAGTGGTATTCGCAGGTCATACTGAAGTCAGAGCTTGCAGATTATACGGCAGTAAGCGGATGCATAGTTTTCAGGCCTTACTCCTATACTATATGGGAAATTATCCAAAAGCATCTTGATTCAAGGCTGAAAAAAGCAGGGGTAAAGAATGCATATTTTCCCTTGTTCATACCGGAAAGCCTTCTTGCAAAGGAGAAGCAGCACGTGCAGGGATTCAACCCAGAGGTTGCCTGGGTCACGCATGCAGGAGAAACCAAGCTCGGAGAAAGGCTTGCAATAAGGCCTACATCCGAGACAATCATGTACGATTCCTATGCAAAGTGGATACGCTCTTATAACGACCTGCCTCTTCGCATAAACCAGTGGAACAATTCAGTGAGATGGGAGTTCAAGCATCCCGTGCCTTTTCTGCGCACACGCGAGTTCTTGTGGCAGGAAGGACATTCTGTCTTCGCAACGCAAAATGAAGCAGAAAAGGAGGTGCTGCAGATGCTTGGTTTGTACGCAGAGGTTTATGAAAAATTACTGGCCGTTCCTGTTGTAAAAGGCAGGAAAACCGGGAGGGAGAAGTTTGCAGGCGCAGAATATTCGACAAGCATCGAGACATTCCTGCCAATAGGCAAGGCCATACAGTGCGCCACATCTCACTTTCTCGGCCAGAACTTTTCAAGGACATTTGAAATAACCTATCTTGACAAAAGCGGCAAAAGCTTGCACCCCTGGCAGAACTCGTGGGGTATTTCAACCCGTAGCATCGGAATCGCAATAATAATGCACGGCGATAACAAAGGATTAGTTCTCCCGCCAAAAGTCGCCCCTATCCAGATCGTGGTAGTACCCATAGTTTTCGAGAAAAACAAAGACCTTGTAATCAAAAAGGCCGGGGAAATCGCGAAAAAACTGTCAAAATTCAGGGTGCATTTAGACGACAGAGACAATTATACGCCCGGCTGGAAATTCAACGAATGGGAGCTTAAGGGAGTTCCGTTGAGGATTGAAATCGGGCCCAAAGACATGGAGAAAAAACAGGTTGTTGTCGTGCGCAGGGATACAGGAGAAAAAATGTCTGTCCCGTTTGAATCTGTTGGCAAAAAAATCGCTTCGCTGCTCGACGATATCCAGGAAAACCTGTACAGAAGGGCAAAAGACCGCATGGAAAAAAGCACGGTTGAAGCGAAAAGCTGGCAGGAGTTTCTGAAGAACGCAGATTCCAGGAGATGGGTAAAAGCCCTGCATTGCGGCGATCCAAAATGCGAGGAAGAAATACAGGAGAAGACGCAAGGAGTGAAGGCAAATTGCATTCCTTTTGACCAGCCGAAAAAGACCAGGGACAGATGCGTCCACTGCAATAAGCCTGCGAAATATGAGGTTCTCTTTGCGAAGAGCTACTGAATCTTCCTGTCCATCCAGATATATTTCTTGCCGGTTTTGAAGCCATGATTGACCAGAAATTTCTGTATCGGGGCGCTATGCGCATTAGCCCATGCGTAGACATGGGTAATTCCCAGAGTCTTCAGACGTGCGATACAGGCATCGAAGAGCTTTTTTGCTATGCCCCGCTTCCTGTAACTCGGGATCACAACCAGATAAATTATGCAGGCATACCTGTGCCGCAATGGTCTATCTGCATCGTTGCCATCTGCGAGGACATACCCAACAATTTTCCCCTTGTCTTCTGCCAAAAGAAACACGTTATGCCTGTCTCTTATCCTTAGCCTGAAGTCATCTTTGTCCATGAAAGGTTCATCGGAACTCACACTCAATTCAGGTGTCTTCAGACCGATTTCGTAAAGCTCCTCGAAATCGCTGGGAACAGCTTTCCTGATTTTAATCATAAATAGCCTCTGAAAGGAGTGAATCACGTTACCTTTATATAACTCCAAAAAGATATTCTTACAATGGCGCAGAAAGGCATTTCCCTGCCTATCGAAATGATAATCGTCATAGCCGTGGCAGTACTAGTTCTCATAGTGATAGCCGCTTTCTTCATCAGCGGAGGCGGCAGCGGCATAGGCAGGATAACCGATGACGCAGCATTCAGCCAGGGCTGCGTGACCTTGAGATTCACGTACAACTGCGCAAGATCTGCAAACCAGGTAACAATCCCCGACTATCAGCTGCCGGGCGGCCAGTCAGGCACGCTGCTTGACGCATGCCAGAGAAAGCTTGGCGTCACAATGGACGACACCCAGTGCAAGATCGCCTGCGGGTGCAGGTAAGTCTTTAAAGTCTTTATCTTCTGCTCTTTTGAATTAATCCCTATGAAAGGCATTTCTCTTCCCATAGAAATGATTGTCGTCATTGCAGTTGCAGTCCTCGTCCTGGTAGTCATAGCAGCTGTTTTTCTCGGCCAGAGCAGCAGGAATTATACATACATAGATCATCAGCGCGCCCTTACGCAGGGATGCAGCCTGCTCTCTTTTAATTATGAATGTGACGCTTCCAGATTAAGCGAAATAAAGGTGCCTGATTATGATCACTCCTGCAACGGCGCAGAAAAAGGCACTCTGGAAGCAGCCTGTTGCGCCTTGAAATACGAATATTCAGATTTGCAAAATTCAAACCACTGCGCCTATGTTGCGTGCAAGTGCCCCCAGCCACTGTCGTAGCAGGAATTCAGCCTGCCGACAGGGCCTCCAGCACAGCCTGGCTGCAGTCCGTAAGAAATATTTAGAAATGCACCCAAAAATCTCGGATTTTAATAGATTTTGCATGCATTCGATTTATGGATTACAGGGAGCTTTTGGCAAAGCCGTTTGAGTTTGTGGCTGAGAAGCTGAGTCCTGTAGATGTTGCGGCAATTTTCTGCGACGCTGACGTTAGTGTGACAGAGGTAAGAAAACCTAACTATGTAGGAATCATCAACTACGACTTTAGAAGAGCAACCCTGGTTTCAAACAAGCCATTGAAAGGCTACAGGCAGGATAGCGGGGTATTTCTCAAAGAGCCTTCGAGGCACGACCTGCGCAGGCACGCTGACGCCTTGGGTCATTGGATACGCAGAGGCCCTACTTACCGGCAGTTCAGCGAGAATCATCATGAAGGCTATAAGTTTATGGAAAGGGAACTGCTGGGTCTGGGCGAAGATTACGCCTTTGTTCCGTCAAACGCCTCGATGAAAGAGGCCAATCCGGATTATCCGTTTCGTTTCATACCGGAAGATTCTATTCTCGTTCATGAGATAACGCACGCATGGCTTGACAAAGGAAAAAGGAATCTTCGGGAGATTCACAGGGATCGCGATATCGCTAACGAGGCCGTTTGCATGCTGCTTGAATTGTCCCATCTTTCCGCAGTTCATCCTGATAAGCTTGAAAGAAGGGTTGGCAGGCTGAAAACACTAAGGAGAACACGGACACCACCCATTTACCTTTATACCCATACCCACGCCTCCGACCTTGCCCTGGAAATCTGGGAATCCGGAAAGGCAGAGGAAGTTTTTGCACGCCTGAGGCAGCAGTAATCACGCAAACCGTTTCAGCCCCCCGCTTTCCTTTTCTTTCAGGCGTTTCAGCGCATTGTTCACGCGCTCCTCTGAGAACTCATGCCTGTCACAAAGGATTTTCCTGATTTTTCCCGCATCCAGTCCGGGAAATTCTATCTTGTACTTTCCTTCCGGAGGATTGCGAAAGAAATCCATTATATCCTCAGCTGAATATTCAAACGACCACTCTACTTCCCTGAATATCTCATCAATTTTTTTCTTCTTCACAAGATCCAGGGCTTTCTTAGGACCTATTCCACGTATGCCTTTGGGATTGTAATCCGTGCCTACAAGCAGCCCTATCACGCGCAACTGTTCTATGTTGATGTCAAGCTCTTTCAAAACTTTTTGCAGTTCCAACAGCTCAGGATTGACAAGAACAAAATCACCTTTACCATATTTGCGCCTTCCGCTTATCGATAAATTACGCACAATCCGCGGGCTGCCAAAAAGAAGAGCGTCATAATCCTGGGTGGCTATAGCCCAGGCATCCTTATTTTTAACCATCTGCGAGCACAAGGCCTCTCCTTCGCTTGGCGCCTGCACAACTGCTATTCCCATCGCCAGAAGCAACTCCTTCGCCCCCTCTATCATCTCTTCATCCAGATGAACAGTCCTCATCGCATATTTGCGCATTGCTTTCAGGTCTCCGGCTTCTTTTGCCTTTTCAAATTCCAGGGCAGCTTCCTGCTTGGACCTGCGTCTCCTTTCCTGTTCCTCTGCCTTGAACTCAGGCGGTTTTCCGTCAAATACGTAGATTAGTTTGATCCCCGCTTCCAGCAGGTTGACCCCCCGGTAGAAAACCCCGGACAGGTGCGATGTTATTCGCCCTTTCGAATCCTTTAGAGGTTCACCATCCACCCCGCGAATTATGCTCAGGAATTGGTAAAGCCAGTTAAATGCATCAACAGCAAGTATTTTTCCAGAAAGTTTCTGCAGCGAAATCTCCTCTGCGCTTATCAGAGGCGCGATCTGTGTCCCCATGATATCATTTCGTATATGGATTCAGATTATTAAAGAATCATTCAACAGAACCTCCATGGTAAAAGAGAATGTAAAGATCCTTTCGCTTGCTCCGGCTTCTGATCTTTTCAGTGCCCCTGAAATCTTCTATGCTGCCAACCGGCCTATTGGCGTATTCAAGATCGCCTTTTCTGAACATCCTGGGTCCTCTGAAAGGCTTAGCTTCCTCAACTTTCATGAGCGCTTCTTTCAGAAAATCGTAAATTTCTTCAGGGCTTGCATCAGGAGAAACAACCCAGCCACGGTAATTCATTGCCCATACAACCCTTCCATCATGCCAGACAACCTCCTCTCCAGAAAACGGGTTAGAGCCGAAATAACGATCTCTATATTTGAATCCATCCTTTTCAAAAACAAGCTCCCTGCTCCCATCCTCTAACCTTTTCTCTTCTCCGCCGCCTGCATAAGTATTCCTTTTTGCCTTTACAAGAAATCTTGCCAATTCCATCGTTCAGTTGTCAAGGAAAAGCTTTTAAACAATGGCTGGATATTCCAGTCATGGAAAGCGAGATTGAGGAAAAACTGTACGGGGTTTTTTCTTCTGTCGCAACCTCTTTGGGCTATAGCGACGTGCACGGCAGGATAATAGCAGCTCTCATATCATCGAAAGAGCCCCTGAGCCTTCAGGAGACAGCAAAAAAGACCGGATACTCGCTGGCAGCTGTTTCCCTATCCCTGGATCTTCTTGAAATCATAGGAATGATAAAGAAAATAAAGAATCCTAATGACCGCAAGCTCTACGCAAGAATAGAGGGAGATATATTGGAAGGAATGCGCAACGCCTTTCTTGCCAGAATACATCTCTCCATAAACTCCACATTAAGCGAGCTGGAAAGCTACAAGGGAGGAAAGAACGCCGAAACCATAAGGATACTGGAAAAGGAAATAAACCGCCTGAGGAGGTACGTGGAAGAACTGGCAAAAGTGAATGTGCCTAAATGAAAAATAAAGGCGTTGCATGACAGCTGGTAAATGCAATTTTAATTGCTTAGTATGTACGCTAAGACATCAAAACCAGGATCAAAGAATTCAATCATCTCATATTCAGATCGTTCAATGAGTCTCAAGTTCTCCGTGTGTTTGGTAAGATTCTCATTCTTAAATTTTTTATAATTTTTGACCTTAAAATCACCACATCCGACCTGCATTCGATATGGATCTGGTTGTCGAATACGTAAATGTCTGATTTCATGGCTGTCTACTTCAATTGGTTCTGTGAAAAACCTCCGGTCACAGACCGGAGGCATCTTGATATAAACGAAACAATAAGATGTCTCCGAATAATATACCGGAGTTTTTTACATCCCGCATTCCACCTACCACCAGTCAAAGACTGGTGGAATGCAAGATTTCAAAGCAACACGAACTCCATTATTAGCAGCACTAGTTTCGCCCATGTCATGCAAAATTTTAATCAGTTTTTCGTATTCATCGCGGTGATGAGAAAAGATAGTTATATACCCTATAGGCAATTTTTCACCGATAATTTTATTGCAAAGTTCTGCTATCTGGACGGCAACATATTTCACTGCTTCCATAAGTTCCTCTTTACTTTGAATCGGACTGAAGCGATAGAGTTTCATGCATCATCACTGCAAATAGTAGATTGTGAATTCTTTTATATAACGAATCAAAATAATCATATGGAAGGAGGTTTTGACAAACAGGGAAAAAGCCACACTAAACAGCTTGTTGTATTCGGAGTTGCGGCGGTGATAGTCGCACTGGCTGCAGCAGTCGTCTTTCAATCCTTAGTGCCCCAGCAGCAGGCAAAATTGGAAGGATTTTCTGAAAAATACTGCCTTTCCTTGCTGGAAAAACACTATCCTGACGTCGCAGATGTGTCCTTCGCCTCAGCCTCTCCAGGAAATCCCTATAATTCAAAAACTTCCTCGCTTTTAGACGCGCCTATAGAGATTACTGTATATGGCACGCAGGACAACCGCGTTGCCGGCTGTAAAGCAGAAGCAAGCATGAAAACTTCTGCGCCTGTAGAATTTGAAGATGAGTATGATTGCAGCGGAATAACAGTAAGATACAAGGCAGAAGAGAACAGCAGATATTTGTCCATTTTTGTAGAAAATGAATTGGCAGAAGAGATTTCCACAGACGATTTCGTTGCAATAGATTCTAAAAATCTTCTTCGCTTCATTCAGACCGCGGAATATTTCAATCCTACCGAATTCAATACATGGGAAGATCTTCTTGCAAAATTAAGAAGAAACGAGTGCTGATGCGAAAAAATCAATCCTTTCCGCCGCGCGATGTATGACCGACAAATAGCACGATAAAAACAAATATCAGCGCTACAACGCCCAGCACTATCAAAAAAGCACCGCCTGAGTTATTTGCGTTAATGAGCAGCCCGATAATTATAGCAAGAATGCCCAGCAAAGCCAGTACGTTAATCACATTTGCCATGTATATTTATGCTCAAAGAAGTTCTAAAAGAATTACTCCCCGGCCGCCCGCAAAAATTCCACGAACAGCGGCGCCGGATCCGTGAGCGAGGACTTAAATTCCGGGTGCGCCTGAGTGCCTGCGAAAAACCTCAATTTCGGCAGTTCTATAAATTCCATCAGTTTTTCCCCGTTTCTTACATGCCACCCTGAGAACACAATGCCTTCTTTGGACAGGGCTTCTGTATACTTCGGATTCACCTCATACCTGTGCCTGTGGCGTTCAATAATACAGTCCCCGCTTATATCGCCTATGCGAAAGGCATTTCCGGGATCATTTTTCAGTTTTTCAATAAGCCTCATGTCCCGCTCCATCCGCCCTGTTTTCTTGTAAGAATGCCATACAAGTGAATTCTTCATGAGGCTCGCGGCATAAGCTCCCAGGCGCATGCTGGCTCCGTATTTTGATTTTTTTATGAGGGCAACCTGGCTTTTCTGTACGTCAATTACAGGATGCGGTGTTTGAGGATCTATCTCCGTTGAATTCGCGCCCATAAGGCCGCATACGTTCCGCGCATATTCCACGACAGCTAATTGCAATCCCAGGCACAATCCAAGGTAAGGGATGTCATTGTCCCTGCAGTATTTTATCGCGGCTATTTTGCCTTCTATGCCGCTGGAGCCAAAACCGCCCGGTACGATAACACCATGAAATCCTGACAGCTCTTTTGCAATGTCTGTGCCTATTTTTTCCAGTCGTGTTGAATCAACCCATGTTATCTCTGCCCCAATGTCAAGGGTCGCAGCTGCATGCTCCAATGCCTGATTAATGCTTATGTAGGAATCAGTCAGCTCGAAATCACCGCTTGTGATGTACTTTCCGATCATTGCTATCCGCAGTTTTCTGGAGGGGCTCTTTATTCTTGCAACCATCTGGTTCCATTCCGTCCAGTCCGGCTTTTTTATCTGCTGCAAGCCGAATCTGTGGAGAATTTTCTCTCCCATTCTTTCATTTTCCAGCTGCAGAGGCACTTCGTATACCGTGTCAACGTCAGGCGCGCTTATGACATTCTCAGATCCTATATTAGCATATGTTTCAATCTTCTGTTTTCGCACAGAATCTATAGGCATTGAAGCCCTCGCTATCACGAAATCAGGGAATATGCCTGATTCATTCAGCATGCGAATAGCCTGTTGCGTCGGCTTTGTCTTCATTTCGCCCAGATGCTCGGGCACAGGCATGTAGCTTACAAGAACGTATACAACGTTATTCCTTCCCAATTCCACTTCGAAAGATCTCATGGCAAACAAGAAAGGCAGGTTCTCATAATCGCCTACAACACCCCCTATCTCCACTATGACAAAATCATAGCCTGCGCCCGCCTCCGCGATCCTCCTCTTGATCTCGTTTGGTATATGGGGGATGAACTGCACAGTCTTGCCTAGGTACCTGCCTTTTCTTTCATTCCTTATCACATGCCAGTAGACCTGGCCGGTTGTAATATTATTTCCTTTTGGCAGCGATATGCCAAGAAATCTCTCGTAATTGCCAAGATCCTGGTCTATCTCGCCTCCGTCATCCGTAACCCACACTTCGCCATGCTCTGTAGGCCGCATCGTGCCTGCATCAAAATTTATGTAGGGATCTATTTTCACCGCAGTCACGCTGTAGCCGTATTCCTTCAGGATTCTGCCGATAGAAGCAGCAACTATGCCCTTTCCAATGCCGGAAAAAATACCGCCAAGAACCACAATTATGCGCATACGTTATTTGGCTTGCAAAAGTATAAATTGATTGATGCTTTGCTTACCCCTCCACATCCCTCTTCAAAGGCATCAGGTCGTTGTGCGGAATCCTGTAGAAGCACACGGGAGTCCTGCCCCCGTCCAGTTCTTTGATGCTATAGAGCCATTCCCCGCCTTCACGCTCCCTGTCGGTTATGATGTATTCTCCGCCATGAAAATCAACTTCCATCCCCTTCCTGTAAGGCTCTGTCATAGAAATCACGCGAAAGAATTAAGCGCTTCTCCCTTCCGGAACTCTGTTAAGAGGCGCATACGATCTCACGAATTCATCCAGGGAAACCCTTCCAGCAACGTCGGTTTTGTTCTGTCTGTAACGGAATTGCACGAAAATGACTCCTCTTTCCTCCACGGTTCCAAAAGCGAAGACACTCCTTCCATTTGCCCGATTCACGTAAGTTGTTTGCAATCTAACTCTCTCATCAGGCATCATGTCACCTACATCAGAATAATCCTTCCGCAATGGGGGCACTTGTATATCATAATTTTCACCGTTAGTTTATCCTGAGCAGGCTGAGAGAAGTGCAGAGCGGGCATTTGAGTGTCTGATAGTACCAGACAAACTCGCAACTATTACACTTCCACGTTTCTATCTGCACAGTGTCGTATTTCGGCTTTCTTGGCATCGAAATCAAACCCCGCGATTTGCTTCGGCAAATCGCGAATGCACCCGCACACCTCACGTTTTGCCGAAGCAAAACGTGCATTCACCTTACCAGCCTCACATTCGCCTCTCAGTCGTGCATAGCTTAATTGTTCTTTATCGAAAATTCCAGGGATTCTGCAAGCTTGTTGTCAACAGGGCATCCTGCTTCCTGCAGGATGTCGTGCAAAGACCTGCGCTTCGGCATTTTTTTCATGACAAAGTGCAATCGTGACTCATCAACGTGGATAGCATGTCTTCTGAGAAACAAGCTCAGCTTGCGTACGTGCATTTACTAGCTTTGTCCTTCTGGGAATAAATTCCCAAAGTTAATAGGAATTTAACCAAACGGTTAAATACTTATGCCCCTTCTAGAATACTATGGAGACAAAGCTCGCTTCTATCATAGACGTTTTTGATGAAAGCAGCGTCAGAGGGCTTATTTTACGCACCCTTGCGCAGGAATGGCCGCTTACTGCGCGGAAGCTTCATTCAAAGATTTCCCAAAAAAAGCAGCTCGGATACCACGCAATATACAAGTCTATTAACCAGATGGTAAAGGAGGGCATCCTGAAAAAAGAGGAAAACGGGTATTTAGTTAATATAGAATGGCTGGAAAAGGTCGATTCTGTATTCAGCCGGATGCGGGGGCAGATAGGAACAAAACCCATGTACATACCAAGGCTTTCTGATATAAAGCAGGAGGGAGAAAACCATTCCTTTGTCTTTGAGAATCTCGCAGAAGCTGACAGGTACAGGAAAAAATTGCAGTCAGAATATCTGGAATCAAAAGAAAGCAAGAAGCCATACGTAGGCTTAAGTTATCATATGAGGAGCCCTCTTGTTTATGCAGAAAAATCAGCAAAAACAACAGACGTTGTTTCTAAGCAGAGAATACCGGTCTTCCTTCTGATCGAAGGAAACACGCCCGTTGATGAGTGGTGCGCAGACTACTATAGATTCCTATCGCTGAAAGTTCGCACAGGAATGAAAGGAACTGTTCATAACTGCGAAATAATGGTAGTAGGAGACCACATAGTTCAGATGTTTCTTCCAAAAAAGACCAACGAATATATAGATTCCTTGTACGGAAGAATGAGTCATGCATCGGAAATATCAATACCGGAGTTCTATTCAAAGGTCTTTCTGGAAAAATCAGACGTCAAAATAGTTGTAACCAAGAACAGCGCCCTGGCAGAACAGATAAGGCAGAACGCAATAAGCAAATTCGCAACCGACCGCGTTGCTGTCTTTAGTGTTCTTGGCACCTTTGTAGATTACTCCCTTTACTATGAGATTGCAAAAAACCTCGATGAAAAGGGTCTTTTAAACACGGATGAGGGAAAAGAACTTCTGAAGCTTGGGGAAAGCTGGAAGAAGGGAAAAATAAAGCAAGACACGTACCTGGAAAGTTATGTTAGTCATTATGCAAATGCCGTTAAAGGAAGGAGCACCTCTGATATTGAGGAAGCAATAAAATCCGTTGTAGATGATAACATCACAAATATTCTGTTAAAAAATGCCGCAAAACTCATGAGTTTCGCCTGTTCTTACACGGATACTGCGGCAATAACCAGGATGCCTCTTGAATTTGTCAAGGGACTGGAGCCTTACGTTATATTCAACCACATTATTGCAACTGCTTTGGAAGCAAAGAAAGGGGTATATACCGGAAAAATTTTGCATAATTTAATTTCTCAGAAAGCAAAGGAAAAAGCATTCTTGCAATGGTCAAAAAACAGGAACATGAAAGGGTCTCTGGGTTTTGGAAACAGAAGCAGCGATCTGGGATTTCTAAAGCACGTTGAAATTCCTATACTGGTGAATCCAAGCGGAAGGATGCAATCCTATGCAAAAAAACATAAGTGGAAATCTTATGGGAAAAAAGAGATTGGATATCTGGTAGAATACGTCAAGGAAGAGCTGCGTAGCGATGCGTGAGTGTATGTACATGAGTGAATGGACGTTTCTCTGCAGAGAAACGTCAGTTTGCCTCCGCTGCAGAGAAATGTGAGGTGTGAATGAATGCAGCGAGTGAATGGACATTTTCTGCAGAAAATGTCATTTGCTTCCGTCGCCGCGGCGAAACGAGAGGTGTGTTTACGATGGCAGAAGAGAATAGCGTAAAGAATATAGTGCTTTATGAGCTTGCAAGAAAGTGGCCTGAAAACGTGCATCAGCTTCATGAAAGAGTACTGGCAAAAAGGCCCGGGATAACGTACCATGCTGTTCATAAGGCTGTCTCGCAATTAACCAGACACGGTGTTCTCAAAAAGGACAGCAATTCATACTACATATCTCCTGACTGGACAGAAGGAGTGTCAGCACTTCTTGAAAACATAAAAAACAGCTATATCTATACAAAACCCGCATTCCTCCCGGGATTGAAAGATTTCGTACAGGAGGGAGAAACAAAAGCCTTGATTTTTGACAATCTGGAAAAAGCAGATGACTATAAAAAGCGTCTCCAGTGGGAGTATCTGATAGCAACAGGAGAAAGAAAACCTTATTGCTCTATGATGCAACACCTGCGTTCTCCGATTATAGCCAGTGAAAAGGCGCTTAACATACTGACAATGGCACAGCAGGCAAAGTCAGAGGCATTTGTTTTGGTAGCAGGAAATACTCCATTAGACGGCTGGTGCGCAGATTACTATAGAAACGAGTTTGTTAAGGTGCAGACTGACATCAAGTGTGCAGAAACATGCGAAACTGCGGTTTTGGGCGACATAGTTATACAGGTGTATATACCAGATGACCTGCAAAAGGCTCTTGATGCGGTATACAGCCGCTCCCAGCACGTCGCTGACATTAGCATGCCTGAATTCTACAGCATTTACAGAAGATCTGCCAACATCAAGTTTGCAGTAATGAAAAATGCGGAGATTGCGCAGCAGCTGCGAAACCAGATACTCGAAAACTTTAAGCGCAGCAGGATAGCCGCCTTTGATATAAACGGAACACTGGTGGAGGGTTTTCTGGTAAAAAGATTTTTGATGTATCTGACAGCGCTCGGAGTTGTGGAAGACAAATATCTGGAAAAGGCAAACCTGTTGAAGGAAATGGAGTCTGCAGGAAACATTATGCATAAAAAACATATAGAAAAAACAATGGAACTGTATGCCAGGGCACTTAAGGGAAAGAAGAGGGAAGAAATAGAGATATTGGCAGATAAGTTTATTGCAGAAGGAATGCACAGCCTGTATGAGCTTTTTCCCTTCGCAACAAGATTCTTTTTCCGCGCCAATTCCTATTTCCGGACATTAGCGATAACAAAAACAACCTCGGAAATAATGAACGCCTTTTTGCATATATTGCCTTTCGACTTTGCGATCACCTCAGAGTTAGAAGTGAAAAACGGCGTATACACAGGAAGATACACCAGAAATATGGCAGGCTACAATGCCAAGAAAAGAGCCCTCAAACAGTGGCTGGAAAAAAACGGGGAGAGAAATATCTACATAGGTTTTGGAAACAGGCCTGAAGATCTGGCATTTTTGGAAAAATCCTCTAGAATAGTCATTGTAAAATCCGAAGAAAGCGGTTTTTGGGACAAGAAGAAGATGAAAAAGGTAATCCTGATAGACCCAAAGGAATACAGCAAGGACATCCTTGATGCGATAAAGTAAGCTTAAGAATTTAACCCATCTATTAGTAGTCCCTTTTGTGCCAACTAAAATTGTCCTGAAAGGCAAAGGGTAGACTTAAAAAGTGTATTAAAAACAATAAAAAGGGGTGTGCGTTGGATGAGCGAGGCTGCTGTTTTAGCGAAAGGTTTGGACGGAGGAGAGCACTCCAGGGAAGGTATTAGCAATGTCGGATTCGCAGACGTAGACAGGACCCTCGCCAGAGGGCGGACTTTAAGGATTGGCAGGGAGCCTGGCATAGCTGGTCTTTTAAGAGGAACGAGATTGGAAGAAGGTTATATACTTCCATCATGGACAGAGTACCTTGCTGAAAGAAAACGAGAAATCAGGGAACACGCTGATAGAATGAGAAGGGTGGAAGAAGATATACACAAAGGCGCATTCTCTTTTTTGGAGGGAGCATCCAAAATTTTTGACATATATCTGGCAGCCGTTCATGGAATGAGCTTTGATGAGGCTGTTCAATATGCCGAAGAGTTTGCAGATCAAGTAGAGACGTATCCGCACACAAAAGAGCTATTTGGAACAATGAGCGAACATGAATTCAGAATGTACTCGTTGACTGCAAACCCTGAAGAACTTATGCGCGGAATCGCAAGACGCTGGGAAAGGGAAGGAATAAACCTTAGCATAGGAATAACTACGAAAATCCGGCGGGACGCGCAGGGAAGATTCAACGGCAAGATATTGTGGAGACCCCTGACCGGACTTGAAAAAAGATTTATGCTAAGCAAATTTGCACGTGATAACGGAATAGACTTGTCACGCTCAATTTGTTTTGGAGACTCCCCGTTCAGCGACGGTGCTTCCCTTGCCCTGGTTGGGAAAGGATATCTGGTTTCAGCAAATGGAGAGAGTGAACCGGACAAATTATGGGGGATAGAGCCTTACGGCAGAGAGGCATTAATTTCACACCTGGAAAGAAAAGAAGAAACAACTCAGGATAGAGTTAGGGATGAACCAAGAATACGAAGGGTAAAGACCGGAGACGTAAGAAGATTTGCACAGAGGTACGTGGATGCAACAGATTTGGTGAGCCTTCTGCAGATTGCTGCACAAGCACCCTTTAGTGAGGATGTGAGAGAAAAACTTCTGGCAGAGGCCAATGACATGGCAGATGCCCTTCTCGAAAGGGGCGATTACAGAAAAAAGGGCCTTAGGGACAGAGTATCCTATATGGCTTCAAGATTCCAGGAAGCGCTTAGAGGATTGCCACCAGATGTCTATATGAAAGAGATGAGAACAGGATCTTCAGGTATTACGCACAGGGGGACACCGCTTTCATCAGTCGTAGGCAGAATGTATCCCTTCCCCTATAGATCAGGAGGGCTATACAATTTCGTTGATAGAGCGGTGAATAATTTCCATCCAAACAGAGGCAGAACAGAAAGGAGAATATCTTAATTCAAATTAATACTTTCCAACCTTCATCTTTTCTATGCAGGAACAAAAAATCAAAAAAATGATATCGCTTCTCTCAAAAGGTCAGGGCAAAACCATGCTTGGCTCTATTGGAGAAAAGAAAAACGCATTCAAAGTTCTCATATCCACAGTCCTAAGCGCGCGCACAAAAGATTCCACGACCATTCCTATAGCGCAAAAGCTGTTCAGGAAATATAAAAATCCAGAAGACTTTTTGAAAGCGCCATTGAAGCAGCTGGAAAAAGAAATCTATGGCATCGGCTTCTACCGCGTGAAAGCAAGCCGGTTGAAACAATTATGCAAGATACTTATTGAAAAATATCATGGAATTGTTCCGCAAACAATGGAACAGCTTTTAGAGCTGCCAGGCGTTGGAAGAAAAACAGCTAATTGTGTTTTAGTCTATGCCTTCCGCAAGCCGGCTATACCAGTAGATGTGCACGTGCATCGCATCAGCAACCGCCTTGGCCTGGTGAAAACAGAAAAGCCAGAAGAAACAGAAATGCGGCTAATGGAAATTGTGCCAAGAAAATACTGGATTGATGTTAACGAACTTCTAGTAAGGCACGGCCAGACTATATGCCTTCCGCAGTCGCCGTTCTGCAGCAGGTGCCCTGTTTTTGACCTGTGCGATAGAAATGGCGTTACAAGAAGCAGATGAACAACTTGGGATTCAACCAAAGGATTTGGCGAGTTTTCGCTTCTCTAGTTTATTTCTAGAATAGGCATGCCTCTTTTCCACAATGTATTGAAGAACTATTGAAGCAGAAGAGCTAAGGTTCATGCTTTCAATAATACCATACATAGGTATTTGGATACAGAAATCGCAGGCGTCTAAGGCTTCTTGTGATAAACCACGGGTTTCATTCCCGAACCATACGGCCAGATGATGCTGGATATACTTCCCTTCCGAAAGAGGAACGTTCTTTTTCCCTATCGGATGCGAAGATGTTCCTACATTGATAAAATTTTTTTTAGCCAAGTACTGTAAGCATTCAGCTGTAGAAGAAAATTTCTTCACATATAGCCATTTAATTCCAGAAGCGCTTAAGTTAAGCAATTTAGGATCCTCACGCATATTCTGCCAATCTTTCGGAAGTTTCAACCTGCCATCATCAATTATGTATACTTTACCAACGCTCAACGCTTCCGCTGTTCTGATTATTCCCGTCAAATTGTTGATGTATTTGGGATTTTCGACAACACAAACCAACGTTCTGGACCTGAAGACCGAAGCCCTGTCGGCCTTTTCTCGCAGAGATGCTCGCGACATTCTCGACCCCCCAAATCATTCAAATTTCCTGACCCCTTCCATATCATCACTTCTTCTTCCCGACCTCCCGGAAGAATCCTTCCATAAATAATCCCGCTATTCATATTCCGGCTCTCCTGTTTCTTCGTTCCAGAAATACACATCCTTTTTCTCCTTTCTTTCATCCTTATCTTTGCCTTTTGGCTTAGGATTCCTCTCTTTTGTTTCTTCCTTGGACTTCCTTTCACCGTGATTTTTCTCTGCCTTCGGAACTTCTTTCCTCCCTGCTTCCTTATCTTTTCCCACCATCTTCTTTTCATGTTTGGCCATATGCCTTTTGCCCTTAGCCCAGGTCAACCTGTTGGTTCTTCCTTTCTTCTTCTTCTCCACGATCCCCTTTTCAGCAAGCTTTTGCACTATGCGGGTCATCTTAGCCCTCGAAAAATGGAACTCTTTCTCGATGTTGTTTTGATAAGCAATTTTATTTTTCTTCACGAATTCTATTACCTTTGCTTCGTCCTCGCTAAAGCCCTGGAGGAACTCCTTGTACGATCTTTTCCTATAATAAAAAATCCCTAGCAACGCAACAACAACAGCTATAAATCCTATAAGTATAGGAAACATACTGAGCTCCTCTGCCTTTCTGAATCTCACAGATATCAAGGCAGATCTGGGGTTTTCAAAATCCCATGTCAGAATAATTCTGCTGCCATCGGATATTATTTCAGCTCCTCTAGGAAAGTGGGAGTCAGTTATATAGCCTACCGGCAGTTTCACCACTATCTGCATCTGCTTCACTGAAAATTCCAAGGAAAGGTCAGCCAAAAACTGCTTTATATCGCCGCTTGTGAATATGAATTTCTCTGATGAGAATTCCAGGAAAAATTTTGCATCTCTCAGGAAAACCTGGGTTATAGTACTATCAGAAGTTTCGTTTATCTTGTACTCGAGAGGTCCCTTGCTGTCATAAACCCGGAATCCTAAGAGCTCGTCTGTTCTGAAGTTCATGGATTTTATCCCAGAATCCCCAACATCTATCTCCAAGAGCACATGAGCTTCGTTCTCGCTCAGTGTAAAACTCATTTTATAACTCTCAACTTCTTGAGCAAAAGCTATGCCAGATATAATTGTTATGAACAGCAAGACCAGTGATATTTTCATAGATCTATTCTTACAGAAACGATTTTAAAGGATATTTTTGATGGAAGAATGCAAAAGTTCAACTGTTTCATATTGTTTCACGGCAATCTTATGTTTCTGAAACATACATATATAGCAATAGGAATGGTGCGACCGCGAAAGCGGGTTTCATCATCTTAGAGGTGTATGTATGAAAGCAATTGCGGTTGCCATATTATTGGCGCTTGCATCGATTATGCCAGCATTGGCGCAGACAACAACCATAGAAACAAACGTAGACTTTGACTCGCCTGTTGTGACAGATGCTCAGATACAGTCTGTAGAAACAGAATTTTCAACAGCCACGGTACCAGGAGATTTCAGCTATCCTTTCAAACGCTTCGGCGAATGGGTACGTGATGTATTTACATTTGACAGGAAAGCTAAGGCAGAGCTGAAGGTTGAGTTTGCAAGGGAAAGGCTTGCAGAAGCCCGTCTTCTTGCAGAAGAAGGAGAGAGTGATCAGGCAGAAGACCTTGCTTTAGAATCCGAGGGTCAGGCTGAAGATGCACAGGAACTCATTTCAGAGGAGTCAGAAGAAAACGGATTGGGTGAAGATGTAAGAGAAATAGCCCGAACAGCCGAAGATGTACTTCAAAAGAGCATCTTGGTGCTGCAGCTTGTAAGAGAAAAAGTTCCAGAGCAGGCACAGGAAAGGATAGACGCAGTAATAGGCAGAATGATAGGGCATAGAGCAGAAATCCGTGCCAGAATAGAAGCAAGACACAATGAGACAGAATCAGAAATGGAGGACCTGGTTGAGGAAAGACGCGAGGAAATAAGGATTAGGGTTGAGCAGAGATTCGAAAGTCTCTCAGAAAAACTTTTGCAGAGAACAGAAGAGAAAGTGGACGAACTAGAGGAGGAACTTGCAGAAGCCCAAGCTGAAGGAGACGAAGATAAATCAGCAGAGATAGCTGAAAAAATAGAATCCTTGCAGTCAAGAATCGAAAACCTCCAAGAAACCAGAGCTGAAATAGATCAGAGACCCGGAACAGGCATAGAGGTCGAGATAGAGGAAGAAACGGAGATCGAATCAGAAACTGAGATGGAAGATGATAGCGATTCAGGCAATAGTGGAACAGGGTCTGCGAGTGCTGGAATGGGAATGCAAGAGTCTATGCAATAAGTAAGAGGATTTTTTGTTACCATATCATGATCGCCTTAGTGCGTTGCGGCTTTTAATCGGCACCACACCCGATTAACAAGGCGAGCAGCGCGCCACAGCGGGCGATATGCTGCGTGGCGCGCCTTTTTTTATCTTCGGAAGCCTCCTCTTAAAACCTCCACCTTCAGGTGGAGGATAAGATACGGAAGGCTTCCGAGATGCTTTGCTCTAGGAAACCCACACCTTTAGGTGTGGGAGTATACAGAGCAAATTATTCTTTGTTTTTCTTCATCTGACAGGAGCGCTGAAATAAATCTCCGGATTTCAGGATCCCTGATATCCTCTATTTCAGGGGTTACTGAAGCAGTCCGGCTCCTTTCTTTTCACTGATTGCGCCTGCATTTACCAGAGCTTTATAATGAACATCAAAAACATCTCCTGAATCCCGGAGGCCAGCGTTTTTTCTGAAGTATTCCCATGGTATATCAACTCCGCCCCTGAATCTCAGTTTTTTGACATAATTCCCAATCATAAGATATTTCATCTTCAAGCCGCCGAAAACCTCTGCTCTGCGATCCAGCATCTTTTCAATAAAGCATCCAAAATTCCCTATTAAAAATTTCGCTGCGCTCCTTTGGCATGGAGAAATTTACATTCGCCCACATGAGCGATGTGCATCTTGGCGTATGGCATGCGCACCCCGAGCTGCGAAGCCTTGCGCTGCGCGCCTTCGAGCAGGTCATAGGCACGATAATAAACCAGCGCTGTTCTTTTGCGATAATAAGCGGGGATTTCTTTGACACATCCATGCCCGGCATAGATATCGTCAAGTTTGCAATAGAGCAGTTGTTGAAACTGCAGGACGCAGGCATTCCGGTCTACGCAATAGCAGGCTCGCATGATTATTCTCCCACAGGAAAAACCACACTTTCTGTTCTTGAAAGCGCGCGCCTCCTTACTAATGTCCATAACCGTCTTGTGGATGATTCAAGAACAGGAGCGCAGATCTTCGGCGTAGAAGGCCTGCGAGGTGGCTTGGATAAGCATTTTTTCGAATCCCTCGTAGTTGAGGCAACTGCAAAGACAGGATTCAAAATCTTCATGCTGCACGCAGCTATCCGTGAATTCGCAATACCCCAGATGCGCGAGACGTCTGTTCCGATAGAGAACCTCCCAAAGGATTTCGATTATTACGCCAGCGGCCATATACATGAGCGGCGCGTGGAATTTTATGAAAAATCCCCGTTGGTATTTCCGGGCCCCGTCTTCCCCTGCGATTTTACAGAGCTTGAGAACCTCGGGCATGGAAGCTTTTCCATCGTGACCGTGAAAGATTCAAAGCCGTCCGTGCATTCCGTGCACATAAACCTGGCAGAGACGGAGATTGTAGAGATAAGCGCAGACGGGAAAAGACCGGAGCAGGTGGAGCAGGAGTTTGGGAAGGCTCTGGACAAAAACGACCTGAAAGGCAAAATTCTCCTCCTGAAGTCAAAAGGAGTGCTGGTGTCAGGGAAAGGCTCTGATATAAACTGGAAGGGAATCGGGGATCTGGCTGTTTCAAGGGGCGCTCTTGCAGTCAAGAGTTCGCTGCATATAACCGCCAGGGAAATGGAAGGCGCGCCTGTCCAGACAGGCGCGACCATCCCTGAGATAGAAAGAGCGATAGTAGAGAGTCATTCAGGCAGAGGCACGATGAAAAAGGACGTTGAAGCAGGCATCGTGGAAAAGCTCATGCACTCCCTTTCCATTGACAGGGGAGAGGAGAACAGGACTGCCTTTGAGAACAAAATAAAATCCGAGGCTAAGAAGATACTCGATATCGCCTAAGGTGAAAATATGTTGCTGCAATATCTTGAGATGGAGAACGTCCGGAGCTACGTGAAACAGAAGGTGGAGTTCCCTGGCGGAACCACGCTTCTGGCAGGTGACATAGGCGCGGGAAAATCCTCGGTTCTGCTGGCAATAGAATTCGCGCTTTTCGGCATACAGCGCGGCGAGCTTTCCGGTTCTGATATCCTGCGCCACGGAAAAGACCATGGATACGTGGAGCTCGGCTTTGACATGAACGGAAAAAGCGTGTCCATTCGCCGCGCTCTCAGGAGAAACAAGAAAGGCGTGGAGCAGGAGGAAGGATGGATTTTTACTGGAGGCAGAAAGCTCCACAAAACCCCCCAGGAGATGCGCGCCCTTGTGCTTGAGATGATCGGCTATCCGCAGGAATACGTGACAAAGAACCCGATACTTTACCGTTACACGGTTTACACTCCCCAGGACCAGATGAAATCCATCGTGTTCGAAAAGCCCGAGGAGCGAATAGTCATTTTGCGAAAGCTCTTCGGCATAGACAAGTACGGCACGATAAGAAGCAATGCATTAATTGCGCTTGTAGAATTGCGCGCCCTGAAGAGGGAGAAAGAAGCTTACGCGAAAGATCTGGAAGAGAAGATAAGTGAGAGGAGCGAGAAACAGTTGGAATTCAATGAAGCGAAAAAAGAACTCCAAAGCGCCAGTAAAAAACTCCTCGAAAATGAAAAAAATGCAAGGGAAAGGGAGGTGAAGCTGCAGGCAGCAGCCGAGGAGCTCAAGGCGCTCTCGCATATGGAGAAGACAATCAGCATACTCGAAGACCAGGCATCGCAATTGGCAGCGAGAAAAGAGGCGCGCCTGAAGGAACTGCACCAGCTTGCACAGAGGGAGTTGCAGCTGAAAAAAGAAACTGTCCTGCCCCAGCGCCCGACAGAATCGACAGAAGAGGAGCTGGTGAAGAGAAGCGAAGTGCTGAAGCAAAAGAGCAGAGAAGTCCTCTCCAGGAAGTCGGTGATAGAAAGCGAAATCAGGCGGATAACAGGGATAATGGAGAGGGGAATGTGCGAATTCTGCGGCCAGATAGTCAAGGATAAGAATCATTTCCAGCAGGAAATGGATGCAAGAAAAGCCATGGCAGAAAACATTGCCGCAGATGCAGAACTTCTTGAAAAGGAAGCAAGGGACGCAGAGCTGTTGATCAGCAGCATGAAAGACTACAGGTATGCGCTTTTGAACTACCAGAAAACCCAGCAGGACCTGCGCGACGTTTGGTCAAGGAGGCAGGCTGCGGAAAAGGAAGCCCGCGAATCGGATATAGCACTCGCTAATGCACGCTTTCAGTCAGACCAGCTCCGCACAGAGGCGCAAAAGCTCCCTGAGATAAGGGAAAAGGAAGGCAGGGCAAGGAAGGAGTTTGCAGAGGCGCAAGCGGCGCATTTAGAAGCAGCGAAATCCTATTCCCGTCTTGATGCATCCGCAAAAGCAATGGAGATGCAAATAGAACTCTACGAAAAAGATATCGCAGGCAAGGAGCGGGCGCGAAGCGAGTCGAAGAAAACAGGGGAAGTAATTTCCTGGGTTGAAACATTTTTCCTGCCGCTCATGGAAAAAATAGAGCAGGCTATCATGCACACGCTCCAGCAGGAGTTTTGCAATTATTTTCAGGAATGGTTTTCAATATTGATGCAAAGCGAGAACATGAATGTTTCTGTAGACCGTGATTTTACTCCGCTGATAGAGCAGCAGGGATATTCAACAGAATACCAGAACCTCTCGGGCGGCGAGAAAACCTCTGTCGCGCTGGCATACCGTCTTGCCCTCAACAAGGTGATAAATTCATTAGTGGAAAGCATAATGACCAAGGATCTTATCATACTTGACGAGCCTACAGACGGCTTCAGCGCAGAGCAGATAGACCGCATCCGCGACGTGCTCCTGAAACTGAATCTGCGCCAGATGATTGTAGTAAGCCACGAGCCGAAGATAGACACGTTTGTCGATCACGTAATAAGATTCTACAAGGAAGGGCACGTCTCAAGGGCAGTCGCTGGATAAGTAAGTGATAGAATGAAAATATACATTAGCTACATAGGTCAGAGGTGGAGGGTAAATAGTGTCGAGCCTGCTATAGGCGCATGTTTCAAGGAATACGAAGTTCCGAGGGATAGATTCACAGCGGCATTACTTACAGCCCGAGAAATAGCATCAGACTATAACGCACGCAGACATCGGCTACCTAGAGATGTCGAGAGCGATCTGCCTGACAAGCTAGTCTAGTTCTTATTCCTTTCATTTGATTTCATGGAATTTTCAGATCTCTTGTAAATTCTTTTATCAACTATGGCCTCTTTTGCCAGAAATTCCCTTTCTATGTCTATTCCTAATTTAATGCCGACGGCAAAAACCATATTAATCACATCCGTAATTTCTTCGCCGATTTTATTGTTAATTTCGCGGTTTTGATCCACGTTCATTCCCGTCACCTTTCTGCATGCATTTACTAATTCCCCGACTTCCTCTGTAAGCAATAAAAGTCTCTCATGCACCGTTTCGTCTGCAAAACCCCTCTGGTCTATTTTGTGAGTTATATATTCTTGAATGTGTCTGAGTGTTCCTTCTCTAAGTTTAATGTCGTTCTGCATAACCGTTATTTGCTAACAAACCTTTTAAGTTCTAGACACTCTTGCATATACATGCAAGTATTCTCAATCAATTCAGTGGATGACTTAGATAAACTAAGCCACAAGGTCAAATGGCAGTTTTTTGAGAAGCTTGTGGCTTTTGTCTTCGAGCAGAACGGTTTTGCAGTCAGGCAGAACGTTGTTTTGCAGTTAGGAGGGACAAAAAGACAGTTCGACGTTCTGGCAGAGCGCTTCGGCATTTTATTCGCCATCGAGTGCAAGAAACAGAAGAAGCTTGCTGTAAGCTCTGCCATTGATAAGCATTTAGAAAGATGCGAGATGCTTGCTGAAAATTTCGGAAAAGAGGCCATGCCCCTGATCGTAACGCTTCACGATGAAATGACTGGTTCTGGCATTCCCATCGTCCCTCTCCTGAAGCTCAACGCCTTTATAAATGAAATTCTGTAATTCTTTCCATGAACATCCTCGAGAAAGCCTGCCTCATATTGCAAAAGCCCGTTTGTGATCACTGCCTGGGCAGGCAGTTCGGCCAGCTGCTCAGCGGCACGAACAACGAAGAAAGAGGTACGCTATTAAGAAATGCAGCAGCTATGAGCATAGACAAGGAGAAATTAAATGAGGAGGATAAGCGGCTGGATTTGTCGAATTTTTCCGGGATTAGATTTCATTATCTGAAGGAAAAGATGCAGCAAAAGCCGTGCAGCGTATGCAGCGGCATCTTTAATGAGATTGAAAAATACGCAGGCAAGATTGCGGAAAAAACCAAAGGCATTGATTTTTCCACCTTTCTCATAGGCACAAAGCTTTCTGCACAACTTTTAGAGAACGAGGAGCAGCTCTGGGAACGCATAGGAATAGACTGGGCAGAGCAGCTTAAGGCAGAGCTGAACAGGGAAATAGGCAGAACGATTGAGAAAGCGCTGAGGAAAAAATTCAATCCAAAGAATCCGGACATCGCTTTTTTGGTTGATATCTCAAAGGGAGCAGTTTCTATCAGTATTAACCCGTTGTTTATTTATGGAGAATACCAGAAGCTTGCGAGAGGCATACCGCAGACAAAATGGCCTTCCGGAAAATACAAGACGAGCGTGGAACAGATTATCGCAAAGCCGTTTATGAGAAGAACGAGAGGAAAAGCGCACTCATTTCATGGAATGGGCAGAGAGGATATAGATGCCCGCTGCCTTGCCTGGAGGCCGTTTGTTCTTGAGATAAAGGAGCCGCAAATAAGGCATATGGACCTGAAAAAAACAGAGAAAGAAGTGAAAAAGGACAGAAGGGTGAAGGTGAGAAAGATGCGCTGCTCCGATATGAATGAAGTCCGCATGATAAAGGAGACGAGAGCAGACAAGACATACCTTGCAATTATAGAATGCAGGAAAAAAATAGACAAGCTTCTAATCCGAAAACTGCCTTCTCTGAAGACAGAGATAAGGCAGCGCACGCCTGAAAGGGTCTTGCACAGGCGCGCAAACCTGCTGAGAAGACGGAATGTGAAGATGATAACAGCCAGGCTTCTAAGCGCGAAAAAAATGCAGCTTAAGGTGAAGACAGACGCAGGCCTTTACGTCAAAGAGCTTGTAAGCGGCGATGGAGGCCGTACAAAACCAAGCCTTTCAGAATTGCTTCAAAATGAATGCGTATGCAAGGAGTTGGATGTGATAAAGATCGAGATTCCGAAGAGGAAAAAATAATTCCCGGATTGCAGCACCATAATCTTCAATATTCATTAGGCAGACACATCGAAAATCAGGTTGCCTGAAGGGTGGCTGTTTCCAGTGATGAATCAAATTCTTGAGATGAAACAATCTGTCCCTAAGCCTCACTGATTGGTAGGGCTTCCTACTGAAATATCTTGTATGCGATGTCTGAAAATGTTAGAAGATAGCAATATTCACAGAATTACCAATAAGAATAAATACTTATTGGACTTGAAGTTCTAGTATGAGGTTTCCAAGCTATACATTATATGTAACTGTGGTGATAGTGGTTCTTGCAGCTGCAGCAGGGATTTTTGCACTTTCAATTCCTGGAGGAATGACAGGAACAGGAGGAGTGGCTTCAAATACAGCAGAAGAAGCATCTGCAAGCAGTCCAGAACCAACTGCTATCGAAGAACAGGCAGAAACGCAAGAGAATACACCAGTCCAGGAAACAGAAACGCCTGAAGAAGAGTCGCAAATGGATTCCTTATTCGTCCCTGTAAGCGATCAGCCTGATCTGGCTGTTCTGAGCATAGAATATAAACCCCAGCTTCCTAAAACAACCGAACAGGTTACATTCACTGCTTTGATTCAAAACATCGGAGGAAAGGCTGCGCAGGTAAGAAGGTACAAGCTTCTGCCGCTTGTTGAAACAGCATCTGAGATAAGCTCAGCAACAGTCGGAAAAGACATATTGCAGCCAGGAGAAACAACCGAAATAAAATCGATATGGGATATTGATGTCACAGGAATCATAACAGTTGTAGCATCTATAGATGTATTCGACGAGGTGGCAGAATTCGACGAGACTAATAACGAATTAAGGATAAAATTCAGAATGCAGCCTGCGAACGGCTTTGTAGGATGCAGCAGCTTGAAAACAAATGTATGCGATTCTGTTTTGGAAGTGGAGCCTGCTTATTTCGAAAATAATCCTCAGTGTGCGCAGATAACCTGCGACAACGGCCCTACAGTAATGTGCGATTCTGCCTGCCCGCACCCGAGGGAATAGTGAAAATCTTTCTATATCATCATTATGGAAAACAATCTTATAAGCAGGCAAAATGCTCATAGTCATATGACACGAATTTTAGGGATCGATGAAGCCGGCAGAAGGCGTTAGCTATGACTAATGCTTGCCGTTAGGCGCAATCATCGGCCCTCTTGTTTTGTGCGGCTTTCTGGTTGAGGAAGAGGAATCAGACCTCCTCAAAAAAATTGGCGTGAAGGACTCTAAACAACTAAGCCCGCGCAGGCGTTCTTTTCTCTACCAGAAGCTGAAGAAAACAGGGCATGCAAAGATTATCAAGCTTTCTGCCTCTGACATCGACAGGCTTCGCACAGAGCAGAATCTGAATAAAATAGAAATAAGCCATATGCAGCAGATTGTGAACGCACTAAAGCCGGACATTGTTTTTGTAGATTCCGTCGAATCCAACACGGAGAAATTCTGCCATAAGCTGCTTGCAAAAATTGATGATAAAGAAAAATACGAGTACGGCAATAATTTCATCTGCGAGAACAGGGCAGACGTAAATTATCCGGTAGTAGGTGCGGCTTCAATAATTGCAAAAGTCGTGCGTGACGCAGAAGTGAGCAAGCTGCATAAATACGGCTACTTTGGCAGCGGCTATCCAAGCGACCCGCGGACGATGGAATTTTTAAAAAAATGGCTGTCTGAGAAAGGATCCATGCCGTCGTTTGCAAGAAGCTCATGGATACCTGCAAAGCAGCTGAAGAAAGATCATGAGCAGAAAAGGCTCGGAGAGTTTGCCTGATTATTTATACTTTGCTTTTGAAAGATAGCCTATGGAACTTAGGCAGAGAAGGATCAACACAGCCATATTTGCAATTATAGGAGCCGTGGTGGGATACTTGTCATTTCTGATAAACTCCCCCCCTCTTTCATTGCTTCTGGCGATTGCAGTGATGGTAATCTCGGTCTTTGCTGTCAAAAAGATCTTCTCAATAAGCGAGAAGAAGTGGTGGTCGAGCCCTGTTGTTCTCTACATAACAACGTGGATAGTCGTATGGGCTATATTCTTCAACATCTATATAGTGCAAGCCCCTGTTTAGAATTGACCGGGGTTTTCTTGTAATACTTTAATATGTTTCAATTCAATATTCTCAAGGTTATACCATGCGCACGCATATGGCTTCTGACATGGCAAAAGAGAAGGACGGATCCAAAGTCATATTAGGAGGCTGGGTAGATTCTGTGAGGGAGCACGGGAGCCTTGCTTTTTTGATTATCCGCGACAGCAGTGGAACTGCCCAGATAACCGCAAAGAAAGGCGCTGTTGACGGGCTAATTTTGAAAACAATAAAGAGCCTTGTGAAGGAGTCTGTTGTTCTCGTGGAGGGCGTCGTGCACAGAACAGAAAGGACAGAGCGCGGCGTGGAGATTGTACCGAAGAGGATAGAGATTTTAAGCGTCTCCGAGAAGATTCTGCCTTTGGACCCGAACGTCGAATCTGAGTTGGATACAAGGCTTGATTGGCGGCCTATTGATTTAAGGAAACCACAAAATTTAGCTATTTTCAAAATTCAGGCAAAAATTCTGGAAGGTTTCGAAGGATACTTAAGAAAAGAAGGATTCATCCAGATTTTCACCCCCTGTATATTAGGTGGCGCTTCTGAAGGCGGTGCCGAGATTTTCAAATTGAAATATTACAAGACTAAAGCCTTTTTAAGACAAGATCCGCAACTTCATAGACAGCTCACATTAATAGGTGGTTATGATAAAATCTTTGATATAGGACCAAGTTGGCGTGCTGAAGAATCCAGAACTCCGCGCCATTTATCTGAACATAGAGGAGTTGCACCGGAAATTTCTTTCATTAAGGATGAAACTGATATAATGAGACTTGAGGAACAAATGATCGTGAATGCAATGAAAAAGGTGAAAGAAGAATGCGAAAATGAATTGAAAATACTTGGTAAAGAAGTCAAATTGCCAAAACCGCCTTTTCCAGAACTGCGATTTCCAAAAATCTATGAAATTCTAGAAAATTTAGGAAAAAAAATCCCTTTTGGAGAAGATTATGACAGGGAGTCTGAAAAACTCTTATACGATTATGTAAAGGAAAAATACAAAAGTGAATTCTTTTTTGTTAATAGATTTCCATTCGCAGCTAAACCATTCTATGTAATGAAGGTAGACGGAGAACCCCAATGGGCAAGAAGTGTTGATTTGATTTTTAAAGGTATAGAACAAAGTTCCGGAGGGCAACGGGAGCACAGGCATGAAAAACTGTTAGGGAATATTAAAGACAAGAAAATGAAAATGTCAGATATAGAATGGTTTGTTAAGCACTTCAAATACGGCGTACCACCGCACGGCGGTTTTTGCATAGGCATAGAAAGATTTACTATGCAGCTTTTAGATATAGAAAATATTAAGGAAGCGGTTTTATTTGCGAGGACCCCGGATAGACTCATACCTTAAAGTTTATAAAATACAAATTACATAAAACTCTGAAAGAAAAAATAATGGAGTTATAGTGAAACCACAAATGAAACGGAACATGACATTTGTGCTTTCCCATATAGCAAACCAACTTTGCTATGCGGTTTATTAAGTTGGTTTGCTATAACGCCACATATGGTCAATCTAAGAAACGAAGGCTACTCATATGGCTATATCTCTGAAAAATTAGATTTGCCAATAGCTACAGTTTGGAGAAATTTGAATAAGGATCATGTCAAACAAAAATAACAAAAATAAGTCGCAATGTTTCCGAGAGACAGAAGCAGGCTAGAGCCTTATCTTTTTCCAAGATATTTCTCTCTTATCGAATAAGATATGCACATTCTGATTATTTCTGCGGTTTCAGCTTCATCGTTATCAGGGTCTCTTGTCTCTAATTCACCCTGATCGTAATCTTTTTCTTCCATCACACCTCTGAGATATACAGAAATATCACCTTCAGGATTCATGTCTCCTGTCCTGCTGTCATAGAACACCCTTGCATCCATGACATAAACCTTCCCACCAACACCGACACAGATTTGTTTCACCTCTTCTGTCGTTGCTTTTACTCCGGCAAACTCACCAAACCTGCCTTCATTCATCACTTTGCATCCGTATCCCTCAAGTTTATGCCTTATCATTCTAGAATCCAAATAGCGCATATCATTCAAATGAAGAAAATGTTTTAATCTACATCCTTGTCAGCTCGAGATCCTCACTGTCAGCTTCAGGAACAGGCTCTGGATATATGCCATAAACCAGCCTCAACGTTACAATATCCCTGTATTCAGCCGGATAAGCCATTCTGTTAACAACCCCTCTTAATACAACCTCCTCCAGGGGATAAGGGTGTATAACATCTCCATCAGGAAATGTCTCAAAGGTAATAGGAACTACCCCTTCTTTTCTCCTTAGGAGGGTTTTTTCTATCGTTCTGTTTACCAATTCTTTATGCGTTTCACCGTCATCAGGGAAAGTTTTGTGATGATCCTCGAGAAAGTATCTGGGCACGATTAAAGTCCTGTCCTTTGTGGTAATTCTCATAGTTTTTGCAGCCCGTATATGCGCATGATACCCTGATATGCCTTGTCTTCTTAATTCCCTGCGAAGGGCAATGTCACCAGGCCCCACATCGGTTCCTACCTTGACTACAGATCCCTCTGTTGTAGGAAGCCTTATCCTGCGTATAGGATTCCCGCCTCTTTCAGCCGGAAACCCTGCATTGCAGCATTCCGCATCTACTTCTACGTATCCCAGGGCGTTGACGCCTGGCGGCAGTTCAGGAGCTTTATATTGCATGCGATCACATAACTACTCAAGAGTAAACATATTTAAGCTTTGTTAAGCGCCTCCCCTGCTTTCGCCGGAAAGCCCGCCGGCAATAAGGTGCGCAACCCTCAGAGGCTCGGGTATAAAGGATCTTGTGCTTGTCAGTGAAAGAAGCCTTTCGCAGAACTCTTTTGTGCACCCGGCCTTTTGGTAGTATATAGTCCCTTTCTGGCCTCTGAATTCAATAACCCTGCCGGTCTTTTCAACGATTCGCAGGCGTCTTCTATGATCTGCAAATATTTTCTTAATCGCATTTTTGAATTCACGCATGTTCGGTTTTCTTCTCTGCACAGCTATCACAGGTTTTTGCGTTATTTTACTGAGCGCATTAATATCCACTATGTTGAATCCGCCAAAGGTTATGCCGTCGGTCATGATGACGCTAAGCTGGTCGTAGTGCCTGGATTTTATAATTGCAGAAGCAATTGTTTCCGTGGAATCCACGCCGTCCACCTTTACTTTAGTTGTAAGCACGCCGTCCACCCACTGCCCTCCCCGCATTATAACTCCTACCAGTTGCACGCTCTTTTGGTTTTTTGTATGTCTGGAGTCGTCCCAGCCTATGACGCGGATCTCGGGCTTTATGAATAGTGGCATGAGAGAAAAATATGAATCTATCTTAAAAAGGCGAGTGAAAAAGCGAAAAACATACTGCCTATTTAAATTTATATCGGAAAAACCATCTACTGTTGATAATTATGCTTGTAGAAACCCACGTGCACACGCGCTATTCAAAAGGCGAAAGAGTGCTGTTTGACGCCATAGACTCGCCGTCATCAATGGTAGAGGCGGCAATAAGGAACGGCATAGACGTTCTTAGCATAAGCGACCATGATACGACAAGGGGAGTCGCAGAAGCAAAGAAAGCAGCTGCAGGAAAGGATATCATGATAGTGCAGGGCGAAGAGATTAGCAGCAGCGATGGCCATGTGCTTGCCTTCGGCATAAGCGAAAGAATTGCAGAAGGAAAAAGCGCAGAAGAGACCATCGACGCGATAAGAGAGCAGGCAGGCCTTGCAATAGCCCCCCATCCGTTCGACATCTACAAAAAGGGGGTCAAGTCAAAAGCACAGCTGTGCGACGCTGTTGAAGTTTTTAATCCACTGAACATCGACAGGCTTTCCAACAGGAGAAGCCGGAAGTGGGTTAAAGATAAGAAGCTCGTAGCAGTCGCAGGAAGCGATGCCCATTGCAAGGAAATGCTGGGTTTTGGATCGCTCATCCTGCCCGAGAGATACGACAGCATAGATTCGGTAATAAAGGCAATTAAGAACGGCAAAAGCACGCACAGGACGCAGTACAATCCATTGTCAACAACGCTCCGCTGGAATGTGCAGAGGATGCAGCTTTCCTACGACCAGGTTCTTGATCACATCATGAAGAACTACACAGGCCCGAAGAAGCACCTGAGCAAATGGCTTTTGAAGAGTACGAAACACAGCCCCGGGAAAATCGATTATTTCTACAAGCTTTTGGCATATATAGGCATCAGCTCCTCCGTCATCTACAGCGCCACGAAGGGAAGAAGAATCATGGAGATGTAGCATATCTTCTTGTGAATAGATTTGGCATTGCAGAAATAACCCTGCCGGTTGTATATGAAATAATGCCAATAGCAGGCATCTCCCTCGTCCGCCTTCTGAACTCTTCCCTCCCAAAACGTTGGCTGTAGAATGAAGCCTGACGAAGGTTATCCAAAGCTATCGCAGCATCACCAAGCAAATACGACACTCCCAGAAGCGTCAGCGCAAGTTTGTTCACGCTGTCCATAATCACTTATTGCTCATTAATATATTAATAAGTTTTCAGTCCTGCCCTAATTTTTATCCACCAGCAGAAGGAGTCATGGCGATGTAGGATATGATTTTCTTCCACACCATAGTCCTGCAGTTGCTATAAGCAATCCTTTACTTGCAAATGAAATAGGACCGAATGACTCATGATTCCTAATCATTTTTACTCTACATTGTTCTTTAGTCAGACCATGGTGTCTGTAAAGAACGGCTAAATGAATTTGTTCAGCAGCAGTCATCAAATCTACAAATCCAATACCACCCAATAATACATAACTAGCAACTTCCTCTGGATACATAATTTTCTTTCTTATTCAAATCTTTTATAGTGCTACAAGGAATAAATCGGGATATAATAATTCCTTGTGCACTATACTGTGAAACAAGGACATGTCGGTATTATTCCTTGTTTCACATTAAAGCTACCACGGCACCGTCTTCAGCTTTGCGTTGTAAGCGACAAAATTCGCTGCCCTGTGGATCACGTAAGTGATTGCAATCATGTACACAGCCATCGCAGGCGTTATCTGGATAAATGGATATGCAAAAATCATCGCAAATATTATGAAACCCAGCCTGTCAAGAAGAGGCTCCTTTCCTCCGCGTTCAATTCCCATCCGCCTCTTGAAAAAACTGCCGAGAATATCACCGCACATTGTGCCTGCGGCAATCGCCAGGGCTAGAGGCAGCGTTATCTGCGGCAATAGAACATTATATTGCGCTGCGTATCCCTGCAAAGCAGGCATCACGTAGTATTCCAGTGCACCAACAAGAAATCCTGCTGCTATGCCCAAAGCAGTGCCTTCTATAGTCTTGCCATCGCCTAATATACGGTTTTTTCCCAGGCCTTTTCCAAAATCCAGAGGCCTTTTGCCTCCGACCAGGACTGGAACGGCATTGGCCGCATACGCGGGAAACAAGATAAACCACACAAGTACAAAATCCACCCAGAGTTGGAGCGGCATATCTTTTATTGTGAATTACTAATTTAAAAAGCGTCGATGGAAATTAGCTGCATGAAAATAGCCTTTTTCACAGATACGTACAAGCCGCAGGTGAACGGGGTTGTAACTTCTATAGAGCTTTTTTCGAGACAGCTGCAAAAAGAGGGGCACGAAGTGCATATATTTGCCCCTACCGGTTATGGCAAAAAGGTTCATAAAATGCCATCCTTTGGTTTCAGCCCGTACCCAGGCTACAGGATAGGCATTCCACTGTCTGAAAAGCTCTTGTGGAAATTCAAAGAATTCAACTTCGACATAATCCACGTGCATACTCCAATATCCTTGGGAGCAGTGGGCATAGGAATGGCAAAGCACCTCGACATCCCTGTTGTCGGCACCTTTCACACAATGCTTCCTGAGTACATGCATTACCTGGGAAAGCTGATGGGAATCAAGGGCATAAAAAGCGTTGCAAAGAAGGGAGCGTGGAAGTACTGCGCATGGTTTCATAACAGGCTCAATGCAGTCATGGCACCGTCAGAGCAGACAGCGCGCGTGCTGAAAAGGCACGGCGTAAAGAAGCCTGTTATTGTGGTCCCGACAGGAATCGACATGAGAAGAATAGGCAATGCAAAGAAAAAAAGAGAAAAGAGCATTCTCCACGTTGGAAGGATAACCAGGGAGAAGAGCATAGAAACAATCATAGACGCTCTGGCTGAGCTTCCCGAAGAAGTCACCCTTCGCATCGCCTCAAGCGGCCCTCACGCCGCCGAGCTCAGGAAATATGTCATTGAGAAGGGCCTTAAAAAAAGGGTGAAATTCCTCGGGTATCTCTCCAATGAGGAGCTCGACAGGGAATACAAAAGCGCAGGTGTTTTCGTGATAGCCTCAAAAACAGAAACACAGGCACTGGTTCTTTTAGAAGCAGCGCTCAGAGGGCTCCCTGTTGTTGCGCTGGAGGCGCCGGTCACCGGTGATTTTGTCCGTGAAAATCAGATTGGAATAGTATCGAAAAAAGACGAACTGCCCAGGAATATAACGCAAATCCTGCACAGAGGAAGCAAAAACTCATCGGATTTGCAGAGGCTCATGAGAAAATATGACATCAAAAACTGCACAAAAATGCTTCTGGAAGTCTACGAAAGTGTGATTAGTTGACATTAATAAACATAAGTCACGAAAAATAGAATATGACTCATTCTGTAAATGGAAATATAATTGTTCCCGGGAGATTCTCTGAATACGACAGAAGATTAACTAATGGAATTGTTGAGGATTTCACAAGAAAATCTGGCAGGTATGCTGCAAGGTACGATCCAGACCATGGAATAACAACATATTCTAGGGATGGAGAAGTACAGCCATTCATTTCTGTGTTTGACAAACCAGCAGAATTATCTGAGTGGAAGCCGCATCTGGAGCCTTCCTTCAGAAGGGCACTGTATCTTTTTGTCTGCGTTGAAAGTGGCAGCCACGTAGGTGTTCAGGATGCTGAATATGCAAAAGAGATTTATGATACTACGCTGAAACTTCGACGCTTGCTGAGGAGAGTATGTGAAAGCAAAATAGAGATTCTATTTGATGATGAGAAGAAGCTTTATCTGCCTTCTGATTTTAGAGATCTCATCAAGCAAGCCGCTTGAACATTCTTTACTTATCCCAATACCACCTGAGCGTGCCCTTTCCAAAGAAGAACAACAAAGTGGATGCCAGATATACCATAGTACTCTTGAATAAGCCCCACTTTCTTACCCTGCGCATCGAAACTTCCACGGTGGCTCCTTCAAGAAAGACAAATCTCGCAATTTTATGCGCACGCACCGCCAGGTCGTGATCCTCGTTAGTCACCATGCTTTCATCAAAGCCGCCGGTTCTTTCAAAAACATTCTTCCTGTAAACAAAGCACGACCCTATGGTAAGCGGATGTCCAAGTGAAATGAAAAAGCGCGCCACAGAAACTGCTATATTATATGTGATAAAACCCTCCGAGCTTTCTGCATCATATGGTTTCAAGCTGAATATTCCGCCGCCTACCTTCCCGTCAAGATTTTTATCCAGTGTTGAAAAGAAATTTTTCGGAAGTCTTGAGTCTGCATCAAGAAAAACAAATACAGATCCCTTCGCCTTTTTTGCCCCAATGTTTCTCGCAGGCCCGGGTCCTCTTGGGCTCTGCCAGTAAACTCTTGCGCCCATCCTTTTCGCTATTTTCATAGTCCTGTCAGTTCCGCTGTCCACGACAATTATTTCCACATCGCGCCTTCCCTGCTTTTTGACAGAAGCTATGCATTTTCCTACATATGCAAGCTCATCCTTCGAAGGTATGACAACAGAATATTTTATTTTTTTCATTTTACCCCCTTTTTACAACGTTTACTGCAGACAAAATCAATGTCCCGGCAAAAATCATGACCATCGCCGCTATCTGAGGGGTTGTTATTGGTTCACTCAGCAGATAGAAAGCCAGAAAGTTTGAGAATATAACCACTATGCCTGTAACCAATGGCACAACAGCACTTATATGCCACGTTCTGAATGCAAACTGCATCGACAAGAATCCTGCAATTGCAAGTAATCCTGCGGCGAGTGCAAGCGGCGATATTAGAATTTCAAGTGATAATTTATCTAAAATCAGTCCCCTGGCTACAAGCGCTGCCAAGGCAATCAAAAATCCTGATAGCAGCGAAAATGCTATAGAGAGTACAGGATTATTCCTGCGCTTATCGATGCTACTGAAAGCCATTCAATCACCGACATTTTTTCCCTGAAAAAAAGAAAACCTGCAAGTATAGGAATTACAATAGTGGCTGAAAGAGATGTTTGTACGAATGAGAATGTTCCATACCGCAGGGCACCAAGATAGGCAATCGTGCCTAAAAGGCCAACAGCAAAAGAGAAGAGCCAGGTTTTATTCTTTAACAAAAGCTGTAAGGAAAATCTCCTCATCTTATTTATGGAATATTTCTGCAGGGTCGTGGCTGTGCCATACAGTATCACAGTAATTATCATCAGAAATATTTCTAAAGACATTAATAGAAGGAATCAAACAGATTTAATAAAGCTTGTTTTGAGATAACAACATGGTTTCAGGCGCTCTTGACCAGGTAATGCTAATCCTGATAGGAATAGGTCACCCTGTAATTGCTGCGGCATCTATAGGATTAGGAATTTTAGTTCTGATTTTAGTGGGCCACAGTCTGGTTTTCAGAAGACACCGTTTCGAAGAAAAGACACTCATGATAGTTATCATTGCTGCACTCTTGTTAATATTGATAGGCATATCAGGCTTTTATTTCTATGGGGTTTAATGGAAATTTGATCTAGGCAATCCGTGCGCCTCCCAGGATCTCTGGCAGCTTCTTCGTGAACTCCGATTTTGACAAAACAAAAAAGCACCCCTCCCTTTTGGCTGCTTCCCTGAGCTCAACGTCAGCGTGAGACAGGTATCCGACTATTTTTGCTTCGGGATTTTTCTCTCTCAATCTGAATACAGCTTCAGAACCAAACTTATTCAAATCAAGCAGAATCAAGTCTGCGTCCTTGATCCCGAAAATATTGTTGAAAAACTGCACGTCCTTGCCAGTTTGTCTGGCTATTTCAGCTATCCTGCCTTTGAAAAATAAGTCAGATACGAGCGCGGCTGTCCTCATGAATATTTTTGTATCTAAAAAGATTAAAATGCCCCCGCCGAGAGTTTCGCCAATCCCATTTCATATTACCGGAGCGAAGCTCCGAAAGTTCTTTTGGGGTTCTCCAAGACCTTTTCTTTCAAGAAAAGGGATTGGATTCGAACTCGGGTTTCAAGGTATCTGCAATTCAAATACCGCAACCTTGTGTCCTATTTGCTTCCAAGCGAAGTCTTCCGCGCGCAGCTGGTTCGCTGCGGTCGGCGTGTATTATTTCTCCCTTGCTCACGCACGCTGCGCTTGGACCAGGCTAGACTACGAGGGCTTTGTAGAAATATGGGAGCAATCATTTAAAGTAATGCGAGAAAAGCATACGTTTTTAAGCTCTCGCCCCAAAACTAAGAGCCATGAGATGCTCATCTTGCAATCTTGAATTAGAAACAGAGGAAAGGTGGACCCGGTTCAAGTGCCCTGCCTGCGGAGAAAATGAAATAAAACGCTGCGACACCTGCAGGAAGCGAGGCATCCTTTACAGGTGCGAGTGCGGCTTTGAAGGGCCGTAAAAAATCCCGCTCTTTAGCGGAGTTTTTTCACAAAGTTAGAAAGGTCTTAGTGTATCCACTGAAAAGTTCTTTTGGGGTTCACCAAGACCTTTTCTTTCAAGAAAAGGGATTGGTATGGGAAAAGTTGCCATTACTTTCAAGGTAATGCCCGAATCTGCTGATGTGGATATAGAGGAAATAAAGGGTAAGATAGAACAGTTAGGTGCGAAGCAGATTCACACAGAAGAAATAGCCTTCGGGCTAAAAGCCCTGAAAGTCCTGTTTGTTGTCGAAGACAAGGAAGGACAGGATATGGAAGGCAGGCTCTCTTCAATAAGTGGAGTAGGGTCAATAGAAACAGAGGCAATAACCAGATTGTGAATTTCATTATAGCAAACCAACTTAATAAACGGCATGGCAAAGTTGGTTTGCTATGTGGGAAAGCACAAATGACATGTTCCGTTTCATTTGTGGTTTCACTATAAATAATGCCCCATTCGAAAAAACAATAATATACCCTGAATTACAAGTTCTAGTATGCTCAGACTGCATCATGCACTTCTAGCCATATCTATAGTCGTCCTTGCATCTTCACTGGCAAGCGCCCAGGGCATTGAGGATATAGAGGATCTTAAATTTCAGGGCATAAACTGCTTTATCGATGGAAAACAGCTCGATCCTGTTCAGGACAAAAGCCTGTTCCAGGAGCTTGACAAGCTATGGAATCCTGTTCAGGAAGCGCAGCAGCTGCCTTCCAGGGGACCGAGGATAAAATTTGAATGGGATTCAGAAGGATCAAAAAGCCTGTTCTCATGCGAGTTTGTCTTTGAAAGCATACAGCCGTGGCGTGCTGCCGCGATAGAATCGAAACGCGATATCGAAAGGATTGCCTTTAGAATTGAGGAAGAGAGCGGTCGCGTACATACGTATTTGCTTGACAACGTCCAGAAACTGCGCAACAGAAGGATAACATCGCCTGATTACATAGGGGCAAAAAAGATTTCCATAGAAATGGTTGTTCCATGCGAAAACCAGACTGAAAGGCAAATCTGCAAACTGGACGTGGAGGAAATAACTCCATTTGCACGCGTCCCTGAAATTACGTATGGAGCGAAGGACAGGGCCGTGCCGTTTGGAATTCTCCCCGCTTTTCTTCCAGGAGAGTCTGTTCTTCTTGCAGGCAATGTGGATCTTCGTTCTTTTGTGTGCCTGGGCAACCGCTATTATTGCTCATGGTCTGCATCTGCTGACTGCGCCTGCACAAAAAAAGTTCTTGGAGCCTGCGTAGACAAGGACTGCAAATATGACAGATGCCCCTCAACAGGAGAGTATTTTGAGAACAAGCTTTTCTACGACGTTCAGCGCTTTGATTCCGGAAGGTGCTCTGCCTTTCTGGAAAAATACTTTCCCCAGATCATAGGAATAGGCCTTACAATCTGGGCCATCGCACTTACAGCAGGCGCAGCGGCGCCATTAGTGGGTGCCCTGGAAGTCACAGCCATAGGAGCTGCAACAGCTGCAGGCACGGCAGCTATAGCCTCAACATTATACGTGGTAGGAGCAGTGTTCATGGCATATAATCCGCAGATATCGTTTTCTGACCAGTGGTTTAACATAGCACTTGCAGCTGCGACCGCAGCAACAGCAGGCACTCCCCAATTCGACAGCTTTTCCCAGGCAATTTTATGGGTCGGGGTGACAACAGCAGCCGGCTATGCTGCCAATTGGATCGTGGAAGAACTGGATTTGCAATTTTCCGGAATTATAGGATCCATAATAGGGTCGGCAATACAATCAGCCATAACAACAGCTGTTCAGCGTGCGGCACTTGCAGGAGTTGCGCACAGCTTTGACATAGACAGCGGGCCTTTTGCAGAGATCAGGGAGATGAGTGTTGGAGAATTTGTGCGGTTAGGAACAGGGGATATGACTGAAATATGGCGCGAAATAGTCCGCGCCTCGATAACTTCTGCTGTTACAAATCTGGCTGCACGCGAGATATGCGATAGTTTCGAAGGCGCAGAGCAGAGCGTCTGCCAGATAGCCGCAGCCCGCGCCTCTTCATTCCTTACAAACTGGCTTGAACCTCATCTGACAGGCGCTTTGAACAATGAGATGCAGACAGAAATACGTACAGTAGGCGAGCTCACGCGGGAGCAAATAGAAGGATTGAAAGTGGCTTCAGAGCTGTATGCAGAAAAGGGGCAAGCAATGTCCTTTGGCGAGTTTCTAAGGCAGGACGAGACAGAAATTATAATAGATGAAACGCTTGGCGGAGAATTTATTCCCCTGACATCAGACCAGATAACCAGGATAGAAGGCATATACGGAAGCAGCCCTCCAAACTTTCTCAACCGCATCGAGGCTCTGAGTGCCTCCCACCAGATTCTTCAGTTAGAGCGCTCGACATCATCCCTTTTATTCTCAGTTCAGAGAGCAGTTTCCACAGCTATGCAGGGTGAGGAGACAGCTGAAGAGCTTGCAAGACAGCTGGAAATGAGCCTGAAACTCGCCAGATGCGCATGTTACGGCCAGGTAAGCCTTCGCATGGATCCGCAGTTTTTGAATGAGCCTGTAGAATGCGAAAGCTTCAGCTATGCAAACAAGAACACAATCAGCGTCAAAGTCCCTGAGATAGGGCCCAGTGGTGTTCCGGAAAGCGGGTTTGGATGGTGTCGCGCCCCCATCGAATTCTATTCAAGGAAACAGGAAGGAGGCATCGTAACGGGGATTCTTCTGAAAGACGGATCTGTAAACGGCATGGCTGAAGGGCCGATAGACGAACAGGGCAATTTCCTCGTTTCAGGGATAAATCTTCCAAGTCAGCCAGGTTCCTACATAATTAATGTAACAAGCACAACAGGTGCAACAAGCGCCTTGTTTGAATCAATGGAAGGAACGATAAGAACAGTGGAGAGCCTTCCAGGATTTCCTGACTCTCTTGTATTTGCGATAAATCTTGTGTCAGCGACACACCAGAGGCTTTTAGATGCAAATTTACAGGATCATGCAAAGCTTGTGGAAGGGATGAAAGGAATAGCAGAAGAGATAGCTGTGTACAATATGCCTTTGACCGACCGAAATAAATTTTCAGAGGGAATGAAGGAAATAGACAGTTTAATTTCAGGATTAAACAATCTCGAAGGACGCGCCAATGCCCACAACCATATCACGACATTGGAAATATTCGAAAGAGACCTGGAAAATACTAAAAATTCACTTCAGTCAGCATCATCCAGGAATTCAATGATAACCCTTGCTGGAATAAGCGCTGCGGCCAACCTGACAAGATTCCGTGTTCAGATGGATAACGTAGAAAGCTCATTCTACAATCCGCGTGTTCGTAATGCAGAAGAAAAAATCCGTAATATAAATCTGTATCTCACGGCAGGAGATTTTCCATATATCTGGTATGAGGTAGAAAGATGCCAGTACGGTTTCGTTTTCATATCAGGCAACTGCTACACAACGGCATCTGTTTTCAAGGTCATTGCAGGTCATGAAGAAGACCCGGGTGCCTCTGTGCAGGAATTAGAGGATATCCAGATAGAATATACCGGAAAAAGAAACAATAAGGGCGTCTATGTGAATGACGAAGGAACTTATGCGGCAAATATCAGGCTCGTTGATTCCATAAATGATTTTTCCATATTATCCGCAGGCATTATAGAATATCTTAGAAGCGGAAATGCGTTGGAAGTTCAGTGGGGCGACGAGTTTTCTCCAGATTTTATAAACAACATGGAAAATATGAGGAAATTTTCAGAAGAAATGAACAGAAGAAGCTCAGAAATCCTGACAAATCTCTATCAGCTTTATGGAAGGTGCTCTCATTATAGTTCTGCAACCGGCGAGTGCGATGAGATCGCGCCCATATATAATGCTCCGGGTGAATACAAAATAGCAAATAAAAATTCCAGGAAAAATCTCGGAAAAGCGCTCGTAGGAGCTCACGTGCTTGGCAATGTGAGCGCTATGGCAAGAGACTTCTACAACCTTTCAGGGGACGCTGCATGGCACGCTAAACTGAATAATTACCCTGGAAAAGATGAACTGGATAAAAAGCTGCTTGAACTTAAGAATACGATCGATGAGATGGTTACCGCTGCCATAGAAAGACGTGCCGATGATATAGCTTCCGCAACCACAGCTGCGCGCCAGCGCCTGCAGGAACTAAAAGATCTTACGTCTGATGCCTTGATGCATGCCGTGGAAAAGCGCGTAGACGTTATGGAAACAAGCTTTTCTGTGCAATTAGAGCCGCAGCAGATTTGCGGAGCAGGAAACCCTTTCACAATCAATGCAACTGTGAAGGCAAAGTCCTACTGGCCTGTTATCCCGGTAGAGGCAGGAGTGTGGACGCCATTTTCTGTTCCGTATGTGCCAAGGCAAAAAACAACCCTTGCAGATATAGCGCCGCAGTGCAAAGCAAAGGAGATAGCATGGCTGGAGCCTGGCGGAGACATGCGCGTAAATAATCCGTTGTCAGTAGAGATAAAGCCAGGGCGTGGATACTATCTGCTTTCGCAGAATTCATGCGAAATAAAGATTGACCTGTCGCTGTTCAAAAATGACGCAGATATAGTTGTAAGCGACGAAGAAGCAAGGATAACATCCGATGACGTCAATTTTTTCGGATCATCTTCCAGGACAATTCCGCTTAGCCCGGGATCTTTGGGTCATGTAGAAAATGAAGTCCAGCTGCCTATTCTTCATCTAAGCGGGAATATCTATGCAACTCACAGATGCAAGCCAGCCAGATACGAAGTCTACAAGGATTTCTACAGGGAAAGGCCTGTTAAGAATTGGACAGAGTTCAGAAGGGCGTTGCCTGCGCCGGCATACCCGTTTTCGGATAGTTTTGATGATACACGGCTTGTAAGCGAGCCGGCAGATATAATGGAGCCGGGAAACGCGTATTTTGCCTGGACGAGTGCAGGAGAGTGCAACTTGTCTTCTCTGCCAGCCTCGCTTCCTACATCAGTTGAGATAGGAACAAAAGGAATCTTACTCAATGCAACATACGAATTGCCGGAAGGCTGGAAAATAAGGGACGACGAGCTTTCAGGGATATGGTCTTTCAACACGCTTCCGCTATGCAACGGAACAACAGGGCAGTATTGTGCAGGCATAGGGGATAACACAACATTTTACAGGCGCCTTACCCCGAGAATCACAGCACCCGGAAAGCAGAAACTTGCATTTATTTTTGCCGATGAGGCAACAGAAAAGAAGGTGAGGGCAGAAACCGAATATAACCTTGTATCGCCAAAACCCGCCCTTTCAGTCAGAAAAACAAAGGAAAAGAATTTTGTGATATATGATGCAGATATAAGCAGCAATCTTCCGCAGGTATGCGGTGAACACGATTTTGCAGTCAGGGCAGAAACACCCATGGGATGGAATATACAGGCAAATGAATCCGTAACAATGGCCGCTTTCAAAATTGTAAAAGAAAGAGTCTCATTATCGCCTGTACCAGGCGAAGCGCAATCAGGCTACTTTAACCTGATGGTTTTCTCGGAACTTCCGGAATTCGAAAGACTTCTGGCAGGCGATATACCGGACCTGTCATCATCCTGCAACCCGGCAGCGCTGATAGAAAATGCCTTAGACCTGGATTCAAACGGCACTCATATATTCTACAGCACAGGCTTTTCGATAAACTCGATAAGCAAAAGCAGCTGTTCAAAAAATCAAATGGTTTCCGGATCAGGGATAAAGGGCATAGAAGAGGATAATGGAAGATTGCTGTGGATAGAGGGCACAGATCTGAAAACACTCGAAATAAAAAGCGGAGCAGTTAATACGCTCACAACAGTGAATGAAGATTCGTTCTTCCTGGCAGCAGATGATAATGAAATCTATTGGGCAGAAGATGATAAAATAATCAAGTGGTCCTCAGCAGGCACTGCGATTCTTGCTGAAAGCTTAGACAACCCGCTTGGAGTGTACGCAGAAAACGGGGATGTGTACTGGACAGAGCCGAAGGTTGTCAGAAGAACATCCTCATTCTGCAGCAAGGATAACTGCGCAATAGCAGTTGAGATAGATGAATCACTGATTACAGAATCTGGCAGACTTTCTGCGGTTGAGGTTAATGGAAATGAGATGTTCCTGTCAGTTATAAATCCAAACGCACTTTCAGCATCCGCACCAAGGGATGTGGGGAAAATAATCAGAGTAGGCAGCTCCAAGGAGGTGATAGCCAAGCCACTGCAGCTGGTGCTGGAAACAGGGATATCGTCGATAGCAGTTGACGGCGAATATGTATATTTTGTACGCTCTATGGGCATGATGGACGGAGGATTTGTTGATAGAGTCAGCAGATTTGTGCAATCTTCAACATATTCTGAATTTCTTGAAGTGCCGGGAAGGTCTCCGCCTACTGTTACCATATACCCCAAGGAAAGAAACGCAAGCTCAGGAACTATTGCCGTGTTTGACATAAACATCACAAACACGAATACGCAGGAGGCATTAGAGCCGGAGCAATTCTTCAGGATAGTAGAATTCGAAGCAGATGATAAGCTGCTTCTTTGCGCTCCTGATGTACTTGCATTCGGATTCTTTGAATGTGAAGACAGCGGATTTTCACGGGAGGACATATTGAGATTTGTCTATGGAGAGCCTTTTGCAGGGGTGAATCTAGGGCCCGGAGAGACGGGATCTGTGCAATTGGCTGTAAAGCTTGCAGACGATTTGACGGAGATAGGAAAGGAACTTGGATTTACCGCGTATGTTGCAGGCATAGATTCTGGGAACCCTATGCCTGTTAGTGCAAAAGTCGTATCAGATATCCCGGGACCTCCTGTTATACGGATAACTCCTATCCATTCTCACTGTGGAACCCTTGATGCAGGTTTTGTAAACAGGGAATGCACGTCCTCGTATATCCTGGAAATAGAAAATCCAGAGCAGGTCCCTGTTCAGTATGATTTATCCCTGATATCACCCGACCCGGAAAATAACTGGATGACATCTTTGGACAGGAAAAGAATTACCGTAGACGGAATATACGGATTTAACAGGGCATTTGCAACAATTTCAATATCGGCGAAGCCTCTGACGCCTTATGGCGCCTATGCATTTGTTGTTCGGGCGCAAAACCTGCTCTTTCCCGGTAAGTTTTCTGAAAAGCCACTCGTTCTTGTCCTTACGCCGGATGACGGCGACGGCCTATGCGAGCCTGGTTTGGGAGAGACTCCGGATAACACAAAAGACTGTCGCAGCGACTTCTTTACGTGCACCTTCAGCGGAAAATGCGATACAACAACACCCAACGGAGTCCTGTTTTCTTCAATAACATCAGAAGAAATAGAAACCTTCGCTGTTTGTAATGCGAAAACAGTCGGAGGAAGCGGCTTTGCAAGCTGCAAATATTATGCTGATAAGGGAGGCACGAACATTCTTTGCTCGTCTTCAGACAAAACAAGCATCCCGTCCTGCAGCTACAGATGCACCGATGAATCCGATAACTATATGCTTCTTGCAAAAATGGATGAGGAATGGAAACGCTCGCCAGCCTTTACATACAGCTGCCCGGAGTGCCTGGGAAAAATACAGAGCAAGCTGATAAAAACAGATACATTTTTCACAGCACTGCTGTTTCCGGAATATTCAGACGGAGTAGTGCCATTCGAGACCTGGGCTGATTACATAGCAGGCGAGCACATGCGTGCAGATGCCTTCAACGCAGCGGCATGCATTTCTCTGGTTTCAGATGCATACTCAAAAGCCAGGAACATCATAGAGGAAAGAGAAAAAGCTGGGGAGAAAATATTTCCTGTAGGCGGGTTATGCGCAGAACTCAGGATAAAGGCGCAGGAACTTGTAGAAAAAACAGACGATCTTATATGGCAGGTGTGCAGAAACGGATTAGATGCAAGCCTGCTTGCTGACAGACTTGGGATCAGGGATTTGTCATCAGGGAACACAAAAGCATTCCTGAATGTAACCAACGGAAATTTGAAAAAAAACCAGGCTCGTATGTCATGCAACTACGAATCTTCCGGAAAATCTTATGTTGCATTGTCAGCCTGTGAATCGCTGGAGCCGGGCCAGAAAAAAGAATTAACAGCAGCACTCAGAAATGCGACTGAAGGTTTTTGGAATGTGCAATGCTCGCTGGCATGGTCGCCATACGATTCCTGTGATGTTGTTGTGCCTGTAAAGGAATTTTTTGACGCGTTTGACATTTCACGATCCGAACCTTATGCAGATATCGCATATGCTTTGCTGCCAGAATTTGCCTACGCAGGAGAGGAAAGTGCAATAGAGATAATAACATCCAATTCCGGCGGTGCTGCAAATCTGCGCGCGCGCTGTACCGGAACCTTTGATAACGGCGATATTATATTCGAAAGTGGCGTTACCTCATTCAACCCGGGATCTATAAACAGCCTTCTTGCCAAATACACGCCTGACAGGGAAGGTGAGCTTATAATCAGGGAATGTTCCCTGTTTGTAGTTGGAAGCAGCGGCGCAGAGGCTCTTGCAGACTTTGAAGCAGTTGACGGAGTTATACCTGTATGGTCTTTGTGCAGTTTGCAGTGCCAGAGAAAAGGGTTTAGTTACGGTATTGAGGAGAGCGGCTCGTGTGAATGCGGAAAGCTTTCATTCTCTGGAATAAGCTGCAGAAGAACATCCGCAGAAGGCAGTAATGGAATTTATAACGCATCTGTGAAAGTAAGCTGGGATATTGGTGAAAAAATTTTAGTCGAAGATACATATTATGGCCAGCCTGTTTTCACTCATAGCGAAGAATTTGCAGGCATAGGCGTTCATAACATATCAGCTTCCATTGTTTCAGGCGGCAAGGAGATCTACAAACAAAAAACATCGGTTGCATGTTTTGCCGCACCTCTTGTTGAAATTATATCACCAGAAGAGGGAGGCAGAATAAATAGCGACTTTGAAATCACCCTGCGCGTGGCAGACGCGGATTCTTCATCCGTATATCTGAACGGAAGATTTCTCGGCGAGTATGAAATTCCTGACAGTGGACTGATTTCAATTCCTGTCCCTATGTCCCGCCTTCAGGAAGGCGAGAATGAAATAGCAGCAGACGCCTGCAACAATCTCTGCACCACAGAATCGAGATCTTTCACAGCTTCGCTTGACGGGTTCAGCGGATTCATATTGGATCCTGCAACAGCCAGTTACAACGCAGTTGCAGGCAGCAGGCTAGGGATAAAAATGAAGATAATAAACGGGGATAAGGCTGTATTCTTGAGTTCCAATATAACCTCGGAGTGGCCTGCAGCTATGGTGATAAAAGGACAAAATTCTGCAAGACTCGATGCAGAAGAGAAATCCGACGCAGTACTCGGGGTAAGCATACCTTCTGATGCAGAATTGGGCGATACAAAGGAAATATTTGTAACTTTGAAGGGAAACTCAATAACCAAAATATTTGGTCCATATGCCATTACAGTATCAAACAGAGAAGCATCAGCGCCATTGGTCCTTTCTCTCTATCACCAGCCTGGGAGAGGCGTAGAAGGGCAGCCTGTAACATTCTACGCAGATGTGATTTCTGAACACCCGCTAACAAGGCTGTCTGTATGCAAAAATACAGACTGCACGGAGGTATGGTGTGACATGCCTCTTGATTCTCATTCTTGCAGTGCAATGGTTGTGAAAGGCACTCATAATTATAAATTAATTGCACGAAACAGCCCAGGGCTTCAATCAATAACATCTGAAAGAACCTTTGTGGTTGGAGAGAAGGATGATTTATGCGAAATTCTAAGCGGAGAATTAAGGGCAGAGTCTATGCCAAACTCTCCTGTCACAAACGCAGCTGACAACGACATTAACACGTATTGGACAAGCAGGCGTGGTTTGCCCCAGCCTGTTGCAATGGAAATTGGACAGGCAGAAGGTGTGGGAGGCTTGGAGCTGTTTTCAGAATCCCCGTCCAGGCCAAAGGCATTCCGCGTGGAGACCAGCGAAGACTGTTCCCTGTTCAGCAGCGCTTACGAAGATTTCGATGCAGGCAGGGGCGAGGAGAGATTTGGCAAAAGCGGAATTTACTCTGCAAGTTTCAATGCGAAAAATGCCAGATGCGTGAGGCTGGTTGCAATAGAGTCTGAAAACAAGGCAGATTATATATCACTTGCAGAGGTGAGTTTCTGCAAAGGCACCATGCATGCAGAATCAAATGAAACAGCGCCCATAGAACCGACAGCAGGGGAGCCTAAAAAAGACAATGCCCTGCTTATCATAGGAATTGCAGTAATCATAATTTTAGCAGCCGTGTTTTTTATAGCAAACCAACTTAATAAACAACATAGAAAAATTGGTTTGCTATATGGGAAAGCACAAATGGCATGTTCCGTTTCATTTGTGGTTTCACTATATAATCCGCAATAGAATAAAAAGCTGGCTAGGCTATTCAGAGGCTTAAGGCGGTTCAATGCAGTTAGGAATCAATTCAATAATTGCGATTCTTATAGCCGTAGTAATAGTGACAGTTTTCATGGCTTTCTTTCTTGGAGGAACGCAACAACCCATTGATGAAAGGCGGATTTTTGCCGAAGGCTGTATATCGTATTGCGATGATATAAAGCGTGAAGCTTCAGAAACGCAGGAGCCTCTCGAGATTGTAGCTGTGAGAAAAATACAGGAATTAGAAGGGAGTGATTTTCTAAAAGCCTGCTCCATTCTCTATCCGGAAACGAAAGATTACCCTTACCTGTGCTGGAACAGAGGATGTTGCCTATTTCAACTGAGACCTCCATGAACCTTTAAGAATTTTCTCTTGCTATAAGTTTCTGTAAGAAACGCCAGCAATTGCAGAAAACAATGGATTCTTTGAATCCATAAATCAGAGGGTGAAAGATATGGAACAAAAAACACAGGAAAAAGCAGACAGCAACGTCGTCTACGTGGGCAAGAAGAGCAACATGGCCTACGTGATGGCCGCCATGACGCAATTCAATTCAGGGCATATAGAGATTCATGTGAAGGCACGTGGAAACTCTATTAGCAAATGCGTGGATGTTGCAGAGATCCTGAAGAACAAGTTCCTTCCTGACGTGAAGGTGAAGGATATAAGGATAGCAACAGAGCAAATGAAGGTTGAAGGCGGCAGTACAGTAGGTGTTTCAACAATGGAAATAATCCTTGCAAAGTAGACGCGGAATATTTCTTTTTCTTCTTTTACCTTGTTTTTGCAATCAAGAGCAGAATATCTTGCAGCATGTCTGGATGCAGCTTGCTACAGGATCGAGATTCTGGGACAATCCTCTGTTAGGAGTGCAGCTTGGCCTGTTCGGATTGCAAGGAGCAGGGTTTCCCTTGAGCAATTTTTCATTCACAATGCCTCTGATGTCATTGCTATCCACATCAGGCAGTCCGCACCTGAGGTCTACTTGCGAAATTTCGCTGCACGCCTCGTTCTGCACCCTTAAAAGATCAACTTCATTCTTTGCCGGGTTTACAGCTCCCCAGAGAAAAGCCAGAAGAACTGCTATCACAACAGCCGCTAAGATCACCAGAACAACTGTTTCTATGCTCAATGAAATGCCTTTCGAACCTTTCATGGATTACATTTGCAAACGCTATATAAAAGCCTTAGGCCGCAAGGCTTATCTCACTCAGCTCTCCCAGATCTCCAAGCGCATTGGCCTTTATCAATGCCTGCGAGATTGTGTAGAGCACATCGTCCATGTAAAGCGAGCGCCTGACTGGATTTGAGTAAAAGTAACTATCGACAACTCTGTGTTCGGTATCTCCATGAGGCACAATTCCTTTCAGCGTGAGTCCGTCCTCAAGGTTTATATTGAAGACATAGGCACCATATTTCTGGCTCCATTCCATTCCGCTCTCCCTGTACGCATATTCTGTCACAGGTATTACAAGCAGCTGTTTTTCTTTATTGAATAAAAATGCCTTATGGTCATTGAGCGCTTCAGAGGATGTGCCTTGTTCGCCGATGATATATTTTGATACCTCCCTTGGGTTCGCAGGGTCGCTTGCATCAAACAGCGATAGTTTCAATCCTAAGATTCTGCCTTCCTCTGTTGCGTCCCTGCCTACGCCTATGACGTGATTATCATCATATGGATGAAGGTAGTCAGAAACGCCCGGTATCTTCAGGAATCCCAGCACTCGCGGAGCTGCAGGGCCAAGGTCAATAACAAACAGCGGGTCTATCTGGCGGAAGGTCACAAGATAGGCGCGGCTGCCCAGAAAGCGCGCAGAGAAAATCCTCTCACCCTGCGCCAAGTCTTCCAGCTTGCCTATAATATTCAGGTTCTCGTCAAGAATGTAGACGTGATTCTTTGAAGCAGCCTGCCAGTTGTTTGTCGTCGTGGCTATTCTCAGGTTTCCTTCAAACTCGTCCATTGAGAATTGATTAAGCACGTTGCCCGGCACTTCGCCGCTGGCTGCATGCTCAATGCTCATGCCGCTTATCGCAATCTTCTGGATAACAGTTTTTTCAGTTTCTTTTGCAATCTCTTCCTGCACCTCCTGCATCTTTGCGTCCAGCTCCTTCTGGAAGCTCAGGCGCTCTTCCGCTTCAAGCGATTCTGCATATTGATTCAGTATCCTGCCTATTGCGCTCATCTTTTC
>JACPJV010000034.1 GCA_016187395.1 Candidatus Aenigmatarchaeota archaeon
TCAAGAAGGAAAAGCACATTGCGGTCTATGCCAAAACTGACCTCAAGAACATGCGGCACAAATCTTTTTCCATCTATAACCACTTCCATGCTCTGGTTTGAAATTCGCGCGTGTGCGGCGAGGTCGTGGTCTGTGCGGTAATGAAGACCTGCGACCTCCTTGAAACCTGTATCGCTAAAGGCAAGCTCTACGTCCCAATGGATTTTGTTATAAAATGCCCTTTCTTCTTCAGGCAGCTCGCGGAAGCGAAATTTGTTTTTGTCGATGCCAACAATATCAAGGTAAAATTTCTGGATTTGCGACATGTAATGGACATAAAGCCTTGGCAAATTCAGTTTTCTTATTGCGTCTTCACAGGTCATTTCTGCCGCCTCTTTTTTTCCTGCTGATAACAAATTCAATTTATATTTGCCTTCTATTTCCGCTTCATCCATCTTCTCAGGGTCGAGAAATATCTGCAATTCTGCCTGTGTAAACTCGCGCATTCTCATTAACAATTGCCTTGGCGAGATTTCATTTCTATATGCCTTTGATACGCAGGCTATTCCTAAAGGCAGCGTGCGCCTGGTCTGCTCGAAGATTCTGCGAAAATTCACATAGACGCCCTGCGCTGTTTCAGGGCGCAGAAACGCTTTCTGAGGGTTTTCAACTCCAATATCCAGAGGAAACATCATGTTGAAGGTGCCTGCTGGTTCCAAGGGCCCTTTGCAGTTGCTGCACTTTATGTTGTGTTTTTTTATCAATTCTCCCAGCTCTTCTGGCGTCAATCCCTCAAAAGACTCCTTCAAAAATTCCTCAAGAATATGGTCTGCGCGGTGAACTGTCTTGCACTTCCTGCATTTTGCTATCGGGTCTGCAAAATTCTTTGCGTGCCCGCTTGCGATGAAAACCTTCTCGTGCATGATATGCGCGGGCTCTATTTCGTAGGCGTTTCTGAGGAAAAAGTCTCTCCATAAATTCTCAAACCGCCTCTTCACCTCTGCGCCTAAATGACCGTAATCATAGAAGCCGCCCAATCCTCCATAAATTTCGCTGGACTGCCAGAAGAAGCCGCGGCGTTTTGCAAGCTCCTCGACTTTCTCTAAAGACATAACTATCATTTTTAATGCAAGCTAATAAATGCTTGTCATCAGGGGTATAATGTGAAATGCAATATTGGCAGGAAGAACAGGATAGGAAGGTTTATTGGAGGTCTTGTAATTCTGTCGCTCGCCCTTTATTTTAATCAGAATCTTATCGTATCTGGTATAGGCGCAATAATCGGGATAATAACGGTTCTGGAAGGTATCACAGGTTATTGCGTTGTGCACGGCCTGCGGGGCACGAGAGATATGCGTTAGCTGCATTTATTTAGCTGTTTATTCTATCTATTTTCTGATTGTATGTACAGGCTGACAGAGGAGGGCCGAAAGTATCTGAAGGAAGGACTTCCTGAACGAAGGCTTATAGAGCTGCTGAAAAGGGGCTCTGCGTCTATCGAGGCTGCAAAAAAGGCTCTTGGTCCGGGTTTTGGCATAGCCCTTCAATGGTGCAAGAAACATGATTGTATAGAGCTAAAGGGTGGAAATATTTCCCTGTCTTCTGACAAAATCCCCGATGACATTGCAAAGCAGGAAGAAGGGTTAAGGCTTGTTCAAGAGGGCAGGGCGCCTGAAAAAGCCACTTCTTCACTGCTTTTTCATCGCAGGCTCATAGAAGAAGAAAGGGAAACGCTTGCAGAAAAGGCTGAAAAGATTATAGAAAAGGAGATAACTTATCTTCTTCCTGAGATAATTGCGGGTGGCGCATGGAAGAAAAAACCGTTAAAGAAGTATGACATTTCTGTGCCCGGACCTAAGCTGCAGCCAGGCAAGAGGCAGCCTTACTCCAGATTTTTATCGCAGGTGAGAAGGAGACTTGTGGAATTAGGATTCAAGGAGATGGTTGGTCCTTTGATTGAAAGCGAATTCTGGAACTTTGACGCGCTGTTCCAGCCGCAGAACCACCCGGCGCGGGACTGGACAGACACCTATCAGCTTAATTTTCCAAAAAAAGGCTCTCTGCCTGACAAGAAGCTTGTACAGAAAGTAAAAAATGCCCATGAGAAGGGGTGGAAATACAAATGGATCGCTGAAAAGGCAATGCGATTAATGCCGCGGGCGCATACGACCGCTGTGAGTGCGCGCACGCTTCTTCATGCAGAAATTCCCGGGAAATACTTTTCCATAGGCCGCTGCTTCAGGCCTGACGTGCTTGATGCCACTCACCTGATAGAATTCAACCAGGTGGAAGGGATTGTGCTGGATGAAAATATAACATTCCGCAACCTGCTCGGACTGCTGAAGCTGTTTGCGCAGGAATTTGCTGGCACGGACAAGGTGAGGTTTGCTACGGGATACTTTCCGTTCACGGAGGCCTCGTGTGAATTGTTAGCACATCATCCAAAATTGGGATGGATGGAATTGGGCGGGGCGGGTATATTCAGGGAAGAGGTGACAAAGCCTCTTGGAGTGAATGTTCCTGTAATAGCGTGGGGTATAGGAATGGACAGGCTGGCTATGCTGAAGCTTGGCGTAAAGGATATCAGATATCTGTTTTCGCATGACATGGAGTGGCTGAGGGATTCAAGGGTGATATTATGAAAGAAGTTGATTTTGATATAATTTTGAAAAGTGCTGAGAGATCTTATAGGGCGAAGGTAAAATGGCATTTCCATATACTGACGCCTGCCTGCATATTTAATAAAGAGAAAAAATTTGCCATTATATTTGAAGACGAAGTATCGAAAGAACAGTTGGTCGCCTTTTTTGATGAAAAGCCTTTGAAGGAGGGGGAGAAATTGGAGGCTTTGTTTTATGGGAGGGTATGATATGCCAACAATAGAAGTGAGCAAGAATGACTTGGAAAGGTTGGTCGGAAAGAAGCTTCCTGACAATGCGCTTGAAGAACTACTAATACTGGCAAAAGGGGAGCTGGGGGGTAGGAAGGGCGACCTGCTCAAGATCGAATGCAAGGATACAAACAGGCCTGATCTGTGGTCTGCAGAAGGAATTGCGCGCATTCTTAGGGGTCATTTTGAGCTTGAGACTGGCATTCCTAAATACAAAGCTGCAAAATCAAAATATGTTCTGTGCATCGACAATTCCGTTTCTAAAATAAGGCCCTGTATGGTTGCATGCATTGTGAAGAATTTGAAGCTAAATGAAAATACTCTGGCGCAGATGATTCAATTGCAGGAGAAGCTTGCTGTGACGTATGGAAGGAAGCGGCGCGAGGCAGCTGTTGGAATATTCTCCTTTGAGAAGTTGAAGCCGCCATTTGTATATAAAGCTGTTGAAGACAAGGCGGTGAGTTTTGTTCCATTAGGCTTCAAAAAAGAGATGCACCCCTCGCAGATTCTGAAAGAACATCCGAAGGGAAAGGAATACGGGCATCTTCTAACAAAAGGGAAATATCCGATCCTCATGGACTCAAAAGGGCAGGTGTGCTCGATGCCTCCGATAATTAATTCGGAACTTACAGGCAAAGTGACTGAGAATACAAAAAGCGTCCTCGTTGAGGTAAGCGGCTATAGAATTGAAAGAATAAGCCTTGCTCTGAATGTTATGGCCGCCGCTCTTGTGGCGAGAGGGGGTAAAATAGAATCTGTTACAAGCATCCTGCCTAGCGGCAGAAAAATCACTTCGCCTTCCTTTGAAGAAATGGAATTTTCCATATCTGCGGATAATGTCCGCAAATTCCTGGGCATGCCGCTTTCGAACGAGGAAATTGTTCATCTTTTGGAAAGGCAGCGGTACGATGCGCGGGCATCCGGGAAACGTATCATTGCGCGCTATCTCAGCTGCCGCGATGACGTCATGCATGAGCGCGATTTGATTGAAGACATAGCAATTGCCTTCGGGTATAATGAGATAGAACCTGAAATTCCAAGGATATTCACAATAGGCAAGGCTGATGATAGGGAGGTTTTTGCAGAAGGGTTGAAGGAAGCTATGATAGGTCTGGGTTTCCAGGAAATCATGGCATTCATCCTGACTAACAAGGATAATCAATTCAGGAAAATGCACATGAATGGCGAAAGTGCGGAAATTTCCAATCCTGTCAGTGACAACTGGAATTGCCTGCGAAGCTGGCTTCTGCCGAGCGCGCTGGAATTCCTCAGCAAAAACAAGCACGCGGAGTATCCGCAGAAAATATTCGAAATAGGCGATTGCGTTATCCTTGATGACAGGGCAGAAACTCAAACCCGTGA
>JACPJV010000042.1 GCA_016187395.1 Candidatus Aenigmatarchaeota archaeon
ATGGCATTCCTTCGAACAACCTTCCTGATGGCAATACTTATTGCCTTATTTTTGGTTATAGGCTATGCCCTCGCAGGCATAGCAGGCATGACATACGCGCTCGGATTTGCCGTAGTTCTGAACCTCTTCGCGTTCTGGTTTTCTGATGGCATTGTGCTCCGGATGTACCGTGCAAAGCCGCTAAAGGATGCAAAAATAAATGATATGATAGAAGATCTGGCAAAAAAAGCTGGAATACCGAGTCCCAGAACCTACTTCGTTGACACGGATGTTCCTAACGCCTTTGCCACCGGAAGGTCGCCTGGGCACAGCGCTGTTGCTGTTACACGCGGGCTTGTTGATAAGCTCAACGACAAAGAAATAAGAGGAGTTCTTGCACATGAAATAAGTCACATAAAGCACCGCGATACGCTTGTAAGCACGATGGCTGCTGTGATCGCAGGAGCGATAAGCTGGCTAGGCTATATTTTTCTTTTCGGAGACAGGGATAATCGCAATGCCTTAGGAATTTTGCTTGCATTCATACTTGTGCCCATTGCAGCCAGCCTCATAAGACTTGCAATCACGCGCACGCGCGAGTATCACGCTGATACAGGAGGAGCGAAAATAGACGACCCTCTCGCGCTTGCAAGCGCGCTGGAGAAGATTTCTGACTATGCAAAACATGTGCGTCTGAGAGGAAACCCCAGCACAGCGCATATGTGGATCGTGAACCCGTTCAGCGGGCAGTCTTTAATCAATTTATTCAGCACGCATCCGCCGGCAGAAGAACGCGTAAGAAGATTAAGAGAAATGTCAAAGAAGTGATCATTCCTGGTGGAAAGAAGAAAAGTTGCTATGCAGGTAATCAAGATTCATTGCGATGACCCTTGTAGCTGATGGATAAGCACTATCTACCATCCTAAGAAGTTCTACGTACTGCCTTGGAATTTTCGCCTCGCGAATTGATAAAAATTCTCTGTACCTGTGCCTTAGGCGTGTTATTTTCACAAGATCTCCCTTGCAATCCCGAGAAAGCTCGGGAAATTCACATTCGTAAAGAATAAGACATTCTTCTTTGGATAATGGTTTGCCTTTCCTAGATGGATACCTATTCTTACCCCTCAGTCTGAGCATATCAATAGCAGCGTAAATGGGTTGCCTCATAAGCCTTTCCAGAAGTTTGCAGTGATCTTCGTCGAACTCTTCTCTTACATTCGCCCTTTGTTTAGATAATCTAAGCAACTGCGATTTGAACCTTTTCAAAACTTCTCCTGGCGGAGATTCCCAATCTTCATTAGGCGTAAGAGCAACGATAGGATCGTTGCCAACTATTCCGTCGCGGCAAAATTCCTGTAAATATGTAGCGTACAAACGTCCTACATCGTGATTACCTGTTTGTGCCATCCACATAGGGATTGTAATAAGGTCAAGTGGAACATAGGTCTCTTCCCTCACATCTCTTCTTAGCCTTCTTAATTCATCTTCTGCGTTGTCAACGTTGGTTAGAATGAGTACATCAACGTCGCTCCCTACAACGCCATTCTCATGAAGACTTGATCCGTTAATGTTCGCTCCGTGTATTACTCCTTTGTCTGAAAGATCTTTCAGGCTGTCTCTGAGCATTCTAGTGGCTTTTCTGTAGTCTTCAGGAGTTGGTATTTTTCCGTCTTCAAATTCTCTCGGAGTAAAAACATAACCCATATCAATGGTACAGCAGAAAAGCTAAAGAAACTTCTTAAGCCGCCGTTCCCGTGGCTGCCTTTGCAGCTCCGCGCGGCTCCTTTGCCTTTGGCCGAAGTTTGTAAGAATGGCATTTTCTGCACTTTACCTTGTCCCTCGCTACCTTGAGCGGGTCTGCGCGCATCTTTGCGCCGCACCTGTAGCATATATACATGTTCTTGAAAAGCCTTTCAAAAGCAGGTCCTGTTACTTTCTTTGCCATGATAATTCGCCGTTCTCTAAGTAGGAAAAGGAACACTTAAATACAAGGAGGTGTGGCGTAGAAAATCATTGAGCAATCCCAGAAGAGCGTAAAGAGGCGCGAAATGCTATGCGTCTTTCTTCAGCCAGCCTTGCATATGCACCAGATGCGTCAGGCCTTTTTTCTATTTTTCTAATTTATCGTCGGAAACCTCCACATAAATCCTCTGCCTTTAGGCAGAGGATATGATACAGGAGGTTTCCGCGATGCTTTGCTTCAAGAAACCGCAGGCTTTAGCCTGCGATTCATATGGAAGCAAATCATATTTCAGCAGCGCACCAAAAACAGCTTCATTGGAGCATCTCACATGCATATCCCAAGGGCAAAACTCCCTGTCTGTAACCAGGCCTGAATTCTTCTTCAAGAGCCCTTGTTATAGCCTCCGATTGCGTTATGCGCTCGGTTGCGCAATAGATTCTCAGCCTCCTGTGCAGGCTTTCCGGTATGCGTATGGTTGTTTTAACAAATTCCCATTTTCTCTGCCTGCTCTCTTCTTGTTTCATGCTTGAAAATACGCATCAAACAGATAAATACTCCCGTTCAATAATTCATTCCATGTCAGAATTTACGAAGATCCAGAACCTTGTGAGAGAGCGCGGGATAAAGCCGAGAGATTGCGAATATCATACGCAGCGCTCCATAGAAGGCGGCAAGGGCAGGATACGCGTGCTTGCGCTGAAAGAAGACATGATAGCCCGTGTAGAATACATATGCCCCCACTGCGGCAAGTACGGTTATAATGAGGAGCCGTGGAAGCGGCCTTTTTCTGTAGATTGCAAAAACTGCGGAAAGAAAATCTCTGTTCCAAAAATGAAGCAGCAGTTTAAAAGAGAGATGAAGAAGGCGCAGGGGAAGGTTGTTGAATAACTCTTTGTACATGGTCTTTGCGTTTGGGATTTTTTAGAAAAGACACATCCTGAAAAGTCTGTCTGTAAGCTCCTCGTCAGGGACATATGTCCTTCCGTTCCATTTGCTCGCAGTTAAATGAGGAATATAGCCTCCGGTCTTTCTGTATGAGTCTCTGGCATCAGCAACTATAGCTCTTGCTTCTTCCAGACTCATAACAAAACGCGGGTGGTCGCTGTGTGTTATACTGCCAAAATGGAGCGCCCGGTAGCTTATAGCCAGTTCAAAGTCACCCCTATATCCTGCGGTAACCTGCTCCTTTTCATGCAGTTCATTTCCAGTCATATTAATCTGATAGAACTATCACCGAAAAATTTATAAATCTACTTCCTGCAATTCTCCATATAATCGCGATAAAGCCTGTCAATCGCCTTCTTGTTCACGTGCCCGTGCCCCTTCAGCCCTCCGCCGAAACTTTTTGGAATATGGAGAAGTTCGTGTATAAGCGTCTTCACTTTTTCCTCTTCGCTCATCCCATCAAATTTTTCGCCGATAACCTCTATAATATAGTGCGCCTTCATGCCAAAGGCCTTTTGCATCACACGCGGCATCGAGTAGCATCGCGCAATAGTATACCGTGCCTTCGACCCGCGGCTGCGCATGCAGATCACGCGGTCGAAGTTATGGTTTACGCCTATCCCCTTGGCTACGTGCAGAATCTGCTGTTTTATGTCGGGCGCGTGCTCGTATTTTATCATTTGAATCCCTAGATTCCTATTGCGAATATAGCAATATATAGAAGGAGAGTGATTGCAGGGACAGCGAGCATCGCGATCCTGTTCATTCTTTTCGCCTTTTCTTCCTCCTTCTTCTCCGTGTGCCTCATCAGCATGATCGTGCTGAACAAGGCGGTTATTAGCACGATGTATGTTATAATCATGAACTTGTCCGCGAACGTCAGGTAGCCTACAGGCGGTATGCTCGATGTTGAATTTATATGGAAGAATACCGCAGCCAGGAGCGTGCTTGTGTTCACGCCAAGCCTCTGCGGCAGCTTGTCAATGCCAAGCAGCAGCGCCAGCAGCCCGACAAAGACGATGAAGAAAACAGGAAGGAACAGCTTCAGGATAGCCGAGAGGGTTATTCTCTCGATGTTTATATTGAAAATAAACCTGGAAAATGTCTCTCCGTATTCTGCATAGTTATGGTCGATGACCTCCGCATCCCATCCTGCAAGTTCCCAGCCCACTATGGTCACAAGCGGGTCTACTCCGCTGTTCTCCGCATCAGGCGCGTACACCAGCCTCTCTTTCGCCTTCAATTTATCTTCTACCTCTATGCTCAGCTTGTGCCTGTCAAAAGGGTAGGAACGCAGGTCAATGTTCTGCGACAGTGCAGCCTGTATACGGTAAAACTTCTCATTAGGTTTGTCTATCAGCCTGTCTAAAGAAATAGCACGGCCGTTCATGAATTCAAACTTATCAGGCTCGCATGCGGTTTCGCAGCGCATCGACAGGTAGAAGTCAACTGTGTAGCTGCCGCTGCTCACGTCAAATTTCCCGATGTTCAGAACGTAAATTCCGACCATCACCTCCTGCGTGTTCGCATCCGGATGGCTGGCCGAGAAAGCCGGGCTGCTTATCATCAAAACTGCCAGTATTCCCAACAGCGCCGATATTTTCATGATATTTATTCCTTGCATCACTATAAAAATAGGTTCGATTTTGTCCTCCCATTTGCTCTTGGCGTATCTTAAGCTTAATGCTAATCCATCAAAGAAACATTTCGACATCATCTTTCCCCGCGTTTTCTCAACATCATCTCCGACAGAGGAGTCTTGGACTTTGACAATATTCGTCTCGATTCCTCCAACTCCTCGTCTGTGACAGGTCTGTCATCAGGCTCTATCCCCAGAGACCTGAACATCTTTCTGATAGTTTCCTGCGGGACCACCTTTATCCCTTTTTCTTCAAGCTGCTTTATAGTCTCTTCTCTTGTTGTCATGATTGAAATAGGTGTTGACCATATTTAAAGAATTAGATGACAATCCTAAAAATGCCCGAAACATCTTTCCCTCTCGTCTTCTCAGCACCCTGCACAGGTATGTCTGAACAGACACCATGCCTTCAACCTTCCTGAGATACCCCTCCATTTTCTGGTGTAGCATGCGGAAATCTTTATTTAATTCCTAATTCATCCTCCAGTTTTTTGCATATTATTTCCGCCGCATTATCCACCGCCTCCTTTGTAAGCCCTGCGATGTGCGGGGTTATTACCAGGTTTGCATTTTCTCGGGCATATTTTATCAGTTCCTGATTCCTTAGCGGCTCTTCTTCAAACACGTCCAGCGCAGCGCCTGCTATCCTTTTTTCCTTTAGTGCTTTCAGCAGGGCATATTCATCGATTATGCCGCCACGGGATGTGTTTATCAGAAATGCACTCGGTTTCATCATCCTGATTCTTCTTTCATCTATTAAGTTTCTGGTATCCTCACCCAGGTTGCAATGAACAGAAACAAAATCGCCTCTCCCAAGAAGCTGTTCAAGACTTAATGGCATTGCCCCGTTGTCGCTGATGAGCTTTTCTTCAACGTAAGGATCATACGCCAGAACATTCATTCCGAATGCCTTGGCTATTTTGCATACAAGTCTTCCTATCCTTCCAAATCCTATCAGCCCTAGCGCTTTTCCGCCCAGCCCGTTTTGCACAAAATCTTCCCTCTTCCATTCTCCTTTGCTTGCAGACGTGTGGGCATAATGCATTTTTCTGGCTAAACTTATCATCAGCCCTGCCGTGAATTCAGCCACCGCCTCTGCGTTCGCGCCGGCTGCGTCCAATATTTTTATTCCGCGTTTCCCGCATTCCTCAACATCAATGTGGTCCAGCCCTGTGGTCGCAGTTGCTATCACCTTCAGGTTAGTGGCTTTATCCAGAAGCGATTTGTCTATTTTTGTCCGTGACCTGATGACCAGAATTTCCGCAGTACCGATTGATTTGTCTATATTATAATGCACGACTTCTCCTAATCCCATCAGACGGGGCAGAACCGCAGAGAAATACTCCGGCTCTGCTACAAGGATTTGCATGGAAGAATGATGCGCAGAAATGCTTTTTAATGCACAATTTCCATCATCTTTATAGTGAAAATTATCAGAATCTATCTTCCAAACCTCACTATTCGCAGGATGTTCTGCAGCAGGTTGCCTTCCACTTCCTCTGCCTCGCGTACGAGCTCCTCCCCGAGATGTGCAACCGGCGACATCCTGAACGTGGATCTGCCGAGGTGCCTGAAAGAAACATGCGCCCTTGGAAGGCGGACCTTTCCGGAAACGCTGAACAGAGGCACTAGCTTGTAAGCAAGAACGCGCTCTTCGTGCGCGCTCATGTGCGGGAATCTCCACGTAAGCTCTGCTCCGCTCGCCTTCTCTGTTATCTCCGGCCTTATCCCTCCGTGAGCAAATTTTACGTCAAATGCAGGCGGTACGAAATCCTTAACAACAATGTCCTTTGCCTTTGAGTATGATTTCACATGAACGCCCACCGTGTATTCCGCACCTCTCGTTATGATGTTTTTCTGAAGGATATTCTTCGATATATGCACGCTCCTTACCCTGAACAATAAAAGCCACAGTCCGATGATTGCAAAGAATACGCCTGCTATAGGGCTGTAATTTATGTTATATGCAACAACCGTAGATTCGCAAGGGCCCAGATCCCTCTGCCACACATAGCTTCCGTCTTGTGAGTCAATCGGCTCATCACCGCTGTAGAAAAGAGATCCCCATACATTGTCAGACACCTCTGCCACGCCCCTGACATTGCCTATGTTGCGCAGCAAAAATCCCGTTTCTGTTCCAAGCCCGCTTATATCTGAGGTCTTTTCCCTTACTATGATAACCTTCTCATGCACCTGCCAGTCCTGCATAACAGATGAAATTTCTGCATTATTGTAGTAGAGCTTTGCTTCCGCCTGATACGTCCCTGCAGGATAGCATTCAGGTATTGCGAACGTATCTTCGACTATCCTGAATTCGCCTGGTTCCAGGGTAACTTCGCGCGTTTCTTTCAGGAATGCCTCCTTTCCACTTATCTCATATTCTATCATCAGGTTCAGGACATCGTCCCCGTGATTCTTCAGGAATATTTTAGCCACAGCCTCTGAGGCAGGAGCTGTGTTTTCAACAGATATATGATCTATCGTTGCATCTGCTGATCTGACCTCTACGGATATTGGTATCCTCTGCTTCTCGCCTGTCTCAAAAGATTCTACTACAAGCTGCAGGGCATACGTGGTTGGAATAGTTGATTCAAAGGGTGATAAAACCAGCGAAAACGTCCTGCTGTATCCTGCATTCAGTTCCATGTGGGGAGGCATACTCATCCAAGGCTGTTCGCCCATCAGGGATAATATGAAAATGTCATGCCTTTCAGTCTCTACCGTCACGTCAATCTTCTCTATCTGCGCAATTTTGACGCTTACGCTGTCATCGCTCGGTCGCACATTGAAGGCTAGAACTACGTTTGCAAAGATAAGGATGGCTACTACAGCTATGATTGCATATGAACGCATCTCAGTCCCTGTATACAATATGCAAATCGGGTATATATAAATTACGAGATTCTGGAGGCAATTTACCCGGCCGCCAACACCGCCGCTCCCAGAATGAACAGAAGCCCCAAAACCAGTAAAATGGCCTTTATCTGCGTGGCTATTGCATGGCTGCCTTCTACCACGTAAGCTCCTATGAGAACAAGCAGCGCAAGAAAGGATGAAGGCAATATGACCTCCGAAATCTCCTGGCTAAATGCGCTTCTGAAATAGAGAAAGTATTGAACAACCAGAAATGCGAGCGCCGCCAGTGCCAGCGCCCTCGCAAGTATGCCGGGATGCTTGTAAAGAGGCATGAAAAGGATAGGCAGGGATGCAAAATAAAGGTTATAGCTGTTATTTTCTATATTCTTGCACGCCTCAGTAGCTCAGTTCCAAATCCTTTTCTTCCAAAGAAAAGGCTTTGGAGAATTCCAAAAGAAGGAATCGGAAAGCGAAGCTTTCCGATAGTAAAGGATTTGGAGAGAAATGGTAGAGCGCTACCTTGGTAAGGTAGAGGTCGTGAGTTCAATCCTCACCTGAGGCTTCCGCAAATCAAATATTAAAACCTGATCACATATCTTAGCCAGACGGGGCTGTGGTCTAACCAGGCTATGATGGCTGCCTCCAACTCAGCGTTGGAGATTTGAGCTCTTGCGATGAAAGAGAAAGCAGCTGATCCCGGTTCAAAGCAAATCCCTTTTCAGAAGGCGAATGGCTTGTCGCAAAGCGACAAGCAGTTTGCACTCGAAAAGAAAAGGTCTCTGCACACGCCAAAAGAAACCTTCGGAACTCCGTTCCGATAATATCGTGAGAAGGGATTTGGGAAATTCCGGGCAGCCCCATCAAGCGAGGCGTGCGAGCAAGAGCGCTGATTTACAATCGCTCGCAGCGAGCTAGCCGAGCGCGATAGACTCCAGCAACTGCGTGCGATAGTATCAGCGTGGCGAGCATCAGAAATCAAGCCTGAGACCGAGGAAAAGCTGGTCTTCAAAGGCGTCATGACCGGTCGCCTTGATAAGATTTATGCATGGGAGAAATGCTTTCATATGCCTGAGCAGCATTTATAGCACCTTTCTCCCTTTCTTTACCACATGCGCAAACGGCATGCTGGGAAGTTCCTCGTCAGGCGCGCCGCGCCTGCTTAGCATATGCGCAATCAGAATTATAAGAATTATCGCTGCTATTATCGCAATTCCGGCAACAATTATCGGCTCCGTGAACTCTATTTTCTGGGTGCGTGCAGCGCTTATTGCATAGAGCGCGGAAAGCCGGGGCAAATTGCTTGCAAAATAATTCCATCTGTCGCCCTGCCCGTCTGACCTTATTTCTATGTCATTGTATTTATCCCCGTCCAGATATCTCAATCTTACAGTTTCTTTGATCAGGTTTTCTGTCTCGACCCTGTATCTTATCTGGATATTTTTCAGCAGAAGCTCCGGTATGTTGCTGCTTATCCTGAAGTAGGAATCTGCGAGGCCTGTCTCCACCATCGGCTCATAAACACGCTCTATAGATATTTGTGCATTTTCCAGCGTTCCTGCTGACGTGAATCTCAATACAACTACCGGCAGTTTCTCTACGTCAAACAGGAATACGTATTCTTTTTCTTCGAGTCGGGGTATTGTTATACTGACGTAATCCTCTCCCTCTTCAACAAACGATTCTGACGGCTCTATCTCTGCAAATCCAAATATCGCATACGTTGTAAACAATATGGGCACTTGTGTCGTATAGTAGGTGTAATCTTCTGTGACTCTAAGCAGGTGAGGTTCTATGTCTATCCATCTTCCTCCCCCTTCATGCCATACAGCAATCCTCACATCAGCCCTTTCAATGTTATTGTCCTCAAGCCACTGGCTTCGCACGCGGAACTCCACCTCTCTTCTGTCCAGTTCGCTGTTGCTGATAGTTGCGTCAACCTTGTTATACTGGTAAAGAAACGGCTTTTCAGGGTATGGCGTTGACTGCAGGCGGCTTATCGCAATACTAAGGTTGCTGAATGATTTTGTCGTCGAAAAGATGACCTTTGTTATTGCTATATCTCTGTCTATCTCAAAGGTGTAGTTCAATCTTGGGTCTACGCCAAAGAATCTCATTGTTACGTCTCCTGTTATTTCTGCTCCAGAACCTGGCGTTATCGTAACCCCGCCCCCACCGCCCGGGCTTCCGCCATCTGAGGTAGCAGGCTTTGCTGATATAGGAGTTGAGGGAAGTGCTGTTGAATCAGATAGCCCAAACTTGTCTACAGCCTTAAGCAATGCAGTAAAAGTTCCTGCAGAGTTGTATGTATGAAAGATTGTTGTGCTTAAGGTCGAAGCTGTCGATCCGTCCCCAAATGTCCATTCATAGCTGAGCGAGTCGCCGAGTGCAAATCCTGCGTTAGGATCTGTGCTTCCTGCCGAGCTGAAAGTTATCGGAGTTGTCTGGGCAATTCCGCTCACAGGGCTCCTGCTTCCAGAGGCAGTTGGCGGGAAATTGCACAGGTCGCGAAGATCGCGGCTGTTATCAAAACTGTAAGTTACGAACGCAGTTCCATTACTGCATGAAATAGTGTAATTAATTGCAGAAGATCTCTGGATTGCAAATGCGTTGACATTAGCGTTTCTCAGCTGGATGTTTTTGAAGTCAAGAGGACATGAAATGATTGAGGAGTTCTCTGCCGTTACGTTGTTGATCGTGCACGATTGAATATTTGAGTTTATCAAAAGTGAATTGTCAATGGTGCAATCCCCTGCAGTTGTGTTTTCAACAGTTGAATTGTCTATGGTGCATCGCTCTATATCTGACTTCTTTATCTGGGAGCTGCGCGCCGTAGATTGTTTTATCATAGAATTATTTGCGCTAGAAAATCGCAAAACCGAGTTATTAATCTCTGAATCTTGCGTGACGTTTGATGATACTAATGTTGAATTTTCTACAGTCCCTGGTGAGTCTCTGACCTGAGTGCATGCCAGTGAGGATAATCGCACCGTCGAATTTATTATTTCCGAGTTTGTAATCTCGGATTTCTCCACCAGCGACCTGAATATCACGGTCCTGATATCCGCACCAGGAGAGCAAAAGCCCGGAACAAATGAAATTTCCGAGTTCCTTAGTGTTGATTGCTCTGCAGTGACATTCTGAAGCGTGCTGTTTGTGGAGAAAACATCAAAGACAGAACTGTGGTTTATGAATGAATCTATGATGCTTACCAGAATATTGAAAGATCCTATCTTGCTTCCTACTGTTGAATTGATGATGAACGTATCGCCTCTTATGTTTGGAAATATGTCAATAGACTGCTGGCTATAGAACGTTCCATTGACAGTTGAATTGATGATGTTACCTGACGGTGCCGCAGATTGTATAGTTACCGTTGCGATATCCGTGCTTCCGGTAACTGATACGGTGTTTGCCGCAATGCCCGCAGCAACGGCAGTGAATGTAATATTTATTTCAGTTGTCTGGCCAGGAGCAAGCGAAGCGGTGAGTGGCGACCATACGATTGTCCCTGAAGAAACTGTGGTCGGCGTGGTCGTGGCTGAGAGGAATGAAAGTCGCGAATCAAACGTGTCTGTGAGCACGACATTGCTTGCAGCCGCGCCGCCTGCGTTGCTCACCCTTATCCTGAATACGACAGGGCTGCCAACGCCTGTGACCGGCGATGACAAAAGCGTTTTGTCCACCTGCAGAATCGGCTGCGGGCTCAGAGCGCACTGGATTGTGACCTGCTCTGCATCAGTATCTTGAACTGTATTGCCGTTTGTATCCATGGCGTTTGCCGAGCGCGCAGTATTCACAGTTGTCACAAGATTTCCGCCCAGCTGTTCCAGAGAAAATGAATAAACGCGCCCTTCGTTTGTCTCGCCATTGTCATAGCCCGGCGCGCCGATTATTAATTCATCCCTGCCATCCCCGTTCACATCCCCGCTTGCAACAGCAGAGCTGAATAATGCGTTAGCCTGGTTCCCGTCCTGCGTCCAGTTTGCCGTGCTGCCTATGCCTGAGGCGGAGCCGAGGAATACAAACACCTGGCCTTCGTTTGTCTCGCCGTTGTCGTAGCCCGGCGCACCGGCAGCCATATCGTCAAATCCGTCCCCATCCACATCCACTGCTGCAACAGAAGTTCCGAGATTCGCGTCACGCTGGTTGCCTGCAACCACCCTGCTTGGAATGTTTCTGAACCCTGTCGAAGTGCCGTGATACACGAACACCCGCCCTTCTGCAGGGAACGGATCTGAAAATATTCCGTAGTATAGCGCTCCGATGACAAGGTCGCTGTAATTGTCGCCATTAACGTCGCCTGAGGCAACAGAATAGCCGAAGTAGGCGCTGTCCTTGCCGCTGTCATCCGCCCATGAGAAGTTCAGCGCCAGCCCGCTCGCAGAGCCGTAGTATACGAACGCAACGCCCTCGTTGAACGTCGGGCTGTCGTATTGTGGTGCGCCTATGACTACATCATCGTAGCCGTCAAGGTTCGCATCGCCTGCAGATGAAACAGAAGTGCCGAACTCCGCTTCAATCTGGTTTCCTTCAGCAGTCCATGCAGCAGCAGGCGATAATCCTGCGGAAGAACCAAGATACGCAAAAACAGCACCTTCATCGCTCTCGCCATTGTCGTAGCGGGGCGCTCCCGCAATCACGTCGCCGAATCCGTCGCCGTTCACGTCGCCTGCGCCTGCGACCGAGGTGCCGAAGAATGCAAAGTCCTGGTTGCTCTCAGCAGACCAGCTGCTGCCTGGCAAAAGCCCTGCTGCAGATCCCAGAAACAGGAATGCAGCTCCTTCTGAATTCTGCCCGTTGCTGTAGCCGGGCGCGCCTATAACCGCATCATCATAGCCGTCGTTGTTGACATCGCCTGCTGATGCGACAGCAGAGCCGAACTGTGCGCCCGCACTGTTGCTCTCTACTTGCCATGACGGGGTCTGCGGCAATCCGGCTGCAGAGCCGTAGTATGCAAAAGCCGCGCCCTCGCCGCTCTGGCCGTTTGCATAGTTTCGCGCTCCTGCAATAACGTCATTATAACCGTCTCCATTGAAGTCGCCTGAGGCAACAGATGAACCAAAAGCTGCATCCGCAACGTTGATTTCATTTGTCCATGCAGACACATTCGCCACGTTTGTGCATATGGCTGTATAAAGGACAGAGAATGAAATCCTCGAACCAGGGGCAAGGCCTGCTCCTGCAAGGTTGTTCCACGAGAGAACGCAGCTTCCTGCAGAATCCGGAGATATTGTCGAGCCTGAAAAGCCTAGCAGCGAGCTGTCAAACAAGTCTGTCAAAGGAATTGATATCAGGGTTGTATTCCCTGTATTCGTGATGTTCACCTGAAACATCACCGTGCTTCCGGGTCCTGCCGGCTGGGAGCTGAGAAGAGTTTTTTCCACGTCAATGCCGATGCCAAGGGGGTTCACTGTCACGTCTGCAGAACTGTCTGCGCTCAGGGAATTGCCCTCGTCATCTATTGCGTTGTTAACCATTGCCATGTTTTCTGCAATCCCGCTTCCGACTGCTCTGAAGCTTACGTTCACAAAAAAGCTTTCAGCCGGATCAAGTGCGCCTGCGCCTGTTACATCATTCCAGAAGGCTATTCCCGGAAACGTCGTATCAGGCATGGTTGTCGCGCCTGCGAATTGCAGAAGCGCGGAATCGTAAAAGTCAAACAGCGGCACGCTTGTGAAAGTTGTCTGGCCTGTGTTAGTGACCCTTATTTCGAATATGATAGTGCCGGAAATCTGGGCAGGGCTTCCTGTGAGAAGCCTTTTCTCAACCACGATGCCCGGAACACCGGGCACGCCGGTTATAATGTCAACGCCTGCGTTGTCCGTATCCGAGACTGCGTTGCCGGCCGCGTCCCGGGCGTTTGCAACAACAAAATTGCCGGCAGTGCCTGTTGACATCGCATTGAAAGTAATCAGCACAGACACAGCGCTGCCAGAAGCCAGAGAGCCGAGGTTTCCCGAGGCAAGCGTGTTCGCAGCTGTCTGCGTAAGCGGCACAGATGCCGAGGCAAAGGAAAGCCTTGCTGAATCAAACACATCCGTTATATTTACATTTGGCAGCGCGTTGGTCCCTGTGTTCGTAACAGTTATCTGGAAAACGACCTGATCTGAGATGCCTGCAGGCGAGCCTGTTAGAAGAACTTTCGAAACAGAAACCGCTGTGTTGTTGGCAGGCACTGCAACAACCGTTATGTTGCGCCGCGCCTGCGCCGTGCTTCCGTCGCTGTCTGTCACCGTCAGGGTTATTTCAAACGTGCCTGCGCTTGCATATGTATGCGCAGGGTTCTGCGACGTGCTTGTAGCTCCGTCTCCAAAGCTCCATGACCATGAGATGATAGGATCATATGACGTTGAAAGATCAGTAAATGAAACCGCTTGTCCTACGCCCGGCAATGCAGGCGAAAAATCAAAATTGGCAACAGGTGACGCATCAGAAACAACAATAGCTGCCGTGTCTGCTGCATTGGCTCCCAGGCTGTCGGTAACTGTGCATACTGCGTTGTAATTTCCGTTCTGCGTATACACGTGCGAAACAACGGACAGGCTGGTCTGCGCACCGTCGCCGAAGTTGATCACAAACGAATAAGGCGGCATCCCTCCGCTGGCTGAACATATGAAGTTTACTGCAAGGGGTTCTGTGCCTGCTGTTGGCACGGCGGCAAGCGAAGCTGTAAGCGCTCCTACAGGCGCTATCACTATTGTTATAGATGCAAAGGAGCTCAGCCCGCCTGAGTCGGTGGCTGTCAGAGTGATTGCATGCGTCCCTGCTGACAGAGAAGATATTGAAATAATTCTTCCTGTTCCGAACGTTCCGTCAATGCTGGAACTCCACGTCAATGCGCTGTCAGGCAAAGGCCCGTCTTCTGCATCTACCGCATCGCCTATGAATGAAACAGCCTGCCCCTGCGTGAACGTGCTTCCGTTCGCAGGCAATAATATAGTGACATTCGGCCGCGTGTTGGCAGATGCACGTATCTCTATGGCGCGCAGCTCTGTTCGTGCCGTGTTCCCGGCTGCGTCTGCAGCTTCAGCCTGCACCTGATACACGCCGGGCGCGCTGAACGCGCCTGTTGAGCATGGAGATGCGCTGCAGGTCGTCCCTGCGACGCCGTTTACGAATATTGTTATCAAAGCAAGATTGGCGTCAGATGCAGATGCGCTGGCTGTGAAGGTGTCGGGAACAAAAAGAACCGTTCCGTCAGCAGGCGTCGGGATTATGAATTGGACAGAAGGCGCTGTATTGTCGATGATAAAGTTTCTGCTCACAGTTGCTGTTCTTCCTGTCGTGTCGCGCGCAGTGGCAGTCACGGTAACCGGGCCGTCGGAAAACTGCGCAGTATTTCCGCTGGCAGTGCACGTGAGCGAGGAAGCCCCGCCTGAAAGGCACGTCCTTAAGGTCGTCCCGTCCGCTGTTATTGCTATCCGCTCTATCCCTGTCCCAGTTGCCTGCGCCGAGATAGTCTGGGTTCCGCCTATTACCGAGCCGTCCGCAGGGGTGGGAGGTATGAAATCTATCGCAGGCCCGGCGCCTGCAGCCTCAACAGTTATTGTTCTCGAAATGCTCCTGCTCTGCCTTGTCGCAGCGTCGCAGGCGCAGTCTGTGACATCTGTTGTTATTTCTATCGTAAACGTGCCCGCCTGCGTTGGAGTAAGCGTAAATGTGAACGTGGAATTAGAAGAAGTCAGCATATCCTTTGTCTGCTGCTGCGAAAAAATTACATTGCCTCCTGAATCCTTTGCCCTTAAAGTAACGGTTGTTTCAGCAGAGTATTCGTCCTGCAGATCCGCAGGAATGGTCTGCGGGGTTCCGGGAGGTATGGACAATGCACTCGCTGCATTTATTGTTATAGATACAGGCCTACCAACCACGGCTGTGTCTGGTATGTTTGCAGATAATATTTCAGACGCGCAGTTTGTCTTTTTCTCCAGGGCAACCTCGTGTGTCCACGGGCCCTGGCCTGTTGCGTCTGTCGCAGTAATCAGGGCAGAATAAGGCCTTCTGCACGCCGCATAATCGAATTCGGCAAAATACTGCGTTCCGCTGCCGATTATTGTATATTCATTTATGCTAGTGCCGCTGTTGACGTCAATCCTGCTTCCTGGAAGAAAGGATGAACAACTTGCGTCATTGCATTCCAGAACGCTTGTGGTAAAACCGCTCACGCCTCCAACAACTTTTATAACAACCGGATATGCTAATGCCGCAGTCGCAAATAAAGCTACAAGAATCGCAAAAAATATCAGCCTACGATCCTGCAGCTTTTTCCACACCTTTCACACCCCATCACATTCAAAGGATTTAGCTATATTGCTGTATAGCTATTGGCCTCCGATCACGACAGTAGGCGGCGATCCACTACCGCCTCCCCCGCCTCCGCCGCCACCCCCGGCTTCGCCAAGGAGATACCCTAAAGCAAAAGCTCCTGCCATATAACCGGCAAATTTTCCCTTGCCCATGCTCATTCCAGTCCTGTAAGCGGCTACATTATCAGCCTCAAGAGCGCGGCCAGAATAGTCCCACCTGCATCCTTGTGAAGGAAATTCGCTCGTGCCGTCAGAATAATAAATCTTGCAGCACGGGCTTGGAATAACCATGCTGATGTTGGGAGATTTTTCTTGAAGTTCCTTTGCAACCTCGCGCAATGCCTTTCTGTTTCTGCTTAGAGCGCCTTTCAGCACGTTTCTTGCCTTTCCTGCATTGGGAGCTGCTGATGCTGCTTCTGCCTCTGCAAGCATGCTCTCATAAATAGAGGCAATTTTTCGCAGCGAATCGTATTCACGTTCGCGCAGAAAGCCTTTATCGAGATTCTCCCTGAGAACCCTCTCGCTTGGTATTTTGTTATACTGCCTGTACACATAATCATAAAGAATCTTCCACCTCGCGTCATTTGGCATGCTTATTCCTCTGCCGTCCGTCCTGGAGCAGACTTCAGGCTGCATCGAAAGTTCCGGCCTTCCGTCCCTCGGATCGCGGGCAACAGCCGGCGCAGCTGACGCTAAAGCAGTCAAAAGCAGCGCTGACATTGCTCTTCCAGCAGTTCTTCCAAACATCCTTATCACCAAAAGCGTAAGCTTTAAAATAACACCTTGTTAGTAACAAATAGGCGCAAAGCTTAAATCCTTGCTTATTTTTCGCAAAAAGGAAACGCATTAAAGCGTTTGCAATGGGGAGAAATCCCTCGGGCCGGATGTTCGGCAAATCCCTTTTCTGCATGGTATTATCAGTTGCAAAGCAACTGATAGTTTCTTTGGGGAATTGTAAATACCTTTCTTTCCAAAGAAAGGGATTTACTCTCGAACCGGCAACCTCTCGGTTACTGCATTTTTCATTCGTGAGCGCGTGCTGGTGATCCGCACATTCAGTACAAATCTACAGCCGAGCGCTCTGCCATTTCCCTCCAACCTCTTTATAATCAGAAAGCGGTGCTTTCTGATCCTTTCTTTTGAGTTCTCCAAGATCTTTTCTTTGGGAAAGAAAAGAGATTGGAATTGAGCTACCGAGGGATAGCTAAATTGTATTGTTGAAATCAAATATAAAAGAGGCAGATTAGAATTTCTGACCACTAATTTCTAGGTTTTGTAAAGTCTATAGGGTCTGTCGGATAGTCTCCGCGCCTTCCTGCTGGCGCACCAGGTTTGCCTGTCTCTGCTTCGCTGCCAGCAGCATAGCCTTTTTCCACTTCACCCAGTTCTTTTCTCAGGTCGTCAATGTCCCTTCTCTGCTCTGCACGGGCTTCAACGCCTTCCTGGTTTAATCTATACTGTTTATCCCTGAAATCTTTAAAGTCCGCTGGCAGTGTCCCAAGAGCCTCTGTTGCAGCGCTTCTTGCGCCTGCTGCTGCATCTGTTGCCTTTTTAACAAGAGCGTCGACCTCTGTCTTTGCCTCTGTTTTAAGCGCATCAAGAGAACTCCCGACTTCTGCCCGGAAAGCAACATTCCCCTGCTCAACCGCTTGCTTCCACTCAGCAAGCGTAGTGCTATTAAGATAGTCAGCCAGCGCCTTGCAGACAGCTATGTCATTTTCTTCCGGCTTCCTGTTCGCATCGTCCCGATAAACCACTCCAAAGACGTTTATGAGACCCCTGCAGTCAGCTGCGCGAAGCCTTGCCTGTTCAGTCTTGTAATCCCTGAAACCGCCTGGTCCTGTATCCAGTGCTTGTATAGCACCATTCAAACCTTGCAGATACTTTCCTGTTGTTTCATCGCCATAATCTGTTCTTTGATCATCAAATGAAACGTCGCCTGCGTCCGGCTTCAGAAACATCCTGTAAGAAAAAGGAGTTACGATCAAGAAGTTCAAAACTGTTGCCGCAACTGCACCCAAAAAAGCTCCTGCGTACAAGGAATTTCTCGCCCTTCGGTTGATATAGCGCTGCATAGGCGCTCCGAACTGCGCTCGAAATGCGTCCTCTGTAAAAGTTTCAGATGAAGCAGCGTCCTGTCCTGCTCCTTGAGCTCCGGCGCGCTGATTCCCACCGCCCATCCCCGTTTTACCTTCATCGAATTCTCCTTCTGCCATAATATCAGTAATCATGTTTAGGTAGCAAAAAGCTTAAATACCTTATTAAAAGGCAGGCTATGCTCCAAAGGAGGTTATTCTGATGTCCAGACAGAAAACATAACTCTTATATATCTTTCCGTTGATATAGTGAAACAATGAAATAATCCAGATATGATTTCATTGTTTCACATATAGTGCCCAAGGAAGTATGATATACCGATTTATTCCTTGGAGCACTATAATCATATTTATAGTGGTGCCGATTTCTAGCCGCATCGTGGGATAAAGGCTTAAATATGTTGTCACTCTAAGGTAGAGATGATTGGTATGGAAGATCCTCATGTCGGAGAAGATCCTTATGTTGGAAAAAGGATACGCGATATCCGCATAGTGGCGCTTGCAGGAAAAGGCGCGATGGGAGCTGTTTACAAGGCGGTAAAGGAGCTTACAGACGAGACTCTGGCTCTGAAAATACTGGAACTGGGTGATGTAAAAGAGGCTGAGCGTGAAGGGTATGTTGGACGGTTTAAAAATGAGATAAGGGCTCTGGGCAGGGTTCGATCTCCTTATACACCATATTTACGGGATAGCGGCGAGGATGTTGTGGACGGTCGGAAGATTTTATATTATTGTATGCTTCCGCTTGTGGAAAACGCACTTTCCAAGGAAGAGCTGATGGGGCTTGACGCGTCTGACATTGTTGAAATTCTTCGTCAGGCAGCCGAGGGCATAGAGGCTTATCATAGTGAGGGTATAACTCATAGGGATATAAAACCGGCGAATTTCCTTGTAGCACGGACAGACAGCAGATTTCACGTTATTGTTGCAGATCCCGGCGTGGCAAGGTTAAAAGGGATGGAAATGACTCAGACCGGCCAGTTTATCGGAACTCCGAAGTACATGCCCCCGGAGGTTCTTCAGGGAAGAGGGGGGGATCATCGCGGAGATATTTTCAGCCACGGTCTGATCGGTTACACCCTTCTAACAAGGGTACATCCTTTTGATTCTGATGATATGGCCGGTGTGTTCTACAAGATTCTTCATGTAGAACCTTTGCCTCCCAGAGAACTGAACCCGGAAATACCTCCTGAACTTGATGGAATAATCATGAGAGAAATGGAAAAGAATCCCGACAGAAGGTATAGATCCATGAGAGAAGTTGCAGAGGCTCTGAAGAAGGTCGGGTCTGATATGAGATTATCAAGGACTGTGGACATGGAGAAACCGAGAAGAGTTATGCCGCCGCTGCGCCAGCGCGAGGAAATCGCGCCTGAAGATGAGGCGCGTGACTTTATTTATTATTCAAAGAGTTTTGGAGGGGGCTTGAAGGAAAATTTAAAGTGGCTGTTTAACAAAGGAGCCGGGCACTGGAAGTACATAGCTGCCGGTGTTGCTGCTGCAGGGGTTGCAGCTTTCGTAGGCCTTGGCGGACTGGGTTACTTGCGCCCTTATTATACTCAGTGGCGGAGCACCCCAAAAAAAATCGATATGAAAACCGAAGAGGAGCTGCGCGAGGCAGGAATACCGCAGCCTCCTGGCTGGGGCATCAACAACGGCGAGTACTGCGGCACTATACCGCTGCCTCCGATCAGGGAAACGTGGCAGAACGCATCTGTATATTTCGACCGTGAGGTCACTATAGACGCTGGAAACTATCGTGTGGCTGCCAAGCCATCTGACGGCAGCGGCACAGCATCTCTCTTTGCAGGCGATGAAAAGATCGGGGGGATTCCATACACGCCCGGCATGAGAAACCACGTGGAACTCGCCTACAAAGACGGCAGGCTCAGCATAAACTTTGAAGGCCAGACGAAAGTCCTTGGAAGGGCCCCTCCGCGAAGCTTCGCAACCACAGGAGCCTGTATTGATTACATAACCTTGTTTGAATAGTTTGAATGTCCTTTGTACTCGAATTTATTTTGTTGCTCCTATGCGAGTCTTCACTGCAGTTTTAAATAGAAGGATTTCGAAGATAATGCCATGCCTCTTCCAATGACTCCTTTTGACAGAATCACCAAGAAAATAGGGATCAGGCGTGTTTCTAGGGAAGCGCTGGAAGAAATGCGCGAAATTATAGAGGAATATATTGAAAGCATAGCAGAGCAGTCCGTGCGCCTGGCGCGCCATTCTAATCGCAAGACCGTATTAAAGCAGGACATCGAATTCGTTACTGGAAGAAGAGAAGAAAGTAAATGAAGGAAAATCGAAAGAAGAGGTCGCCATTTCTTTTGGGGTTCACCAAGACCTTTTCTTTCCAAGATGACAAACTGACGTTCCTGCGGGAACGTCCATTCGCATTCCGAAAAGGGATTGGTTATGGAAAAGAAGCCGACAGAAATCAAGTCGCTCAAGAAAGGAGGTTACGTTATTATAGATGATGTTCCATGCACAGTTGCCAGCCTGGATATTTCAAGGCCGGGAAAGCACGGCGCTGCAAAGGCGCG
>JACPJV010000004.1 GCA_016187395.1 Candidatus Aenigmatarchaeota archaeon
ATGGGTTTCGTGTGCGTTAATTACATACTCTATATCTCTGTGGCTCAAGATGATAATCCCAGGTTCGTTCATTCTTGTTCACCCTCTCCTGCAAATTCCTTCACTCTTTCCATCCAGTTTCCCTGCCTGCATATTCTGGTAACTTCGGGACTTCTCATGGCTGTCTGCTTGTCGTTGTAGAGCTCTTCTAGTAGTTTTGTCGCATAGACTGCATTGTCTGCGAACGGCGATATGGCAACATAAACCCTGTTTCTGAACTCCAGAACCATGTATAGCCCGGATTCTCCTTTGGCTATTCTACCAGCCAAATCTGCATTTTCGCTGCTCAGATGTTCGCCTTCCAAAGCCCCTCCTAAAATACCTGATTTTACGCCTCCTATGTACACCCTTGTTGCCTGCGGCAGGAGCTCTCTTATGAAATCCATATATTCGGGGTGTGCAACATCTCCCTTGATTTCCCCGGGTTCTTCCGCACGCATGCCTTGCATTCTCTCCGCATCAAGCGTTCCTGGCGGCAGGATTTCATCGCCATACCCTGCCACCTCTGTCTGATACAGTATCTTGCCATTGACGGGGTGTTCTTCCTCATAAAGAACCTGCTGAGACATCATATCCTCGCGTAATCTTTTGCAGAATTTTCTTAATGCCCTTCCATCACCTTTCTTACTGCGAATCGGTATTTCAGTTCTCTCAACTAATGTCCGATAATTTAACGAATCTCTGTATCCGTACACTTCCACTACAGTCCTGCTTTTCACTACATCCCTACTTATTTCGATATCATACACGTGTACTAAATCGCCATTCCAAAGAACAGCATAAACAGCAGTCTTATTATCCCTATTTAGCCATCCTCGGAGTTGGACATCTCTCACTGTTCGTCTTTTCGTTTCGTGCACCATCACCATTCAATCACCTAACTCTGCCTGCCCAATAAATTTGCTCTGATCCATTGCTCAGCTTCTGCCCTTCCCATCAGATATTCACCTGCTGTAATTTCTTTGTCGGCATCAAGCCTTCTGAGAAATTCATACTGTGCCATATTCGGGAAATCTGCGCCGTATTGCCGCCTTAGTCTTGGGAATTCTCCTTTCCATGCTTGCACTGTTTCCTGGATTCTTCCAGTCCCTTCTTCTATGCATTCATCTTTTCCCACATAACCCACTCCTATTGTGTTCTCGCCTTCTACAGGCTGTCCTCTTTCGTCTTTGTATCTTCTTGGCTGTTCAAGAGCATAGAGGTAGACATAGAATTCTAATCCTTTCAATTTTACAACAGGAGTTCCTGTGTGTATTGTAACCGTTCTTTTTGCGCCTGCCTGTGAGAGTATTTCTTCGGATATATCCACATCTTCGCTCATGCATCTCACCTTCTTTAGGGCCGCAGAGCGACCCTATATCATAGAAAGGAAAGTTATTTAAAGCTTTCACTCTTACGCTACTTAGAGGTAGCTATTTCATATGCTGTTTCGTGATAATTTCTTTAAGAAAAGGAAGGCCACCACCGCTGGGATTCCTGCGTCTTTTGCAGAAAGCACCTCGAAGGCATAAGGGTAGGGGTCTCTAAAGGCATAAGCCGTATTTCTCAAAGGCCTCGCAGCGTCAGTCTAATGTAAACTTTAAATCCTTTTGTATACATTGTATACAACATGACAGAAGTGATGGTGTCGGCTAGGATCCCAAAGAATCTGGAGCAGGAACTGGAAGATTATATGAAAAAGGAGCATCTGGAGAGGTCTGCGGCTGTCAGAAGGCTTCTTTTCAGGTCTTTGCAGGAGTGGAGAGATGAATATGCGCTAAAGCTTCTGGCTGATGGAAGGACAACTGTTTCCGGCGCGGCAAAGATTGCCGGCATGGATGTGTGGTCCTTCGTCGCCAAAATAAGAGAGTCAAAAATAATCTGGGTCAAGGACAGGGTAGTTGAAAGGGATCTGGAGGCGTTTCGATGAGCTATGTCCTTGATTCTTCCTGTCTCATTTATCTGGGCAAGCTCCGGATACTCGAAAAATTGGAAATTCTGGAAGGCAAGAAATTCATACCAGAAGGAGTATACGAAGAAGTTGTAACCAAAGGCATTGAGAGGAATGAGCCTGAGGCGGTGTATATAGAAGGGCTCGTGAGAAATAAAATGTTTATTGTTGCAAAACCCAGGGAAGCCATTTCAAATATTCCGCTTCTTAGCAAGGCGGATATGGAAGTCCTTGCTGTGGCAAAGGAAACGAAGTCGATATGCGTTATCGATGAAATTTATGCCAGCGACGTGGCGGAAACATTTGGCATAGAAAGCCACGGAACTGTATACGTGCTTCTGAAGCTTCTGGAGAAAAAAGCGCTCACAAAAAAGGAGACAATCAGCCATCTGGGCAGTTTGATTAACCTCGGATTCTATCTCTCTGCTGAGATGTACAGGGAGATACTTGATAAAATCGGGGAGATGAAGTGAGGGCCGCGAGCGAGATTTGAACTCGCCCTAGAAGCTCCACAGGCTTCTGTGCTGCCAGGCTACACCACCGCGGCCACGAATGCATGCCTTGTCTTCGCAAGGCAGCGTCTCTTTAAACTATCGCCGCTAAATGCTTTTTAGCTTTGCTTTGGAAGTATTTTGCTTCGGGCATGCCTATAGATGGTGATTTTATGCTGAATAGTAAGGAAAAGCAGATAATGGATTTCTGGGAGAAAAACAAAATCTACGAGAAAGCTAAAAAGGCTGTGAAAGGCAAGAAGCCGTTTTATTTTTTGGACGGCCCGCCATATGCAACAGGACATATACACATGGGCACTGCACTGAATAAGATATTGAAGGACTGCTTTATCCGATTCTGGCGTGCGCAAGGCAGAGACGTATGGGACCAGCCTGGCTACGACACCCATGGCCTGCCTATTGAAAACAAGGTTGAATCTTTGCTAAAAATAAAAAACAAGGGTGATATTGAGAAGATTGGAATAGAAAAATTCAACAAAAAATGCAGGAAATTCGCTACGGAGTTCATAGAAGTGATGAACAAAGAGTTTTTGCAATTAGGCGTATGGATGGACTGGGACAATCCTTACCTCACTTTAACCAATGAATATATTGAATCGGCATGGTTTACGTTCAAGAAAGCATTCGAGAAAGGGCTTCTGTTCAAGGATGTCTATTCTGTGCACATATGCCCGCACTGCGGGACAACTGTTGCTTATAACGAGGTAAATTACCAAACACTGGATGATTCTTCCATATACGTCAAATTTTCAGTCAAAGGCAAGGATGAATATTTAGTCATATGGACAACAACTCCGTGGACACTGCTCGCAAATACAGGAGTTATGGTTCATCCTGATGCAAGTTATGCACGCGTAAAGGCCGGGAATGAGATATTAATCATAGCAAAGAATCTCGTAGAAAATGTCATGGAAAAAATAGGAACAGAGTATGAAATAATAGAAGAGTTTGAAGGCAAAAAAATTGAAGGGCTGGAATATGAAAATCCCCTTGAAGACTGGGTGCCGAATGCAAAGGAAATAGCAAGGAAAGGATGGAGGATAGTGACAAGCGAGCAGTTTGTATCATTGACCGAAGGCACTGGACTTGTTCACACAGCTCCCGGCCACGGCCAAGAAGACTTCAGGGTCGGAAAGAGGGAAAAATTGCCAATAATCTCATTTGTTGGCCTTGACGGAAGATATACAGACGGAAAGTTGAAAGGCCTGCATGCAAGGGAATGCAACGAAACTATAATAAAAGAGCTGGAAAATCGTGGCTATTTACTTGCAAGAGAAAAAATTTCTCACGAATATCCAACGTGCTGGAGATGCGAAACTCCCCTTCTTTTCATAGCAATACCGCAATGGTTCTTCAAGGTCACATCAATACGCAACAGGCTTTTGAGAGAAAATGAGAAAACAGGGTGGCAACCTGTCTGGGCGAAGGCAAGATTCAAAAACTGGCTCGATTCTTTGGGGGATTGGCCTATCGGAAGGCAGAGATACTGGGGCATACCGCTTCCAATATGGATCTGTGAAAAGAATGGCGCGTTGCAAAGCAACGCGCAGTTTGCATCCTCGCATCGTCATACACCTTCTGCGCCTAAGGATCTTCACAGGCCTTTTGTAGACAGAATTAAGATCAGGTGCAGAAAATGCAAAGCTTCCATGAGCAGGGTTTCTGATGTCCTGGACGTCTGGTTTGATGCGGGCCTTGCAAGCTGGGCATCGCTTGGATGGCCTATGAACACGAAAAAATTCAAGAAGCTATGGCCTGCTGACCTTAACATCGAAGGGCCTGATCAAATCAGGGGGTGGTGGAACTCGCAGCTCATAAGCTCTGTAATTCTCTTCGAAAGGGCACCTTTCAAGCATATTCTTCTGCACGGCTTTGTCCTTGATGCTCATGGAATAAAGATGAGCAAGAGCAGGGGCAATATAGTCAACCCAGCCGATGTCGCTGAAAGGGGGTTTCCTGTTGATGCGCTGCGCTTTTACCTTTTAACAAGCCCGCCCTGGAACGACTTCTTCTTCAACTGGAAAGACATGGAGGAGGTAAACCGTTCCCTGGGCATAATAAAAAACTCGCTGAATTTTGTGAAGACATATGTTCCAAGAGCTTCTGGAAAAATAAAGTTGAAAGAAGAAGACGGATGGATCTTGTCAAGGATGAACTCTGTTTTAAGAGAGGTTACAGGGGCCATGCAGAACAATGAGCCCCATAGAGCCACAGAGCTTATCAAAGATTTTGCAGTGAATGACTTTTCACGTGTTTACATAAAATTGATAAGAGATCGCGTATGGCCTCTGGCAGGCGAGGACAAGGCTGCTTACTACACGTTATATACAGTAAGCGAATTTTTATGCAGAATGCTTGCGCCATTTACGCCTTTTTTTGCGGAAGAACTTTACCAAGATTACATCAAGCCCATTAATAAGAAAGCTGCTGAGAGCATCCACCTGCTTATGTGGCCAGAAATCGGAAAATCCGACCCAAGAATGGAGGGTAGGATGCGCAAGGCTTTGAGGGTATCGGAACTGGCGAATGCAATAAGAAATGAACAGAAGATAAAATTGCGCTGGCCGTTGAGGCAGATAATTGCAGGCAAGGAATCAGCAGACGCTGTAAAAACATTCGGCGACGTCATTTGCAGACTTTCCAATGTCAAGAGCGTCAAAACAGGCAGCAGGGAATGGCAAAAACAGGGTTCTGGAATTAACGTGTGGCTTGATACAGAAATGGACGAAGACCTTAAGAAAGAAGCGTGCGTTCGCGAGATAATAAGGCACGTCCAGGAAGCCCGCAAAAAGGAGGGGCTGGTCATAAATGATAAGGTTGACGTATCAATAAGCGGTTTTGATGCATCTGATTATGAAAATGAAATAAAGAAAAACGTGGGTGCAAGAAGTATGGGAAAAGTAAAGGATGGCAAGAAAATCGAACTTGATTTTGAGGGGAGTAAAATCACTATAACATACGCTAAGACGAAGTGAGGTGGAATATATGAATCTTTATGAAAAGGCTGCGGAATTTCTGAACAGCATTGAACCTAAGCACGGGGTTATCATTGTTTACAACAATGACATGGACGGTATGGCATCGTGCACAATGATGAAGAAATATCTAGAGAAAAAGGGTAACAAGCCCTATATCATATTCCAGCCGATGCCTCCTGAAAAGAATTTTTTGAGGCGCGTGCAGACGTCACTGCCTGATTTTATAATCTTTGTCGATATGGCAATGGACAGCGAACCAAATATAATAAAAAAGCTGAAAGGCATAGCGCAGATACTTGTGATAGACCACCACGTGATTGTTCGCGACCTGAACTCACACGGGATTTTGCATCTGAATCCCAGGTTTGAAAACCCCAAGACCTACCAGTCTGCTTCTTACCTGGTATACAGCCTGCTATCGACTATGAAGGAGGAACCGGACGAATGGATTGCAATGCTGGGCGTTGTTGGCGACTACGTATTAGACGATTCAAAGGATGTCGTGAAAAAGGCTTTGAAAATCGCCCCTATCGAAACCTACAGGTTTGTTTGCGGCTCTGTGGAAGCTGCCAGGGTATCAAAGAGATTTTCCTGCGACCAGATTGTAGACATTATAATTTCTTCCAACAGCATAGACGATCTTGCGCAGAAAAGAGATTTTATTGAGGCTGCGGCGATAGTTGAAGGCGAGATCCAGAAAGAAATGTCCAACGCCTCGGAGAATATGGAAATTCATGGGAACATCATTCTTTATCACTGCGCAAGCAAGTACAGCATAAGGTCCAATATTGCAACGATGATATCTGAAAAGAATCCTGGAAAAATCGTCATTGCGTACGGAAGCCATGGAAAAAATGTGGTCGGGTCTGTACGAACAAAAGGGAAGATGAATACCGTTAATATTTTAAAAAAAGCGTTTGCAGGAGCGAAAAACGCATCGTACGGTGGTCATGAAGCTGCAAGCGGCTTTTCTGTGCCTGAAATGAAGTGGAAGGATTTCAAAGACAACCTCATCAAAGCGGCGGAAGGTTACTGACCTTTCTCCGCCACGATCATAGCATGCGAGTCCTCGAAAGGTTCCAGATCAACGACCTCTATTATTTTATAGTTTTTCCCGCTAATTTTCGCGGCTTCCTCCTTGTATATCTGTTTCGGATCTTTTGTTACGTCTATACTTCTTGCTTTCATTGTAACAAACAAAAACCCTCCTTTCTTGAGAAATATATGCGCATTTCTCAGTGCAATCTCTGTCTGATCTGGCTGTGCGATGTCTGCATAGACTATGTCGCAATCCTCTACCCAAAAATATTTTTCAGGAAGCCTTGCGTCTGCAAAAAGCGGGGCTATGTTTTTTCTTTGCCCTGCTATTTCTATCAGGTTGCGGAAAACCCTCTCTGCAAATTCTATGCCGTATATCAAACCACTCCTCTTTACAATGTCGCTAAAATGCGATATTGTCGTGCCAGAAGCTGCCCCCAGATAGAAAATTATTGACCCTTCTTTTAATGGAATTGTCTTGATTTTTTTCATTATAGCAGCGGCCATTTTACTCCTTGTAGGATCCCATTCCCTGAGTTCCTTCCCGTCTTTCTTTGCAAGAGCTTCTCCATAAACCTTAATTCCCGGAACAAGGTTTTCTGTATACAACTTTCCCTTGTCTGCAAATATTCCATCTGATAATTCTTTCATCGTCCATGCACCTCCCGTTTTGCTGCAGCGTAGGCAAACTGACGCGCAGCGGCGCGTCCATTCGCTCACTGCATTCATCCTTTTATGATTTTGATTTCATCTTCCAGTTCTTTCTTTATTTTTGCGCTTTCATCTCGGCCTGAAAAATAGTCTATTCTCGCGGCAAGCATGAGTTTTGTTGCGTAGGCACGCGCGGCTTTGCCTCGCTTATCTTCCGGGACGCTCTGAACCAGGTTGCTTACATAAATCATGCCGTATTTCGGAGATCTTCCTTTGTTTCGCAGATGGCGAAACAACGCCTTTTCTGCTCCAAGAAGCTGTATAGACGATGAGCTCATCTTTGCTAATTTTTCCATGGACCCTGCTGCTGCAAGAAATCGCGCTGCAAGAAGCGGTTCCATCAGCGATGCGAAGTTAGGGGCTACTTTTTTCATTCCAATCTTCACGTAGCTTTCCTGTCTTTTCTTCTGCTCGTGCGCATCATACGCCAGGGATGCGAACGTCTTCAGAACAGTTTCATCTTCCTCGCTAATCTCAACTCCCAGGCTGCCCTTGAATTCCGGCCAGTTTTCCCTTCTGCCGTATTTTGCTATGTATTCAGCAAGCGTTTCATTGTTTTTTTTGCATTCTGGATAATGCAGGGAGAACCATTCTGCTGTTCTCATCAAAAGCGTGTTCGATATCTTCACAAGCTCTTCCAATGCATTGGATGCTTGTATGATAAGTTTATCCTTCCCTACTGCACCGCTCATCATTTTTTTTGAAAGTGCAATGCAAAATTCAGAAATAAATGCATTCAGATCTTCCTCTGAAAAGTGCTTCAATGCGTATGCCCTGAAATTTTCCCTCATTTGATCCTGGCCATCATCAGCTGACTGGATGAAGTATTCTGCTGCCTTCTCCGGGTCTTTTTCGAACAGCTCTATGTTCCTTACTATGCCTTTCTCGTCGAACTCGAATATTCCTATAGGCGATCTGGCTTTCATGAAATCTCTAAGAATAAGAAGCGCTTAAAAAGGATCTTTTCAATTCAACGTCCTCATTTCCTGCATCTTCTTCACCATTATCTGGAACCACGGCGTGTATTTTGCTGAATCTGCAATTTCTTTTTTCAATTCTCCGAGAGGAATCCATTTCCATCCATCGGTTTCTTCCTTATCGGGAGATGGCTTTCCGTCGAATTTTCCTATGAATACGTGGTCAAATTCGTGCTCAAAGAGCCCGTTTTCGAATTTAACTTTGTAGATAAAATCAAATGCCTTTTTCAGGCCGCAGTCAAACCCCAGTTCTTCCTTCAGCCTTCTGTGCGCTGCCTTTTCCAAAGGCTCTCCTGGTCTTGGATGGCTGCAGCAGGCGTTTGACCAGAAACCGCTCCAGTGATATTTGCTTTTGGCTCTTCTTGTTATGAGCATTTCTCCCTTTGAATTGAATACAAATATCGAAAATGCCCTGTGTAATTTCCCTTCTTTATGCGCCTTTATCTTTTCTTCGATTCCTATTTCCCTGTCTTTTTCATCCACAAGAACGAGGCTTTCACTCATGGACCTCACCTCTCCTTTCTGCTGTTCTTGCTATGCGAACGAGGTATCCGGCTATGCGGTTTCTATGCCGCTTTGATTTTTCATTTATAATGCCCATTTCCTTCAGCGTTTGCTTATTGCTTTCAAAATCCTTTGAAACCGATCCCGGATCTGATTCGTAAATCGCCTTTGCCACGTCCTTTATGTCCTTTGTCCTTATCTTTCCCATTAGTTGCACCTGCATTTGTTGTTTGACATTAAAGTATTAAAGGTGTGCGGTGGCGCAAGAAAACGTGCCGCTTCATCCCTGATACTCTGTGGATATTTCCTTGAATCTCAGGTTTTTCCATCCCTCCGAAAATTTTATGCACAAATCCTCTATCAGGGGCTCGAAATCTTTCCAGAATCGCCACAAATCGCGTATCCATTCCATCGTGCTTCTTTCGTCAGCCTTGATTGTCAGGAGATTGTTGCGCCAGCGAAGCGATTGTATCTCCCTGTATACCTCGAAAATCTTCCCGGCCTCGATATCAGCTATCATCTCCCTTTCAATCATGTTGCTGTGATGGTTGCTCCAGAGCAGCGGTTCAATAACACGCTCTGTGAAATCGAACAAACGGCTGGAAATTTCATTCCTGATATCATGGATGTCATCCCCTTCCTCGATATCCAGCTGAAATACGCTCTGCAGCTGTTCGAAGTGAGGCAACCCTAACCTTGTTTGTGCCTTTCTATAGGAATCGAGAACAGGGGGCATTACTCTAGTCATGTCATAATAACTATTTAAGACCTTTTTTGGTTTTTTACATGCCACTAAATAGTTATGATGTGCGCATAACAGGGCCTGTGGTCTAATGCCAACCCCTTTTCTTGAAAGAAAAGGTTTTGGCGAATTCCAAAAGAAATATGCGTTTCTATCGAAACGCATATTATGGAAGCTAAAATTGGTATGACGCCTCCCTCACACGGAGGAAATCGCAGGTTCGATTCCTGCCGGGCCCATCAAGCGAATCCGCCGAGCAAGTGAGCTTTGCGAACGCCAGCAAGAAGATGCAAACCGAGCGTCCGAAGGACGCTCAAGCGATTCCGGGCGCGATAGTCTGCTTAAAATCTTTACATTATTCATAAAAACATGCTTAGAGAACTTGAGAGACGAGTAGCGAACGAAACAAAAAAAGCCGCTGCATCTCATGATTTTAACCATCTTCTTCGCGTTGCAAAGGGCGCCAAATGGTTCTGCGATATTCTTGGAGTTACTGAACATGAAAAGCAAGTGGCATATGCAGCGGGTCTTCTGCATGATATAATCAGGCCTGCTACAGAGAAATATGACCCCTTGAAGGACGCGATGAAAAAGGCAGAGGAGATCATGAAAGAATTGAATATGGGTAAAACAGAAACCAAAGAAGTTCTGGAGGCTATACATGCGCACCACTATCCTGATCCAAAGAAGAAGGCTGGCTATTCTGTATTCCTTGCAGACAAGCTTCTGGAGGCACTGGGCGCCTACATAGTATTCCGCCGCGCCGTATTCATGGGAGAGAGCCCTGATTTCGCAGGTATGGGCAGGATGGAAGCTACAACAAGACACTGGACTGCGCGGATAAACAAATGGCATCCGTCAGGATACGAGAAACGCTTTGCAAAGCTCATTGATTATCAGTTCAGCTGGTGCCAAAAATTCCTTGATGCATTTCGGCGGGGTGAGCAATGGTCTTTGAATCTTAATGATGCGGGTTTTGAAGCCGGCAAAAAGGGAACAAGCACGGATAAATTTATTGCATCGTTCAAGCCTGGACTTAAAGAGGAGAAGGAATTCAAAGAAGAGGCGCTGTCTTATATCCGCGGAGATAAATTTTCTATGTTCACGGAGATGATAATATGATTATAGAAAAAACTGTTGGAGCAGTTATAGAGAAAGATGGCGAGATTCTTCTCATAAAAAGGGCTCATTCGCCACAAAAAGGACTTTGGTGCATTCCTGGCGGTCATGTAGAGAAAAGAGAAAGTGTCCATCAGGCTGCTCTCCGCGAGATAGCAGAGGAAGTAGGTGGAGCTAAGCTGGAGAAGAAACCGTTTCTTGTTCATACGCATGATGTTAGAATAGGTCATAGACATAAGGCGCACGTATTCCGCGGAAAACCTATTGGCAATATACGAAAATCAGAGGAATCGACAGAAATCGGTTTTTTCACATTAGAGCAGATAGCAAAAATGGATGTAACCGAATTTTCTCTTAAGCCTATAAACAAGTTGTATCCAAAAGCAAATTACGATGACTACGGAAGAAAACTGGATTGACTCGAGAGCTTTCTTAAGCACTAAATTTTTAACGTTTTAAGAACTTTTCGCACTTTCTTATTCCGAGATTCATGAAGAAAAAATCAACAGCTGTTGCCTTTCCCACCATTCCCGTAGTCTTTGTCGGCGGAATTAGAGAAAATCGCAGGCCTATGTATAACACTGTGGGTATGGCTGTGACTGATGAGTTTGAAAGCATAAGGACAGAAACTACGGTAGAGGTTAGGCCAAAGGAGTATGGAATAAATTTTCTTTTCGAGGGCAAGCCGTTGGGCGGAGATAGAGGGCGCGATATTCTCATGGCAGTCAAGGAATTCCTGAAAAGAGCTGATCTTGATATAGGCTTGCATATAGAATCGAGAAATTTTAGTATTTCGTCAGGGAGCTCTGATGCCGGCATGGCTGCGCTTGTTGCCGCTCTTAACGACGCTACCCAGGCAGATATGCATCTGCATGATTTAGCACAGATAGCTATGATAGGATCTGAAAGTGCGATACGAAGTGTCTATGGCGGTATGAATGAGATTGTCGTGGATCCGCACCCGGATCTCTATGGAGTGCAGATTCTTTCTGATAAAGATCTGGAATCTATTAGGCTTCTTGCGGTGACATTCAACTACCCTTCACGCATAACAGCGGATGAAATTCATGCGGCTATCAGGACGCATCCTTGGTTCAGGAACCGCGTAGAACATGTGAATCATTATTGGATACCACGAATACGTGCAGCTGCGCATAATAAGGATTTAAAACAGCTGTTTGAGCTGGCTGAAGAAAACATACGCAATGCGCATTATCTACTTGAGGAGGTTGGTCTGCGCGTGCGAAAAAAGCCTATAATGAACTGCTGGCTTGATGTAGAAGAACTTCGCAGTCAAGGCTTGTTTGCATACTGTCTGCAGGGTGGGGGCAATGTTGTTTATATTGCTACGCTCAAAGAACAGCTATCTCAAGTGCAGCGTGAGCTTCAGGGGAAAGGCTGGCAATCGCAGATATGCAAGGTCGCTAGTGGGCCTAAGATCGTGAGGAGTGAGTGATATGGGTTTCAGACAAAGGTCTTTGCTGTTATCAACAGGGTTGCCTATAGAAGAAATAGCAGAAATCATGAATGA
>JACPJV010000038.1 GCA_016187395.1 Candidatus Aenigmatarchaeota archaeon
TATCCTCTCCTCCGGGACTATCATTTTCTTGAGGTTTTCGACCTCCTTTTTAAGCTCTTCCAGATCCTTATGAATTATCTCAAGAGTAACTGCCATGTTATCACACCATTAATTGCAGTGAAATGCTCTTAAACATATCTCGAATTATCCGAGAGGTAATCTTCTGTTATGTTGCATCATACCTACACATCTCCCATAACCTCCCTCACCTTCCTCAGCTTCCACTCCTTTATCATCTGTTTTATTCTTGCCTTTAATTCGTCTTCCTGCCCTTTCAGGAAATACCACGTTGCGCTCTCGCCGAAGAATTTTTTGTTTTTCATTTCATATCTTCCTATGATGATTCCTCTTTTCTTCGCTGTCAGGAAGATTTCGTTGTGTTTCGGAAAGCGGCTTTTTACATCAGCCGCATTCGCAGGTCCATTATCCTTTAGAAAAAGTTCAAACTCCTTGATGTTGCCTGTGTCCGGTTTCCTTATGCCCTTAACCCAGTGATAGGCGGCGGAGTAAGAAATGCCGAGCCTTTTTGCTATTTCAGGGATATCAATACCTTCCTTGTAAAGCTTAATTGCAATCTCATACTTGTCAGAATATATCTCACGTCCCTGGCGCATGATAGAATTCCTCATCCAAAGAATAAAACCGTTATATTTTCCTCTTCCGCTCCTTTTGGTCTTCACCAGTTTTTGACATTGATATAACGCTTTCTTGCAAGCCTGTGAAAGTGCTTCTCATCGCCTGTAAGGAGGAAATCGCATTTTGAGATGCTGCACGTGGCTGCCACGAACGCATCAATCATGGGAGTGCCAAACGTGAGAGCCAGCTGCGCAGCCTCAGCCGCTGTTCCGCGGTCAGGCATGTGAATGAACATATGCGAACTGCTTTCTGCAGAATCAAAGAAATTGTTTATTTCATGCTTCGGTATTCCTTTCTGCTGCAGTTTCTTGTAAGATTCTGCTGCCGTAACCATCGGGAATACAATCTTGTGCTTTCCCTCCATGATATCCCTAATCAGAGCCTTCGCTCCTTCATCCTTTTCAAAGAATTTCAGCGTGAACCACGTATCTGCGCAGTATATCATCTTTCCATCTCCCTTTCCCGGACTATTTCGCGCCACGCCTTCTCTGCGTCTATCTTCGGTGTCCGCTTGAGAATGGCGAGCATTCTTTCCTCGGGGCTTTCGGATTCGATTTTTTTTAGCACTATCTCTCCTCCGGGATGATGGGTAACCTTCAGCGTGTCGCGCGCCCGGATTTTATCCTCGTGCCTTATGGCTTTCGGTATGGTTATCTGCCCCCGCGCGCCTACCTTTACCTTTGCCGTCAGAAATTTATGTTCCGATTTCATGTAAAAAATATGCATGCATACTTTTTAAAGGTTTCATACTTAGCAATTTTCTTCTGTGAATGCAACATCGATGTCATTTTCCGCCTGATCCCAAATCTTGTTCAATAATTGGTTTTGAAAATTCCCTCAGAACTCTATCAACACTTTCCTCTGATATAAAACGATAGTTATTTACAGGGTGCCTGCAAACCTCCAAGTGTCCCCTGTCACAATATCTGCGTATAGTAGCTGGTGTAGTAAACAATCTTCTGGCTGCTTCACCAGTAGTAAGGTATGTTTTTCCTTCCAACTCAACTGTTGGCTTTAGAGACATTGAATCACGCAGAAATTAAACATCATGAAATAGTCTTGCCGCAAAATTCGGGTCTTCCCAAAGTCTGTTAACAAGATTTCTAATCCACCCTTTTCTTTGTTCTTTATCCGTCAGGCTCCCTTCGCTTACATACAGATAGCCGTCAAAGCCCTTTCCTTTAAATTCGCCGCTCTCATAGCGTCTGCGTACTTCACTTCCTGTTGTTTCAATCCTTTTTCCTGCCTCTCTCAGCGAAAGGTATGTTACACCTCTGTATTCTATTGCTGGTGGTTGTGTCATTGAAAAATACAGAGCCATAAATATAAAAACCCTTCTTTCCAATCTTAAGGCATGCATCCCGGCTGCGGCGTACAATTGGCGTATAAAATTCTGCAAGACTGTGTCTTGGAAAAGGCTGAGAAGGATGAACAAGGGCAGATCGTAAGAGAGGCAGTGCACGCCCAGTGGCTTTCCTCGTTAAGCACAGCCAGTCATTTCAAGGAATCTCAAGGCATGATTTTAGTTTCCAATCCGCCTGCAGCAGGCGATTTCTGTTTTATAGATGATGCCACAGTATTAGCGTCATTGCCGGAGCTGCTTGCAAAAGATGCCTTTGTAATCTGCCTCAATCTTTCGGGCAGGATTCAGTTCGCCCGCTACCTCGGTTTGCACGGCTACGCTGCAACCGCATCCCCGGCCTTCTACGAGGATATGACAGCAAAAATCAAAAAAGCTGCAACAATGAAAGGATTGCGTTTTATCGAAGTGATTTCGCCGTGCCCTACTCTCTGGAAAAGCGAGCCTTCAAATACCGTGGAAATAGCAAGGCAGGCTGTTTCAATCGGTTTATGGCCTTTGTTTGAAATAGACCATGGCATAGTCACAGTCAGCCACAAGCCGGCAAAGCTTGAAGCCAAGGCTGCCTTTGAAACCATGCAACATAAGGTCAGGGTTGATGAATCGAATATTGAAAAAACTTGGAAGAAGTTTCTTGTAAAGCCTTACGAAGCTGCTTTGTGATCAGTGCAGGCTCGGCCTTGCTTTTGCGGGCTTCTCTGAAGCCATCTGGCCGTTGTTCCTTCTTCCGATGATAAACCTTTCAGCTATGCTTGCATAGATTGTTGTAGCAAGTATTACGGTGAATACTATTGCGATAAAATTCTCTGTGCCTGCCAGGCCCGATGACACAGCAATTTCAGCCATTATAGCTGCTGCCAGCCCTTTCGGCGCAATGTGCATAATTATATTCCTGTCGAAGTGAGGTACGTCGTAGTTGTGTAATACTGCTTTCGATGTCACAATCCTTGCAATTATAGCAACAGCGGCAACAGCTATTCCTAATATGAACGAAGAGAATACAATGGAAACAATCATCCCAAGAAATACGAAAAAGAAGCTGCTTATGAAGAATGATATTTCCGTCTGCATACTCTTGACCATATTATCCACCGTGTAGCGCTTGGATAGTCTCAGGAATCTTGAGAACACACCGCCGTTTCCAAGAACAAGTCCGAACAAAAGGGAAGAAACAGCCCCGCTTCCGCCTGACGTTTCTACAAAGACATACAGAAGCAGAAGAATAGAAAGTGTAAGTATGTAATCGAAAGGCTTTCCCTTAAGCCTGTCCATGACAGTGAGCCACGCTATGCCTGCAACTATTCCGATCATCGCTCCTATAGAGAACGAGCTTATCACTCCCTTTACCGGATTCCCAAATGTCCCAAGAGAAATCATCTCTATTATTGTTATTGCGACTATGATCACAAACGGGTCTGTCACGACAGACTCAACAACGAGAAACGTTCGTGACTTTGATTTAATGTCAAGATTCCTTATCATCGACAGAATGCTTATCGAACTTGTGTCCGACACTATAGCACCCAGCAGAGCTCCCAAAAGGAAGTTTCCTGCAAGCACGTGCATGATAAACCCTACGGCAAATATGAGGATGACCATGTTTGCAACAGCCATAAACACGCTTCTTGGAAATTGGTGAATAAGCTGGTAGAAATTCATGTTAAGTCCTGCATCAAACAGGACAAACAACAGCGCTATCGTAGACAGAAATGGCGATATTGCAGTGAAAATGCCTACGTCTATTATTCCAAGTATAGGGCCTATTGCAAGCCCGAACAGAAGCAGCCACAACACATCCGGAACCCTGGTCTTGTTGAATATCGCATTGCCAACGTACCCCAGTAATATAGTTATAGCTGCGATCACAAAAATGCTGAAAACATCCAGAGGCATGATGAAATTTGTCTAGAAGTGGTATATATAGTGAAACCACAAATGAAACGGAACATGTCATTTGTGCTTTCCCACATAGCAAACCAACTTTGCCATGCCGTTTATTAAGTTGGTTTGCTATATACAATGAAAGAGTTTCTATTCTGCTTTTCCCATCTCTTTCATCTTCCTGATAATGGATTCCATCCTGGATCCTTTCCACCCTTCTGCAGAGACGCGCATCGTGCTTATCCTCATCTGTCTTGCAGCTTTTTTGCGGCTGAGAAATCTCCACGACTCAAGCGCAACCGCGATTGCAACAGAAATTACAAAGACAAGAACCCATGAATATGGATTCGAGATGGAAAATCCTGGAACAAACGGTGATATGATTATGAGCATCAGCAGGGATATTACAACGCCGGCAGCTGCATTCAGCCTGTTTATGAAAACAGTAAGCAGCGCGGTTATGATGACTATATACGACACAGCAAAGGCAGCTGCTTCTGCCTGCGATGCAAACAAAAGAGCAAGCAGAGGGATTATCATGACTGCTATCCCTTTTGCAAATGTTATTCCTGCAGTTTTTCTGCCTTCAAACCCAGGGTAAGATTTGAATGCACTTATCCTTCCTGAAGATATTCCAAAAACACCTGCCATTGATATTGCAATAGAAGACAGCAGTGCTATCCACATTAAATGAATAGGGGATATCGTAGCCGCAGAAAATCCTGCGCCAAGTGATATGAATGAAATTAAAACCAATAATCCCGCAGCAAAAGCAACTATCATGCTATGCGAAAGCATATCAGCTGCAAACTTTTTTAATCCATTCGCATCTTCCACAGCATCCGCCAGAGATGATAAGCCTCCCTTCATCTCAGCTCCTGCCTCCTTTTTCACAAAATCAGGCGCATGAGAAGCTGAGAGAGGTGCGTCAGCGCTGTTTAGGTATAGAAGATCCTCGTCATGCGATCCTGTTATGGCAACAGAATGTCCGATTCTTTGCAGCGCCTGCATAAACCGGGCCTTGCAGTTGGGAGTTGCTGACGCAATTATGCGAAAGTATGGTGCTCTTCTATGAAGCTCTTCCTCGCTCATCCCTTCTATCTCTTTTCCTGTTATTATCTCGCTCTTATCTGCCTTTATCCCCGCCTTGCCTGCCATAACCATAGAAGATTCCTTGTCATGGTCTGTCGCCATGACGACCTTTATGCCTGCCTTGTTTAGCCTTGCTATCACGTCTGCTGCTCTTTCATCAACAGTATTGCTTGTCGCTGCAAGGCCGACCAAAAGAAAATCGTTTTCTACGTTCCTTTTTCCAAGAAGAGTTCGCCTTACAGCAAGACCGGTGACTCTGCTGCCCTTTGACTCCAGCGCTCTTGCTATTTCCCTTATTGCTGCCGCATCTGCATCCGTAATCTTCTTTGCCTTCCCTTCTGTGAGAATTTGCGCGCTCATCCTCAATATCGCTTCTACAGAGCCCCTTGCATAGTATACGGCCTTGTTCCCTATCCTGTATCCGGCTGTTGCCTTTTGTTTTTCCTTGCTGAATGGCTCTGATTGAAGAATTTCATACTGCTCTCTGAGATCGCTGATGCCTGCAAACCCTGCAGCATCGAGCAATGCAATCTCATCAGGCTCGCCTCTTTTTACAGGGCTTATCGCCGCGCTATTTGCCATCATTCCGCATGCCAGCGCAAGCGCAAGATCCTTGTACCTCTTCGGGCTTACGCTTTTCTGATGAAGGGTGAAATTGCCGCCCTCCACCGAGAACAATTTTCCGTCAACATAAACGCTGCTCACTTTAGGGACACCTGTTGTAAACGCCTCTTTATCTGTTATGATTGCAGTAACGTTGGCAAATTTCACGATATTCTCTGCTCTGGACAAAAGAATTCCTTTCTCTGCAGTTCTCCTGACAAGTTTTGCAGTTGCCAATGCTGTTGCTGTTGAAGAAGGAAGAGAAACGAAAAATATCACCAGCGTTGCAGAAATAAGGAACATTGTAACTGCGTCCGCTCCTGCCAATACCCCTGCAAAGAAGGTGACAAGCGCAAATATTATTCCTATTGAAAACGATCTCGTAATCCACGGTGAGATCTCCTTGAAGAACGGCAGATTTGCGCTTTTTGAAAAGCTTCTTTCAGATATGACCTCTGCCGTAGCATGTCCTGATTTTACGTAAGAATCCTCCTTCAGATAATCTCCTTTATCTTTTTTCTCATCTTTTTCTCCGCCTATGTGCCTTTCATTCACAACAACTCCTTTCTCTTGCAAAATTTTGCATTCTGCAGGGACAACGTCTCCCTTTGAAAATCTGATTATGTCTCCCTTCTGCAGCTCTTCTATTCCTATATGCATCTCATTCCCTTCCCTGGCAATTGAAATGATGGGCATCCACTCTGCATTTGCAATCTCTCTTGATGCTATGATCTTCTGCGCAACGTCCCATCCTGCGTATATAAGAATAAGGACTAATAGAGGGGAACCAAGCGCATTTCCAGCATCCACCAGAATCAGCGACGATACGAAGATTATGATGTAAACAAGGTAGCGGAATGGATCTAGCGGATATCTGATAAAGTTCATACCAATAAATATCGCAAAACGATTTATCTCTGCTCAGGGCAGTTGCGCTTAAATGCTTTTGGTAAAGAGGAGGTTTATGGCTACATTTGAAGAATTCCAGAAAATTGATATAAGAATAGGAAAGATTGTAGACGTCGAATTATTGCAAGGTGCAAAATACACAACGCACAAATTGACAATCGATTTTGGCAAGGAAATGGGCATGAAAGTTTCTTGCGCTCGGCTAATCAATTATTCCATAAACCAGCTAATAGGTAGGATAGTTCTGGCTATTGTAAACCTTCCTCCAAGGCAGATTGGAAAACACACATCCGAAGTCCTGACGCTGGGAGTTCCTGACAAAGACGGTGAGTGCATACTTATTCAACCTGACAAGGATGTACAACTTGGTTCTAGACTATACTGATGATTTTTCCATAAATAAGTAGTTCGCAGCCACCCATCCAGACCCACGCGAAAGCAGCTTTATCTCCTTCTTTTCTAGAATTTTAAAACTATGCCTGAATAGAACCTCAAGTTCTTCCATGGATGCGAAATAAAGTGTTGTTCCTATAGGTGGTGTCCTTATCTTGCCCTTTCCCCATAGCCTTGTTTTCTCGCTGTGAGAAACAGACAGGTATTTGCCCCCATTGTTCAGGAGTTTTTTCACAAGCTCCACATACTTCTTCCTTCTCTCCTTTTCAATGATCTCCTGGAAAAACCTCCAGTCAAATATGAAATCAAACTTTTCCTTTAGTTTATCCAGGTCTTCCCAGTCCATTTTTAGAAAAATGCACGAAACTCCTGCTTCAGCTGCCTTAGTTTTTGCAATTTTTATTGCATTCTCAGAAGTATCAATGCCAGCTACATCAAATCCCTTTGACGCAAGATAAATGGAATAACTGCCTGTTCCGCATCCTATGTCAAGCGCCTTGCAGGGCTTTATTTTTCCGCTTTCTATCAGTCCGATAAACTCATCGTGCGGCTTCTCAAAATTCCACGGAACCTCTTCCAGATTCTCGTAAATCTTCTCAAAAAGCTCTTTCTCTTCGCTCATAGAATGATAAAATATCCGATATTTATAAACCGAAGATGAAACATCTTATTCTCTTCTAGCAAAGCGTTCCGTGTCGAAACTGAATGAAAACCCATTTATTGCTTCCCTGAGAGCTGATGCGTCCCGGCGCATTTGCTCTGTCATTTCCATTGAGCCATATTTCATTCCAGTTATGCATCGGTCTTTATTCACATGATACAGAAGAATTCTTTGGCTGCCTGTCATGGAATTTTCTTCTGAAATATTATAGATGCAATCAACCATTCCATCCCTGTCCGAATCCTCGAGCACAATACTATCACCGCCAGGAGTTCTGAATAAAGCATTGCTTCTAGTATACTTTTCCGGATCAGGCGCAGGCGGTTTTGCACAGCCTGCCGCAGCCAATACTATCCCCAGTGCAGCAAGTGTTCTGTAAAATCTCATGATTTTCACTGACAGTTATCAGATAGAAATTTTCTTAAAGGCAATGTCACACTTCAATCCTCATCATGTCCCTTGCGAGCGCAACATTGGGAATGTCTTTGATTTTCTTCTCTAATTCTTCGTAGTTGCTGTACCTTCGGCTTATATGCGTTAAAAGAAGCCTTTTGGCATTGGCTTTTTTTGCAATCTCCAGGACCTCATCCGCCGTCGAATGCTTCGATTCAAAGTCCTCTTCAAAGAATGTCGCGTCATGAATAAGCAGATCTGCGTTTTTTGCAAGTTCAATAATAGTCTTCGCAGGCAGCGTGTCTCCGCTATAGACAACTTTCTTGCCTCCTTCTGACTTGCTTATCTCTTCCAATGAGATCTTCTTGCCCTTGAAAATTACATAGCCTTTCTCCTTCGCATCTTTGTATAACGCGCCTTTGGCTGGAAGTCCGTGTTTTTTCAACAGCTCCTTATCCAATTTTATCCGTGGCTTCTCAACAAACGCGTAGGCAACAGCAGGAATCCCGTGCTTCGCAGGCGTGCTTTGAATCAAAAATTCCTCGCTGTCTAAGATTGTCTCCACGCCCGTTCCTTCATGCTCCACGTTTATCTTTTTGACAGGAAAATTCAGGCGCGCATAGCCTAGGTTCAGGATAGCATCAACCCACCTGTCTGCTTCTGGTCCGTATATCCTCAGTTCTTTCTGCCTCTTCTCCATGTTCATCGTGAAGATAAGCCCGAGCAGCCCTGCAAAATGGTCAGCGTGCCAGTGGCTGATGAAAATATCACTTATGCGCATGAAATTCTCCTTTGCCCGGAATATCTGCCTCTGCGTACCTTCGCCGCAGTCGAATAGCCCCACCCA
>JACPJV010000041.1 GCA_016187395.1 Candidatus Aenigmatarchaeota archaeon
GCTGTGATGATTGTTCTGATGCGCGCCGTGCCTTTGGCGACCATTGGAAAGACTATCGGCACGCCCATGACGCCTGCTTCAAAGCATAATTTTGCAAAATCCTGCGCCTTATTGTTGTCGCCGATCATGATCGGAGTTATAGGCGTCTCTGCAACGCCTGTGTCAAAGCCAAGGCTTTGCAAAGTCTTCTTATAATATCTAGTATTGTCCCATAGTCTTTGAACAATCTGCGGCTCTTCGTCTACGACTTCTAATGCTGCAATACTTGCTGCGATTGTGGCAGGCGGATGGCTGCCACTGAGCAGATGCGTTCGGGACTTGTTCCACATATAATCGCAAATATCATGGCTTGCTGAAATGTAGCCGCCTATGGTGCCGAAGGCCTTGCTGAAGGTGCCCATTTCTATATCGACTTTACGATGCAGATTAAAGTGATCTACAATCCCTCTGCCATTCCTGCCAAGTACGCCGTCGCCATGAGCATCGTCGACGTAGGTCATGGCGCCGTACTGCTGCGCTAGCTTCGCAATCTGGTCAAGCGGCGCGATATCGCCGTCCATGCTGAAGACGCCGTCTGTTATAATCAAAATTCTTCGCGCATTCTGCGATTCCTTCAGGACTTTTTCTAGGTCTGTCATATCTTTATGCTTGAAAATTTTGCGCTCCGCTTTTGTTAGCCTTACTCCATCAATAATGCTGCCATGGTTTAATTCATCGCTAATTACAACATCGCCTTCACCGACAAGCTGGGGTATGCATCCTGCGTTGGTCGCGAAGCCTGTCTGGAAGTAGATGGCAGCTTCGCTATTTTTGAATTCTGCGATCTTCTTCCACAGCTTTACATGCAAATCCATCGTGCCTGATATTACAGGAACAGAGCCTGCGCCTGCACCGTATTTTTCTATAGCAGCTATTGCTGCCCTTTTCAATTTAGGATGTGTTGTCAAACCAAGATAATTGTTGGAGCACATGACAAGCATTTTTTTTCCGTTCACAATTGTGCGGGGATCTGAAGGGCCTTCCAAGATATTTTTCTTCCATTCAAGGCCGCTTTCCCTCAAATTGCGCAACTCTTCGCTGATAAAATCAAAGTTTGCCATCAGGTAAATGAGAAAGAAGAGTTTTTATCTTTGAGTCTGGGCGTTATAATGAATGAAGGGAAAAAAGCTATTAATGGTGGCAATTCTTAGGATTTTTGATGGCGATGAAAAACGTAATCATCATGGGCGCTGGCGGAAGGGATTTCCATAATTTCTTAATGCACTTCAAGGACAATTCCGCCTACAATGTGGTGGCATTCACGGCGACGCAGATACCCGGGATTGAGAAAAGGAAATTCCCGGCTTCGCTGGCAGGAAGGCTCTACAAGAAGGGAATTCCGATTTATCCCGAAGAAAAACTGCCGCAGCTGATAAGGAAGCTGAAAGTAGATGATGTGGTTTTCGCGTATTCTGACGTTTCTCATGAATACGTGATGCACAAGGCTTCGCTTGTGCTTTCGTGCGGGGCGAATTTTGTTTTGCTTGGTCCGAAGGACACGATGCTGAAATCGAAAAAGAAGGTAATATCAGTATGTGCGGTGCGCACAGGCGCCGGAAAGAGCCAGACGACGAGGGCTATTGCAAAAATGCTGAAAAAACACGGGGAGAAAGTCGCGATAATTCGGCATAGTATGCCATATGGCAATCTGGAAAAACAGGCTGTCCAAAGATTTGCAAACTATAAAGATTTGAAGAAAAATAAGGTGACTATTGAGGAAAGAGAGGAATATGAACCACATATAAATGCAGGCTTCGTTGTCTATGCAGGAGTTGATTATGAAAAGATTCTAAGAAAAGCCGAGAAGGAATCAAATGTTATTATTTTTGATGGAGGAAATAATGATTTCTCGTTTTTCAAATCTGATTTATACATTGTTGTGGCAGACCCTCACAGGGCGGGGCATGAGCTTGCCTATCATCCTGGCGAAACGAACCTGAGAATGGCAGACGCGGTCATCATCAATAAGGTTGATTCGGCGAGGAGGGAGGATATCAAAACAGTTATCAGAAATGCAAAAAATACGAACCCGAAGGCGAAAATAATCCTGGCAAAGTCACCGGTTACCGTAGACAGTCCTGAATTGATTAAAAACAAAAAAGTGATCGTGATAGAGGACGGGCCTACTATAACGCATGGCGGCATGCCCTATGGTGCCGGCACTATAGCCGCGCGAAGGTATAACTGCGGAATAATTGACGCACGAAAGCATGCGGTGGGCTCAATAAAAGAACTATACAAGAAATATCCGCACCTGAAAAAAGAGCTGCCTGCGATGGGCTACAGTACAAGACAGACAAAGGAACTGCAGGAAACAATCAACAGGGCAAAATGCGACGCAGTCATAGATGCGACGCCTGTAAATCTTTCAAGAATCCTGAAAGTCAACAAGCCTATTGCGAACGTGAGCTACGAGCTAGGCGAGGAGGCTTCGAGGCAGCTGCATTCACTGCTCAAGAAGCTGAAATTCATAAAGTGAGTTCACAAGTGCAGGGTGGGTTTGTTCAACATGAAAGGAAAAAGGGATTTTCTTGGCGTGCTGGATTTGTCCAGGAAGGAATTTCTCGGGCTTATAGATGCAGCAGCGAAAATCAAAAAGAAGCCGCAGGCTTTTGCAGGCACGCTCAAGGGCAAAAGCCTGCTCATGGTTTTCGAGGCGCCTTCGTTGCGCACGAGGCTTTCTTTCGAGTCAGGGATGACGCAGCTCGGAGGGCATGCGATTGCATATAACCTAGGCGAATCGACTGTTGGCAAGAAGGAGAGCGCAGAAGATTTCGCCCGCACGTTTTCACGCTACTGCGACGCAGCAGCGCTGCGGCTTTACGACCATACAATGCTTGAAAGAATTGCAAAAGCCTCTTCTATACCCGTGATAAACATGATGACGAATGCCGAGCACCCATGCCAGATTCTCGGGGATTTCATGACCATTGCTGAGAAAAAAACACTGAAGAAAATAAAAATTGCCTACGTGGGCGACGGCGACAACAATGTGACATATTCCCTGATGCTTGCGTCTGCCCTTCTGGGAATTGACATCGCAGTGGCATCTCCGAAAAATTACCAGCCGAAAAACGAGGTTGTAAATAAGGGGAAGAGGGTCGCGAAAGGTTCCATTCACATCACGCACAATCCAGGAGAGGCTGTGAAGGACGCGGATGTTGTTTACACTGATACGTGGATGAGCTACAGGATTCCTGAGTCAGAAAAGCCTGAGAGGGTAAGGAAATTTTCGCCATACCAGGTAAACGCATCTTTAATGAAGAAGGCGCCAAAGGCGCTATTCATGCACTGCCTTCCTGCTGGGCGCGGCTATGAGGTGACTGACGAGGTAATAGACGGAAAGCAGAGCATGGTGTTTGACCAGGCTGAAAATCGAATGCATGCGCAAAAGGCACTCATTCTATGGCTGCTTGGGAAGATGAAGATCTGATTAGTTCATCCACAGCTTTCTTCATTTCAGCGCTTTCATATGTGTCTACCTGGCCTTTGTCCTCAAGCTCTGCTAATTTCGGGTCAAGAGGAAGCTGCGCAAGCAAAGGCACGTTAGCATCCCGGGCGACCTCTGCAGATTTTGAATTGCCGAAAACAAAATGCTTTTTTTTGCAATTATCGCAGACAAGATGAGACATGTTTTCTATTATGCCTAAGATTGGCACGGAAAGACGCTGCGCCATCTTTATCGACCTCGCAACTACCTCGCGAACGAGGTCGTGGGGAGTTGTGGTCACGACTATACCATCAAGAGGGTAATATTGGTAAAGCGTAAGAGGCACGTCGCTCGTGCCAGGAGGGCTGTCGATGAGCAGATAGTCCAATTCTCCAAAATCAAGGCGATCGTAAAGCTGCTTCAGCGCATTGGTTATGAGCGGGCCGCGCCAGATAGACGCGCGGTCCTGGTCTTTTGCAAGAAGGGCGAAGGACAGAATGCGAATGCCGTTTTTACTCGTGGCGAAGAAGCCGTTCAAGTGTTCTTTTTTTAGGCCAAAGAGATGCGCTATGCTCGCCCCTCCTATATCTGCATCGAGAATTCCTACCGTGTAGCCGCGCCTTTGCAGTTCGCAGGCTATTAATGCACAAACAGTGCTTTTGCCTACGCCGCCCTTGCCTGAGACGACGGCGAACATTTTTTTTATTCCTTTCTTTGGCATTTTGACAACATTCCTTTCTGCAGGGCGCCTTTCCTGAATTTGCAATGGCATGATAAAGTGAAAAATGGCAAGGCTTTAATAGGCAAAGTTTCGCAGGTTTTAAATTATATAAACGTTGCGTGCTTATTCATTACATGGGAATAGACCCCAACTATCTGCAGAAGCCTGTTGTCCGAACGCACGAGGAGCACGAGGTGCGCGAGGAGAATAAAGAAGAAGGCAAACTAGGAATTCACGGCCGGGCTGTGGCGGTTGATTTCGATCTCTGCATTTCCGACGGGATTTGCTTACAGGTCTGCCCGGTAGATGTATTCAACTGGCTGGACCCGAACACGCAGGAAATGAAGAAGCAGAGCGAGCTGAAACCTGAGAAAAACAGCCAGTGGAAGGCTGACCCCACGAGGGAAAAGGACTGCATATTCTGCATGGCGTGCGAGAGCACGTGCCCTGTGAATGCGATAAAGATAACGCAGGGGTAGGAAAGGTGACATGATGCCGAAATTGCAGGACTTGGCTTCTGAACTGGACGGAACACGGAAAAATGGAAGCAATGGCATCAGTTTTTAGAAATACATTCACAAATCCAAACTCAGAAGATCATGAATCGTACTTCAAGATAAACTCAAAGCTGCACTCGCAGGGAGCTTTGTGGCACTCGTGGCAGTTGTTATAGAACATAGAGGAAAGCTCTTTGGCCAAATCTATTTTCATCGAATTGAATACACCCATCATATTCGAAAAAACATCAGCGGCCTCAATTTTTACTTCATTAAAATGGTCGTCTTTATGTTCACCCCTGAATTTTAAAATTGCCTCTGAAAATTCGCCAAGCTCTTCAGCGAGATGAACGCCCGCGTGATCTATTGTGCGCTTTTCATGAGGATATATAGCCTCGAACATCTCCTGAAACTGCCCCAAGGTTTTCGGCTGGTTTTTCATGTTTACAGGAGCCTTACGCCTTTTCAAGACCTTCTCTTCCTTGCATGTGCATGGACATGCCGCGCAATAGGAACAAAGATGAGGAAAGCGATTCCACACCTCTTCGTCAAGGTCTATGTGCAACCTGTTCATTACAGATAGGAACCAGCTTAGAGATATCAGAAGATTCAGCCTTGCCTTCTCCCTGTCATTTTTCCTTATCCCTTTCAATCCTCGCATTGCGAATCTTTCCACGTTGCTTATCATATCCCATAAACTGAAATGGCGATCATTATGGAAACCGTACACTTCCTCAATGAAGTTCTGACACTCCTTTATTGTGCAGCTTATAGAAATCAGCATATTTTATCTTGAACAATAAACAGATTTATAGTCAAAGGCGATTATGATTTCTTATACTTCACTTTGTCGTATTCCGCATTTATCTTCCTTGCCAATTCAAAGTCTTTGCTTGTAAGATTTTCGACAGAAGGTGTTATGCTCCTCACAATAACTTCAGAAAAATTCTGCACCATTATATCCGGATGGTGCTGCATTTCTTCGGAAACTTTTGCGATAATGTTTACAAATCTTATAGCGCCAGCAAAATCCTTCAGCGGATACTTTCTCTGGATCCACTTGCTCCTGTAGAATTTCCACCCTTCTGTTTTCGACAGTTTCTGCTGCAGTTCTGCGGAGGGTGCCATAGATAATTATTGATAGCTGGATATAAAGACTCTTAAATAATTCCCGATCCAATTAATAGCAATGCCGGAAGCCGCAACTTTGGCAAGAGTGGGAAACCCCATTGGTAGCGAGGAGATTTTGGGAGCTGTCGCTTACGTAGCTGTTGAGGGAAAAAGACATCCTGCAAGCGCTATGGTATTTCATACAGCACTGTCTCTTGCTTTATTAGAGTACATAACCGGAGAGGAGCAGCGTCCTCCGTCTTGTAGTTCAGGCACAGGGACGTATTTCTGGGAGCGAGACGGAAATGTGGAATCAGAGACGTGGCGGCGCTTAAGGCCGATACTGGCAAGAAACGAAGGAAGAATTCAGCCAAGAATAGAAAGAGCGTCGGCTGACATGCTGGAAACTCCCTGGGTACCTGGCTACGATCATTCGCAGCTTGATATGGTTTATCATCTAAGGGTTTTGGAAAATGCCAGACCCGGAAATGCAGAAAGAGTTTTTTTCAGACTTTCTCCGAAAGAAAGAGAAGATGTGGAAAATCTGGGGAGGCTTATGAGGAAGTATCTGGATGCTCTGGGTTGCTAAACAAAAAATTGCCTGTCCAGAAGTTATTTTAATTAGCGATCTAAAAGAATTCTTACAGATGATTTTAATGACGATGAAAGTGACGCCGTGGGAGGTTTCCGGGCATATAGATTACGAGAAGCTGATAAGCCAGTTTGGCACAAGCCACATTACGTCGCAGCTGCTGGAGCGGCTTGAGAAGGCAGCAGGCGAAAGCCATTTCATGCTGCGAAGGCGCATATTCTTCTCGCACCGCGACCTGGACTGGCTGCTTGACAAAAATGAGAAGGGCGAGAAATTCGCCCTGTACACGGGCAGGGGGCCTTCCGGTGATACTCATCTAGGGCACCTGATGCCGTGGATTTTCTGCAAATGGCTGCAGGATGCTTTTGACGCAGAGCTTTACTTCCAGATAACTGACGACGAGAAATTCTTGAAGGGAGGGGCAGACGCAAAACTAGGGCTCGAAGATACGAATAAAATTGCTTACGAGAACGCGCTGGAATTCATAGCGCTTGGATTTGACCCCAAAAAAACATTTCTGTTCGTTGACACAGACTACGCGAATACCATGTACAAAATCGCCGTGAAGGCTGCGAGATTCACCACTTTTTCCACTGCAAAGGCTGTTTTTGGTTTCGACAACAGCACGAATGTCGGCATGGCATTTTATCCTTCGATGCAAATCGCGACGTGCTTTCTTCCTTCTGTGCTGAAGGGCAAAAATGTTCCAGTGCTCATACCTGCGGCAATAGACCAGGACCCATACTGGCGGATTGCAAGGGACGTGGCTGAAAGGCTCGGCTATTACAAGCCTGCGGCTATTCATAACACATTCATGCCCGGGCTGAAGGGCATAGACAGCAAGATGTCTGCTAGCATACCAGACTCTGCCATTTTTACAACAGACACGCCTGAGGATGCGCGGAAAAAAATCGGAAAGGCATTCAGCGGAGGTGCAGCGACACTTGAGGAACATAAGAGGCATGGCGGCAATCCTGACGTGGACGTAGCCTGCATTTATCTGAGAAGCTTGTTCGAGCCTGACGACAAGAAGCTCGGCAAAATCATAAGCGGGTTCAGGTCAGGCGCCGTGACAAGCGGAGATATAAAAGGAATTCTTGCAGAAAAGGTTGGAAAATTCCTAAAGGAGCACCAGAAGAAAAGGAAATCGGCGAAAAAACACATTCACAAGTACTTTTTGCATGAAGTGCC
>JACPJV010000007.1 GCA_016187395.1 Candidatus Aenigmatarchaeota archaeon
ACCCCCGAAAGGCATAATGGGCAATGAGCCCGAATAGAAGTATGTGGTAAGACAGATAAAAGCTTAAATGAAGAGGTGGTAATGATTAACTAGAAAGAGTTCTCATAGAAGTGAGGAGTAAGATACCGAAGTTCTTTGGCATGCTTTGCTCTAGGAAACCCCCACCAAGGCAAACTGACGTTTGCTGCAGCAAGCGTCCATTCATTTCGGTGGGGAGAATACAGAGCAAATCATCATACATATTGCACTCTTCAGATGGAAAGAAGGCATAACACGAAAGAAAATAGACAGTGCGTTCAAGCAGGTTAAACAGCTCAAAGAAAAATGTGACGGAATTGTGGAAGTATTTGTCGGAAAAAATTATCATAAGGAATCAAGAGGTTTCACGCACGGGGTTGTTGTCGTAGCCAGAGATCAAGAATCGCTGGAAAGATACAGGCAACATCCTGCCCATAAAGTTATAGCGAAGGATATCGAAGAGATGGAAGAAGATTCATTAGGCTTTGATTTCAAAGATCTGAGATGAAGAGTGTGCGTGTGTGGAGCATTGCTAGAATTCGATGATTAGCTTAAATAAATTTCTCCCTCAAGTTTTACAATGAGGACGGGGAATTACAGCAGAATTATTTTTGAAAGTCTTGCACACACGGCAGCTGCAGGAACAGCAGCGCTAGGCATTTATAGCTTGTCAAAAGGACTTGGAATGCCTGCATTGCAAATGCTTACAGTTTCTGTGCTTTGCGAAGTCGTTTTTGTGTATGGTAACAGACATGCAAGAGAACGAAGAAGAGAACTTCTGAAGTTTGCCGGGAAAGCGGAAGATGCTGTAGAAAGATCAAAGGAAAGGATGGAAGACCTCAGGGCGAGAGGGCTTGGCAGGACGGAATCGCAACCAAGCAGACCAGGAACGAGTAGAGTGGGTGTATCATCTAATGCAAAATATCTGCCTTATACTCTGGAAGAAATCATGGGTGTAGGAATCAACTATGAAGCTTAATTTATTCTTCCTCTTCTTTCTCTTCGCCATGTTCGGTATATTCACCTTTCTTCGGTTCTTTATATTCATCTCCTTTTCTTTCTTTCCTCCATTTGTAAATCCATACGGGTACAAGAATAATCGCGCCTGCCAGTGCTGCGACAATTACGATCCGGAATATGGAAGTGAATTCTTCCTTGAGATCTTGTATTCCTATGTCGGGCACGGCTGCTGATGCAAGAAAGAAGTTCATTATATATTCGACAGCAAAAGCAAGCCCTGCGAGAAGAAGCAGTATTATCATTGCGTTGCGCCATTTCTTGGATGACATGCGTAAATATAGAATCAGGGGTTAAAAAGTGTTTGCGGATGCGATAAACGTGTCTTTCCATGCAACATTTTTTCCATTTACAACTGCAGGCCTGAAAAACCATCCACGCAGTTTCCCCTTGCCTTCTATTTCTTCCCTTACTTCCCGTGCGTAATCTATTGTGCAAGGGTTATCAGGTTTCGGGTCCACCTCTGTAATCCTGGGCTCGCCTCTTTCACCAACTTCGATGTGAAATACCATGTATTCCGGAATATCTCCTGCGCTGCAATATCTTGGATACGACGGGAGGAGCGTTCCAAGAACTACCTTTGGGGGTTCGTATTTCGCGCCGCTTCCCAAGGCTTCTGTGTACGAGAAGGGGCGCCTGCTGGAAAGGGATGCGCAGCCGATAGATGACAGAGATAAGACAAGGGCAAGTGATGCGGGTATTCTCATGATTCTGATTGAATAGAAACTCTTAAAAATCAGTCTTCCAGAATGGACTTCTCATAATTGCGCTTGAGCAGAAATCTGATACGCTTTGCAAGAATTTTTCCAATGCCCCCCACTTCCATCAATTCCTTATCGGTTGCAGCGAAGACTGCGGATGGACTTCCAAAAAACTTCAAAAGCGCCTTTGCTTTTTCATCGCTTACACCCGGCAGGCCGCTTAAGAGAAAAAGCTGATGCTGATTAAGGCTCTTGAATTTCTTCTTCTCCCGCAAACCCGTGCTTTTCTTCAGCTTCAGTTGCTCGCGCCTTGCAAGAGAAAGAAGCATCTCAGCACTCTCGTGCGGGCTATGCGTCCATAAAATTGGAATGGAGTAGCCTGTTACTATTGATGATAAGGCACCTCTTATTGCGTTTTCATTCATCTGGCGCAACGAGTACAAATCCGCGCCGTTGCCCTCTATCAAAAGCAGCGGCTTTGAAAAGTTCCTTTTCAGCTCGCGTAATTGCGAAAACAGTCTTTTGTCAATGATACTTTGCAGGAAGTCAGGGACAGTCTTTCTTTCAACTCCAAGCCGCTTGCTCAGGCAGTAATCTCCAGAAATAAGCTTGTGAAAGCGGACATCGCAGCGCTTCTGCAAGATTTTGGATACGATAGTATCCTTTTCATGGACATCCGCATGGATGACGACAGAAGGTTCTTCCATATTTGCACCTTTAATAGTGTTTATTGTGGACGAATTTTCGCTGTTTGTGATAGTCGTATGCGTCGACTCTTTTTAATTTCTTCTTTTTCCTCTCCAATCCGAATAAAATAAAACATCCTAACAATGACAGTACACCGACAAGTAAAAAAGTATAGGCAAACCCTATAAATTCCGCTATTGCGGCACCTATAACAGCAGCAAAGGCTGTCCCAAGTCCTACGGATGTGGAATACAGGCTCCACTCGAAGCTTTCGTGTTTTTTATCCAGGTGAGTGCTCCAGACCCTCATCCATGTGGGATATGCCAGACCGCCTCCAAGGCCGTAGAAAATTTGCGCCAGATAGATTTGATTTACATCTGTCGCGAAGATGTAAATAAAAGGAACCAGAGCAATCAGGAACGTTCCAATAATGAGCCATTTCACGTTATCTTTGTGGGCATCAACGTACCTTGAAAGAGGCAGTTGCACAAGGGATTTGCTTACAATAAACAGCGTGCTTGCTATTCCAGCTGCAAAAATAGTTCCGCCGATAAGGGTTTCCTTAATGAATATTGCAAGTATAGGCATTATCAGCCCAAAGCCTGTAAGGACGAATATGTCAGAAAACATCAGCAGCTTGACCGTCCGATTCATTTTCATATAAATAAATGGTTTCAGGTTATAAAAAATCAATTTTTATAGACACGCGCATTATTTTTGGAATGGCACTTGAATCTGATTATAGCAGGCTGAAGCACGGAGACAAGGCACCATCCTTTACGCTAAAAGGCACGGACGGAAAGGTGCATTTTCTGAATGAATTCAGAACCAGCAAGGCACTGCTTGTCGTGTTCATGTGCAATCACTGCCCATTTGTGAAGCACAAGATAGAAACTATTGTAGAACTGCACAGGGAATTTGCAGATAAAGGACTGGCAGTTGTTGGGATAAATTCGAACGACCCCGCAAATTATCCTGAGGATGATTTTGAAGGGATGAAGGCTTTTGCAAAAGAACACGGCATAGAGTTTCCTTACCTTATAGACGAGACGCAGGCTGTTGCGAAAGCATACGGCGCAAGCTGCACTCCTGACCCATTCCTGTTTGATGCACAATTCAAGCTGGCCTATCATGGCAGATTTGACGACGCGCTTTCGCCCGGATCAAGACCTACGACAGCTGAGATGAAGGAAGCAATAGAACAATTAATTGAAGGTAAGGATGTAAGCATTCAATGGAAGCCCTCGATAGGGTGCTCGATCAAGTGGAAGAAGTAGAAAGGAGTCTTTCAAGTTTACGACGCTGCAAGGTTACAGCAGGTGCATATCCAATTAAGAAGACAAGGGTACCGTCTCCAAAAAGAGTGGCCACGCCCAAGGGGACGTTCGATTCAGGATAAAGCGGATACCCTTCTGGAATTTTGGACGGCTGCCTTTTTCATTATTAATTGGCTTTACAGAGCCATTAAGTGGAAGTTATAAATTCAGATATCTCTATTGGTATTATGGATGTTGTATATTCCGAACACGCCAAGAAAAGAATGAAAGAACGAGGAATAAGTCTTTTGGAAGCTGAGCATGTGCTGCGATATCCAAAATATGTGAAAAAATCATACGAAGGCCGAAAAGTGGCTGTTGGAGAAGATGGCAACAAAGAAATCAAGGTTGTTTTCATCGAAGAAAAAAGCTATATAAAGGTAATCACGGTGATATGATTATGAAATTCGAATATGATAAGGATGTGGATGCGGCCTATATCTACATAGAGCATCCTATAAAGGAGGGGCAGGTAAAAGAGACTATCGAGCTAAATGAAGACATTATTCTTGACTTTGACAAGGACGGCAAGCTTATCGGCGTAGAAATCCTGAACGCAAGCAACGTCCTTCATAAAAAGGCTCTTCTTGAGGCACAAACAGCATAAACGAAAGGATTTATAAAAATTTCACTAAGATTTATTTCTCATCTTCGGAAGCCTCCTCCTAAAACCTCCACCTTTAGACAGCGGAGTATCGGTCTTCATCATATTCAGCTTTATAAGGAATTTACTCTATTCTAACCTATGCCGAAGGGCGTGGATTCCAGGGCGGTAATAGCAGAATTAATAGGAACTTTCGTTCTGGTCTTCATAGGCACGGCGACGGCTGTTTTTGCAGGTTCTGGGCTCATTAGCAGTGGCATGGGACTGCTCGCGATTGCGTTTGCATTTGGTTTCACGCTGATGGTTCTTGTATATGCGATTGGCCGCATCTCAGGCTGCCACGTGAACCCTGCTGTCACTATTGCAATGGTTGCGGCGCGCAAGATCAGCGGCAAAGGCGCGATAAGCTATATAATTGCGCAGATTGTTGGCGCTGTGATTGCAAGCGGAGTCCTGTTTGTGATTTTATCGGGCATGCCTGCTTATTCGTTATCAGGACACGGACTCGGTGCAAACAATGTCCCTGATTTCTTTTCTGTTCAATCTGCGTTTGTACTGGAGATTGTGCTTACAGCGCTGTTCCTTTTTGTGATATTCTTTGCCACTTCACCTAAAGCAAGGGAAAGCACACAAGGTCTTGCTATAGGCGGCTATCTTTTTGTGGCGCATCTTATCGGAGTTCCGCTTGCAGGCTCTTCCCTGAACCCGGCGCGAAGCATAGGCCCTGCGCTGCTGCAGGGCGGTTCTGCCTTAGGCAACCTGTGGATATTCATTGTGGCGCCGATTATCGGAGGACTTATAGGCTATGTGATGTACAAGGCTGTGGAAAATAGAATGGAAAGAGGGGAGATAAGATAGGCGATAAAGAAGAACGTCACTTTAATTCTTCGAAATCAATAAACAATTATGGAGATTTCAGGACATGCCAGAGAAAGGATGCAGAAATACAATGTTTCTGAAAAATTGCTAATGGATGCAATCAACAATCCTGATAGCACCTTTGAAGGATACAGGGGCAGAAAGATTTATCAGAAGAGACTGGACGGTTATGTCCTGAGGATTGTAATCGAGGAAAACAAAGCAATTAAAAGGATTGTGACTGTATATAAGGCAAGAAGTGGTAGGTATGGAATATAAATACGACCCGGAGACGGACATACTGATGATAATCTTAAGCAAGGAGAAGCCGGATTTCGGCGAGCAGAAGGAGAATATAATTACTCATTACAATAAAGACGGCAAGCCGATAGAAATTGAGATTTTGGATGCCAGCAGAACTGCGGTAAAACTGGTGGAGACAATTCTGGAAGGCAGGAAAGCTGCGGTTGCTTAGATTTGCAATCATGAATATCCTCATTTCAGACTCATCTGCTTCAGCATTTTCTGCATCTTGCGCCCCTTGTGGTATGCGGACCAGTAATATGCTTCATCTGCCGTTCCTCTAACCATCATGATAATTACCTTGCCTGGGCGAGTGCGCGCAGTTCTTCCGGCGCGCTGGATTGAGCGGATTTCTGAAGGCACGGGCTCGTAAAAGATGACGGTGTCTGTCTCCTCTATATCCAAGCCTTCTTCCCCGATGGATGTCGCCAGAAGAATGTTAAATTCGCCCTCCTTGAACCTGCGTATGATATCGAGTTGCTCCTTCTGGCTCATGCCCCTGCCGAATTTCTTCTGCTGGCCGATGAAAACGACAGGGCGCGCGCTTTCTGCCTTGCCAAGAATTTTATGAAGCAGGGCTGCCATATCGCGGTACTGGACAAAGACTATTATGCGCCTTTCTCTTTCCAGTTCTCTTTGCACAAGCTCCTGCAGCTTTGCCAGCTTCGGGTTTTCTTTTCCCTGCCTGAGAAGATGTTCTGCTTTTTGCGATGCCTCTATAAATTTTTCATCCTTAATCAG
>JACPJV010000008.1 GCA_016187395.1 Candidatus Aenigmatarchaeota archaeon
CTGCAAACCTCAGGACTTGTCGCTCAGGAAACAATAGAACCCACATCAGCTAGTTTTGGACCATTGCTACCGCCTTTGCGATAGACACTTTCTGCCTCACAACCATTTCTTTCACGGATTCTGAAAGCTCTTCCATGCCATGCATCCTCATCTTCTTTTCGATCTTCCTGAACAGGTTTGAATAATGGTTTTTCGCGCAAAGAGCGGCTGCTAATGCATCCCTTTCATGGCTGTTTCCTGTTTTTATTTTTTTCGTCAGCCTGATTTTTTCATACACCGGAATGTTATGTCTCGGTTTCCATATTCTTGCGTTGAAGGATTTTGCGGTTTTCCACACTCTTTTCGAAACACGTGAAGTATCCGACGCAATAATAACAGGATCCCCGAGTTCCGCTATTTTCATCACAACATCCTCTTCTATTTCGCCTCCCACCCGGGTGGCAAGAAAAATCTCGCCTGTTTTAATGTCAACAGCAGCCAGCCCTGTTCTGTCTCCAGGGTCTATCCCAACGATCAGCTTCGGCAACAGCTCACCGAATTATATTTGGCAGGCAAATATTTATAGCGCTACAAGAAAAGAAATGGCATTATAGAAAATATCTCCCCTTTTAATATTCTTCCAGAGAAATAATTCCATGCCTGATCCTGAGCAGAGCATTGAGGCGCGCTTTGAAGAGCTGTACCACAGGGCAAACGAGAATTTCATAAACATCGACAAGGTTTTAGGCCAGCTCAATGCCCGTATCGATGATATTTATTCACAGCTTGAATCAGTTAGAAAGGAAAGCAATGAAAAATTCTATAGAATCCGGGACGGTAGGTGCCCTGCCGCAAAGCACGAACGTGGACGTTCCTGCGAACATTGCGTCACAGATGAAGGAAATCCGTGATGATCTCCACGAGATTAAGAAGTTTCATACAAAAGCGCGGCTCAACTTCTTCGAGGTTGAGAAGCGTTTGGTAAAGGTAGAATCCGGGGAGGGCCACACAGAGCACCTGAAATCCCATACGCCGGCTGCCGTAGAAAGAAAAATAAAATCTTTAGAAGAGAAATTGGAAGGGAGGCTGAAGTCTCTGGAGGATATAATCATGCTTCTTGAAGTAGAGCTTGTCAAAAGCCGCGGAACATCGCTCGTCGAGGTGCCGTCGAGATTCGGGGACAGCCTGCGTGTACTGGAAGAGAAGATGGAGGAGATAGAAAATTCAAGGTTTAAAATGCCTGCAGAGTCCCTGGCATTAAACCCGAGGATAAAGAATCTGGAAGAGAATCTGATTTCTGTAGAATCGAGGATGAAAAGGCAGATGCAGGACGTTGAAAATCGCATTTTGTCCTCGATGGCAGGACCTGGAATGACAGAAGGAGTTGCAAATACTCTTTTGGCAAAATTATCCGATGAGATGAGAGATATGAAAATAGAAATGGAAAAAGCAAAGCTCCTCAAGGCACAGCTTGAGAATCTTGAAAGAACAACGCCGACAAAGAATCACGTGGATAAAATAAGAGGCGACCTTGCGCAGCAGGTGTCCGTTTTGAAAGAGCAGGTAGAGCAGATAATTGCCTCCGGCAAGACAGCGGGGGCAATATCTGTTGACGTAGAAAGCGACTTGCGAAAGCAGTTTGAGGATTATAAGCGCTTTTTGGACACGCATATAATTGACATGGAAGAAAACATGCAGAAAATAGTTGCAGACGAAGCCCGGAAAATAATGTTCACGGACGAGATGCAGAAAATGGTTGCGCGCATGGAGAGCCTTGAAAAGGATATTGAACAAAGAGCCTATGCAGTAGTTGTGAGGGAGTTTGAGACATTTGCAGAGGCTATTGACAAGAGATATCCCGACCTTGTTACAAAAGAAGATCTTGAAGACCGGATGAAAGGGCATAAAGTTCCTGCAGCAGAGATGCCATCAAAGCCTGACATCGCCCCTATCATGGGCCGCCTCAGTCTGATAGAAGACCGCATCAACGAACTCGGAGAAGCAATGCAGGCGCCTATCGGGGCGGCGGTTGTGATTGAATAGATTAATGAAACCAATTGTTGTGTATTTTATTTCTTTCTCAAAACTATGCCTTTACGAAATCCCACTAAGTTAGGCGCTAGGTTCTCCTGCCAGCTCTTCCAAAATAGCCTGAAAATCAAGCGAGTCGCCGACTATAAAAGGTCCTCTGCGCTCGTAGTCGCTTGGCTCTTCTGCAAACACCAGTTCTCTATGATCTCTTTGCCTCCCTAGCTCTGACCTCATCCTTTCATCCGAATCAGCGTAGGCATAAGGGGAAAGAATTGGATATCCGACTATAGCAAGTAAGTCTTGCCTGGAATCCATGAGTGCTGTTGTTTCAAGTTTAGCACCAAAATCACCTATCAGCTTTCCCAAGTGGCGGGTTCTATCCCTCTCCCTTATCCGAAGGTCAAATCTGCAGCCTTGAGGCGTTTCTCTGAAATCATTTCCAACTACTTTGTCAAACAATTTTCCATAGCCCATTTTTTGCAGCGCAAGCTCAATTCCAAGGCGTGAACTGGCAGAAAGTATAGCGGCAGGAAAGCCGTGTTTTTTCTTTGCATCTGCCAGATGTCTTAGAAGCGGTTCATTTATCTCTGCCTGAGTTTCTTCTGATTCAGCGTATTCTCTTACACGCCTTTCGACCACGTCCAGAGGAACGTATCTCAGAACCCCTTCATTAAATGCCCTGTACATCTCATCGTATTCAATCTCGTGTAAGAGCCCTTCTAAGTGCGGCTATCAGCTCGCCCTCTCCGATATGGCTCATCAGCGGCTTCTCAGTAGGATAGCTTATCAGAGTGCCGCTCCAGTTAGACACAAAGGATGAAATCATTGCTATACTTTCCAGCAGATTCTTAAATATCTGATTTTCACCATCATCTTTAATATCTTTCCTTTCGGAAATTAGATTAATATTGTGATCTTATGAATCCGTACATTGAAATTACGCGGCCTAACGTGTGCGCCCTGACAGTCTTAGGCATAATTATCGGCGCGCTTGTGGTAGGCATTTTGGGATTTTACGCAGAACTGGTCTATGCTGTGCTTGCAGGGCTGCTTCTGTGCGCAGGAGGGAATGTCATCAATGACTTTTTTGACGCAGAGATCGACAGGGTAAACAGGCCTGAAAGGCCGATACCAAGCGGTCATATAACACCTAACAGTGCCCTTTATTATTATCTGGTATTGAGCGTAATAGGACTTGCGCTTGCACTTCTGGTC